>CAZIRA010000021.1:23410-31004 GCA_964541615.1 uncultured Paludibacter sp.
TGCAAAATAACATACATTTTTTATTCTGAAAAAGATCGGTTATTTTGTATCATCTTTTCTAATTCAGATTTTTGATTGATATTCAAATTAAAAAAAACAACCTATGGAAAACTCTTTGTCCTCAAAAACGAATAGTACCTACCTCCTTTTAATATCGTTAACAGCAGCATTAGGTGGATTTTTATTCGGCTATGACTGGGTAGTTATCGGTGGTGCAAAACCATTTTACGAAGCCTATTTCAATATCGGCCACATGCCCTCTCTGCAGGGCTGGGTCATGGGAAGTGCTATTTTGGGCTGTTTGATAGGCGTAACAATTTCCGGTTCACTGGCAGACAGATATGGACGAAAACCGCTGATGCTTATTGCCTCACTTATATTTGTTGCAGCTTCCATCGGAACCGGATTTTCTCATACCGTTTCAGTACTCATCGCTTACCGTATTTTCGGAGGAGTTGCCATAGGCATAGCGTCCACTGTTTCCCCCATGTACATTTCAGAAATATCACCAGCCGATGTGAGGGGCAAATTTGTATCAATCAATCAGCTGACAATCGTTTTAGGCATCTTGTCCGCACAGATTGTAAACTGGCTGATAGCGAAACCAATCATTCCGACAGAAGATTTTCTCACTTCGTGGAATGTCCAGGATGGATGGCGATGGATGTTCTGGGTTTGTGCTGTTCCTGCACTGCTGTACTTTCTCTTTGTATTTTTCATCCCTGAAAGTCCAAGATGGATGACTATAAATAATAAACCGGACAGAGCGTTAAAGACATTCAGAAAACTGGGTGGTAACGAATACGCTGAATTGCAGGTAAAAGAAATATTATCAACCACGAATAAAAGCACGGATAGTTCAAGCCTGAAATCTCTGTTTCAGGGTAAAATGACTAAAATCATTATCATCGGAATTGTGATCGCGGTACTTCAACAATGGTGCGGTATCAATGTAATTTTCAACTATGCACAGGAGATATTTTCTTCGGCAGGGTATCAGGTTTCAGACATGCTGTTTAATATTGTTATTACCGGAGTTGTAAATGTGATATTCACTTTCGTAGGAATGTATACGGTAGACAAGTTGGGAAGAAAATCCCTGATGCTTCTCGGGACTATAGGTCTGACAAGCATTTATGCCGTTTTGGGACTTGGCTATTATTTTCAGGTGACAGGAATCGCTATGCTTATTCTGGTAGTAATGGCAATTGCCTGCTATGCTATGACCTTAGCTCCAATCACCTGGGTAGTTATATCCGAATTATTCCCAAACAAAGTCAGAGCGAAAGCTATGGCAGTATCCACATTTGCACTTTGGACGGCCTGCTTTATCCTGACATTCTCTTTTCCGCTGTTAAACAAAGGGCTTGGTTCGTACGGTACGTTCTGGCTCTACGGATTGATCTGTTTAGGCGGATTTTTCTTTATGAAAAAATATTTACCTGAAACGAAAGGTAAAACGCTGGAAGAGATTGAGAAGGAGATTATAACCCCCTAAATCCCCCGAAGAGGAAGATTCAAAGAGTAAGATTGATGGTAATCATTGATTTTTTCATTCTTTCTCAATTACAAATAAAAAAACTGAATAGGAATTAATTAATACAATAAATAATGACAATAGCTCAATATTCCTCCGTCAGTTGACGGATTAGGGGGGGCAGGTATTATTATTATTATTATTATTATGAACGAACGAAAGAAATATCTGATCAGGTCTACAGTAGATGAGGCCGGAGTTGTGAAGGCATGGGAAGAAACAATTTTGCTTCCGACGTATGAAACCGGGAAAGAAGAGAAAAACCCGATGTTTCTTGAAAATAGAGTGTATCAGGGGAGCTCCGGCGTAGTTTATCCGTATCCGGTGATTGAAAAAATTCAGGATGTGAAAAAGGATATGCCCTACAAAGCTATGTTTCTCGAAAACAGACACATAAAAGTGATGATTTTGCCGGAATTGGGCGGAAGAATACAGATGGCATATGATAAGATAAAACAACGTCATTTTGTATATTATAATCAGGTAATTAAACCGGCATTAGTAGGCCTGACCGGGCCCTGGATATCAGGCGGGATTGAATTTAACTGGCCGCAGCACCACCGTCCGAGCACTTTTCTGCCTACGGAAAGCATGATTGAACAGCATGAAGATGGAAGCGTGACGGTCTGGTGCAGTGAGGTGGAGCGGATGTTCAGGACAAAGGGAATGCAGGGATTTACACTCTATCCGGACACTGCTTACATCGAGATTAAAGTGAAAGTGTATAATCGCACGAATTTTCCTCAGACTTTTCTTTGGTGGGCTAATCCGGCAGTTGTAGTACACGATGATTATAAATCAGTGTTTCCACCCGATGTCCACGCTGTTTTTGACCACGGCAAACGTGATGTTTCTTCGTTTCCAATAGCAAGCGGAACTTACTACAAGCATGATTATTCGGCAGGAGTTGATATCTCAAAATATAAAAACATACCTGTTCCTACTTCCTATATGGCGGTTTTGTCAAAATATAATTTTGTGGGCGGATATGAAGAAGATGCAAAAGCCGGACTTCTGCACGTGGCAAACCACCACGTTTCACCGGGAAAGAAGCAATGGACCTGGGGAAACGGTGACTTTGGTCAGGCCTGGGACAGGAATTTGACCGATGAAGATGGACCGTACATTGAATTGATGACGGGAGTTTTCACCGACAATCAGCCTGATTTCAGTTGGCTGCACCCGTATGAGGAAAAATCATGGAAGCAGTATTTTATGCCTTATTCGGAAGTAGATTATGTGAAAAATGCCACGAAAGACGTCCTTGCCAATATTTATATTGAAAATAATGTGGCAACAGTGATTGTTTACACCACTTCAAAATTTGAAGATGTAAATATCCTGGTGAAAAATGAATCCGGAATTTCTGTTTTTGAAAAAACGACCCACATTTCTCCTGAAAATCCGGTAACATACGAATTTGATTATTTCTGTAAAGAAAATTTAATTTTATCAATTTTAGATAAAAACGGCAGAGAATTATTGTCCTATAACACAAGGAAAGAACCGGAATCAGCAATTCCCGAACCTGCAAAAGCAGTCTTAAAACCGGCTGAAATTGACACGATTGAGGAACTTTATTTATCAGGATTGCACCTGGAGCAGTACAGACACGCCACGTATAATCCACTCGATTATTACAATGAAGCACTCCTCAGAGATGAAAACGATGTCCGCTGCAACAATGCAGTTGGACTGCTTTATCTGAGAAAAGGACAGTTCTCAAAGGCGCAGCCCTGTTTTGAAAAAGCAATCAAAAGTATCACAAGGCATAATCCGAATCCTTACAACGGCGAGCCGTACTACAATCTTGGTTGTTCGCTGAAATATCAAAGTAAGTTTGACGAGGCGTACGATGCGTTTTACAAATCTGCCTGGAACAGCGAATGGCAGGATGCCGCTTATTTTTCAATTGCGCAGATTGACTGCCAAAGAGGTGATTTTGAACTTGCGCTGGAGCATGTGGAAAAATCGCTGATCAGAAACTGGCACAATCATAAAGCACGGCAATTGAAAGCTTCGATTTTGAGAAAATTGGGGAGAAAAAGAGAGGCGTTGAAGTTGATTGAAGATTCACTGGAAATAGATGCATTTAATATCGGAGTTATTTTTGAGAAATATTTACTCACCGATAATGTTGAAATTCGAAATGAGATTTCCAGGTTACTCCAATCGAAAGTTCACACCTACATGGAGTATTCCATCGACTTTTGGAGTGCCGGGTTGTATGATGAAGCGCTCAGGTTACTGGAAATAACCGGAGACAGCCAATTCCCGATGATCAGCTATTTTAAGGGTTATGTTTATTTCCTGAAAAATGAGTTGGAAAAGGCTAAAATGCATTACGAGAAAGCCGAATTACTTCCGCCGGACTACTGTTTCCCGAACAAACCGGAAGAAGTTTTAGTGCTGGAGAGTGCCGTAAAACTGAATCCGAATTCAGCAAAAGCTTACTATTATCTGGGTAATTTCTGGTACGGCGCAAGACAATACGAAAATGCCGTGAATTGTTGGGAAAATTCCATAAATTTGGACGATAAATTTCCGACTGCTTTGCGGAATTTAGCATTGGCGTATTACAACAAACTCAATAAAAAAGAGGAGGCAAAGCAACTGCTGGAAAAGGCATTCCTGCTTGATCAATCCGATTCGAGAATTTTTATGGAATTGGATCAGTTGTACAAAAAGTTTAATGCAGCACCGTCAGAAAGGTTGGCAAATTTCGTGAAACACAAAAATCTTGTGGAAGAAAGAGACGATTTGTGCGTTGAAAGAACGGTGCTTTACAATATGACCGGCGATTTTCAAATAGCATACGAATTGATAAATTCCCGTCATTTCCACCCTTGGGAAGGCGGCGAGGGGAAAATCGTGGGACAGTATGTGCTGAGCAGACTGGCTTTGGCTGAAAAAGCAATTGAAAACGGCAACTACGGTGAAGCGCTGAAATTACTGAACGAAACCGATACATATCCGCACAATTTAGGTGAAGGGAAACTTTCCACGATTGCCGAAAATGATGTGGAATATTACAAAGGATTGGTTTACCTGAAACTTGGTGATAACGATAATGCGCAAAAATGGCTCACAAAAGCCACAGAAGGCGTTCAGGAACCGCAACAGGCGTTTTACTACAACGACCAAAGTCCTGATAAAATCTTCTATCAGGGCATGGCCTGGAAATTACTTGGAAACACAGGCAAGGCTGACGAGAGATTCAATGCTTTGATTGAGCACGGAGAAAAGCACATGGGTGATCATTGTGAGATTGATTATTTTGCAGTATCATTACCTGATTTAGCCATTTGGGAAGAAGATCTCAGCAAACTGAATCAGGTTCACTGCCACTACGTCATCGGTCTTGGTTATTTGGGATTAGGAAAAACCGCAGAAGCCAGGAAATCGTTCGACGAAGTCCTGAAACTGGATCGAAGTCATGTAGGGGGGAACTGGTTTGTATCTCTTATAAAATAAACTCGTTGAGCTTTCACAAGTTCCATTAATCCGCCTGCGGTAGGTTGTTGAAATATAAGTATTTTTGTAAATATTTCATTTTCAGAGAATAATATATGAATCAACACTTCGGTGTCTATTTTGAGAACGCATGAAACGAGCATGAACACGGTGGTTCAACAAAGATGATGAAAATCTGACATGCGAGTTCCATGCGACAACTAAAAAACAAATTATTAACGCATGAAAATTTCAATAAAAACAGGTCTTGTATTCTTGTTATGGTTTGCATCTGTAAATCTGTTCAGCCAGCAGTTTTACTATGGGCATGATTTATCTTCCGTGAATCAATGGGAAGATGCCGGTGCTGTGTATAAAAAGAATAATGCGGCTAAAGATGTTTATCAAATCCTGGCTGATGAAGGCACAAACCTGATCAGAATTAGACTATGGTATGATCCCGGCTGGTGGCAGGGAGTATTAAACCAACCTGAGGGTGTAAAACCAACCTACAACGATTTCGATGATGTGAAAAAGTCTATCAGCCGTGCAAAGCAGAAAGGGATGAAGGTAATGCTTGATATCCATTATTCTGACTTTTGGGCAGACCCGGGCAGACAATTAGTCCCACGTAGCTGGATTGCCGCATCGGCTAATGTAAACGTTCTTGCTGACTCTGTTTACCGGTACACGAAAAGAGTACTTACCACGCTGGATTCAGAAAATTTAATGCCTGATTTGGTAAAAGTCGGGAATGAAACTAATCCCGGAATTTTATGCCATATTCCTCAGGATAACAACAGTTTTGAAATAAAATCAACTGTAAGTTCCAGTTGGTCCCGTCATGCCGTTTTATTCAATTCGGCCATAAAGAGCATAAGGGATGTTGGAGCAACTGCATCCATTAATCCCAAAATTGTACTTCATTTCTCAGGAAATTTGTCGAACCAATTGTGGAATTATCAGAATGTTATAAATAATGGAATAACTGATTTTGACATAATGGGTATTTCCTATTATTACGCCTGGCACGGTGGGAGCATTTCAGCATTAGAATCAACTCTTAAGACTCTAAAAACAAAATTCCCGAACTATGATGTTATGGTTGCCGAAGTCGGGTATCTCTGGTCAACTACATACTGGTGTGATAATGCAAACAATATAATAAACACTGCTGATCCGGCATATCTTCCTGCTACTCCTGAAAATCAACTGAAATACATGATTGATTATACCAAAGCGGTTAAAACGGCAGGTGGTGTCGGCGTTGTATTTTGGGAACCGGCTCAAATCTGTACGAATATAGCTTCTCCCTGGGGCGTTGGTTCATCACAGGAACATGTTTCGTTTTTTGATTCTTCCACGGGAAATTTCATGGAGAACGGAGGTGGAAAATGGACTAATCCGGGTAATTATACTGAAAACAACAAGTGCAAAGTGACTTTTCATGTGGATATGACCGGCCAGGATGTTTCAAAAGGCGTCTACATAACAGGTGAACTCTCAGGCTGGGCATTTACAGCCATGGAGCCGGTCGGCAACAACCTGTACAGCGTCCGGCTGGAACTTACTCCGGGAGATATGCTGATTTATTATTTTGTCCGAAACAACAGCTGGACAAATTACCAGGAATATCGGGAAACCGTTCCCGCTGCCTGCTCCGATTCACATTTAAAAACCGGTGGCTGGAACGGTGACAGATTAATTATTGTCCCAAAAAACGACACGATTGTCAGTACCATCTTTAGCGGGTGTCTGACTTCTTCCACTAAAGAAATCCATCAACAAAATTTTCAGATTTTCCCAAATCCAGCCACTGACCGGATTACTTTTTTGATGAAAAACGGTGAAGAAGCAAAAGAAATATCCATTTATTCGCTTGTTGGGAAAAAAATAAAACAAATGGATGTTGCCGGGAATGCATTATCAGTGACCGGCTTACCTGCCGGCATGTATATAATTTCTGTCAAATCGAATACGGAAAGCACTTATACGACTACCCTATTGAAAAGGTAATTCAACTTCACCTGATCATGCAAGACTGTAACTGAGTGATGAACTGTGAATTTTGAGCTTGCCTCGTTTATCCCGACTTGTCGGGGCCTCTGGCAGGTTTTGAATAATTTACATGCGATTATAAAAAATCCATCCGAAGAGGTTCAGGTGGATTTTTTTCCTTTAAAGTCAGCCGAATGATTAGTGTCTCACTGTAATTTTCTTATGATTCGATTCGGATATATTACAGATTATTGTTGTCCGATATAAAATTAGTGAAAATGCACAAATGGCAAATAATCAATAAGATAAAATGGTTTCGCCCCTACGGGGCTTGCTATTCAGGGTGGAACTTATACTACCATAATCTCGCCTCTACGAGGCTTTGCGAAGGCACATAGTGCCGTAATTTTGGTAGAAATAAAGTTCTTGGTAAATTACTAAGCCCTGTAAGGGCGAAATTAAGGTTTTAGCGGACAACAATAATATCGAATATTAACTATCAGTTTGTCAGCTATATATGCATTTTGTATCTTTTTGTTATGTTAAAGTTGTGTTAAAAATTTAAATATTGTGAACTTTCCCATAAACTATTTATTAATATTGTTA
>CAZIRA010000022.1:0-30966 GCA_964541615.1 uncultured Paludibacter sp.
TATGGACTGCAATGTCTGACCTGTCAGGCTGGATATGATTTTGATGAATAAAAAAGGATTGGCACCCGGCCAATCCTTTTCAATAAAAACAATCCTACTACTAGTTCTATTCCAGGTATTTATTGATTAACCTGACAATCAATTGATTCAGATATTCTATTTCATACTCTCCAATGGAAGGTTCGATATGGTTATTT
The DNA here is from genome assembly GCA_964541615.1 of uncultured Paludibacter sp. Lineage (GTDB taxonomy): Bacteria > Bacteroidota > Bacteroidia > Bacteroidales > Paludibacteraceae > UPXZ01. The sequence goes on from CAZIRA010000022.1 coordinate 198, forward strand.
CCGATTCCGCTGTGATTAGTGATGAAAACGTACGTACCGTTGGTTGCAATGGCCATGTAGCGCATCAGAAACTCGGTATTTTTGTCAATGCCGCTCGCAGTTACAGGAATTAATTTTATCCCTTTCAAACTTGCCAGCACAACCGATTTATGAATGTCTGAAACGATCTGTGGTTCGTAGTGAGGCGGTGCATCCAACACCAAAAATGCGATTCTGGAAGTTGCATTTGAGGACCATTGGAGGTCTTTTAGCGTCACATTCAGTGCAGTGTGAACCGCTTCCGGATAATCACCGCCACCATCGGCTCGCTGGTTTTTGATAAAATCTACTGTACGTTTCAAATCGGTTGAAAAATCTGATTTTCTCGTAACATAATCATCACCTTCATCGCGATAAAATACGGCACCGGTATTAATGATGGCAGATGCATTTTTGCCTTTCACCTGATTGATAATGTCCACCAGCTCCACTTTCAGGTATTCCATCTCATCTCCCATCGATCCGGTTGCATCCACCATAAATGCCACATCAATTTTCTTAGGCTGTGATGGTTCGGAAATATTCAACGTAAGCTGGTTTACACCTTCGGAAAATGGAATCACATTCTCAAATACTTCTGAACCGATTCTTAGTTTCAGTCCTTTGGCTTCCACGGTTTTATTCGATGTCAATGATGCCCAAAGCTCAGCTTTACCGTCATTGTCAGACATGCTTTCCCACAAAACTTTGTCGCTGGAATTCAGCAGTTGTATCGGGATATTGATAAGTTTGTTGGAAGATTTATCTTTGAGCCGAACAGAAATGCGTGTTTTCAAATTGTATGACCAATACTCATGCATTTTTGCAAACTCTTCCTTCTGAGGCAGGTTATTCCAAAAATTCCAGTTGGCCAAATCAGACCATTCGCCGGCTGTAATCTGTCCCGGTTCAATCTGAGCTCCGCCCTGACCTTGCCCTTCTCCAGCTGCTGGTCCTGAAACTCCATCGCCGGAGTATTTTCCTGAAGACAATCCAAAATCAGCTGTACTCTCACTTAAGCCCGATTTATCGCCGTATTCACTACATCCGGCCAATGCAAAAATGACTAAAAAGGATAACAATGTTTTTCTCATAATAAAAATATTTTGGGGTTTATTATAAAGATGAAAAAAGGTGTGAAAACGCAACTTCACACCTTTAATTTTAATGATAATTAACACAAAGACGTTGTTTTATGTTAATTTTCCTCGATTTTTATTCCATTTTCTTTGGCAGTATTCCTTATTGCCTCTTTGAGATCTTCGGCATTTTGATAGGTATAATATGAAAAATGGATGGTATAAACCGAATTATCTTTTCTTACTATATCGAAATTGTTATCCACAGCAATTATTTTTTGGATGTTTCTCCATAAAATAGTTTCAGATTTGGTAAATTCATCAGGCTTCACGGCGATTTTCTCATCATCTACGCGGATATAAGCTTTTCGGAAAATCGAACTTAACCCCTTGATGCTGAACCAAACTCCCACCATGGAGAAAATACCGATATACACCCAGTCGAACTGATCGATACCCTTCTCCTTTTCCATCCCTTCGGAGGCAACCCAACCGGCCATTCCAAGAAATATCAGGCCGATGATGAAGTGATAAAACGCGTTTCTATTAGGAATTTTGATGTTGCGATTTAGAAACATAGTGTTTAATTTTATTGAATTCGGTTTTAATAAATGAAGCTTTCTTTGTTTAGTAATTAAATCTTTGAGAAAAATTTACACCAACAAAAGTACAAAAATGAAATTACTTCCAAAAAATTATTGAATTCTAAATGCCAACAAAAAGATTTTCGATAAATTGAAATGCTTAAAATCTACTTTTCAGTCCTAAACGGGACAGCTGGCAAACCAGCACTGTTAAACAGATTCGGTATTGCACGTTCGTTCCAGGCAAAACGGACATGTGTTGGACTTTCTACTTCTTCCGACCAAACAATAACCTTTTTACCTTTAATTTCTGCTTTTGCAGGAACGAAATACTTCCCATTATCCGAAATCGTAAACCAGGAAAGAGGCTGATTATCACTGCTGATTAAGTTGCCACCTTTGCTTTTGAAAGAGAGTTCGATTCTATTGCCTTTCACTGTCATAGATTTGTACACAGGCCCTTCATAAACCACCTTTTTCTTATAATCTTTTGCCAGCGCAATCAAAGCCAATCGGCGTCCGACTTCCCATTTGTAAGAAGGATGGATATCAGAAAGTTTATCCACCAAATCGGTTGTAACAACCATGCCTGTGTATGGAATTTCGAGGCATTTTTCCTGTGCCACCCAGAATTCCGGCAGCAGTTCTTCGGTATGCTGTTTCGGATCTTTTGTGCGTTTGGAATAAAGATACGGTGAAATCTGCACAAAATAGAACGGCATTTTCGGATTATTGAAAAGCGAGCGGTACAGATCGACCATCAATCTTACTTTCTCAGGATAAACGCCCTGATCTTCAGTCATGCAGTTCGTTTCGCCCTGATACCAAAGCATCCCTTTGACTGCAAAAGGCGCAATCGGATAGAGCATACTGTCGTATTTATTTCCAGCTATCCGACCGTTTATTTTCTTGTCTGAAGCATTAATCTGGCTTGCAAAAACAGCTGAATTCTCATAAACAAATGCCGGCGTCCACTCTTCAATGGCAGTTCCACCCCACGAAGTGGAAATAATACCTATCGGAATACTCGTTTTCTCAAATACTTCTTTGGCAAAGAAATAAGCGGCTGCAGAAACGTTGTTGAGCACTTCTGTATTATCAGCAGTAATCCATCCAACTGTTACAATATCGCTTACATTTTGTTTCTTTTCGGCTAAAATATAGCGGATTTTATTCGTTTTTGGCTTGTCCAATTCTTGCATAGCCAAATCCTCACCTTTTGCCGGAGCTGCATATTTTTTCAATCGATAATCGAGTGGATATTCCATATTCGATTGACCGGAACAGAGCCAAACATCGCCCACTAGTATGTTGGATAAAGTAATCGTATTTTTCCCGGAAATTACCAAATCAGCGGGCTTGGAATTCAGTTTCATCGGCTTCAGCGAAACTGACCATTTTCCATCTGTACCGGAAGTAGTTTCGATTGTTTGTCCAGCAAAACTTACTTTTACGACTTCGCCTGCATCAGCTTTTCCCCAAATCGGAACTGAAGAATTACGCTGAAGTACCATATTGGAAGAGAGGATATTAGGTAAAGTTACTTCCGCTTTTGCAGTGAATAAAGCTGAAATAATAAGTGCAAAAAACACGATGGATGAAAAAGTTCTTTTCATAAAATGAGAATTAGTTGAAAATTATATTGTAAATTCAATAATCATTCAAGACATCACTTCACCTCTATCACCGTCTCATACTCACCCTCAATTCCTTCCGCTTTTGCTTTTAATTTAATGGTTCCGCTGTCTTTATTTGCTTGAATAATGGCGTAACATTCACCGTAGTAAGCGTTTCGCTCGCCCGTTTTGGAAGAAGCATGGCTCAGCACGTCTCCATTATCGGTAGCAAGGATAATTCCCGCTCCTTCTATCGAAAATTCAATCAAATGATCGGCGTCAGGCACTCGTTCGCCGTTATCGTCAGTTACAACAGCTTTCACAATCGAGACATCGTTCCAGTTATTCGCAATCGAAGTTTTATGCGGAATCAATTTGATTTTAGCAGGATAACCAGCGGTTTTATGAACTTCCGTTGCAACCACTTTTCCGTTTGTGCGAGCTTCGGCACGCAGTTCTCCTTTGAAATAGTTGATATTCATCCGGATCGGTTCGTGGTTTTTCGAAACTTTTCGAATTCCCTGAGATTCATTGTTTACAAAAATCTCAATTTCTTCTGCATTTGAGAAAACTTCTATATAAGCCTCTTCGTAGGTAATCGGATCCATCGGCGTCCAATCGTGCACCCACTCACCGCGCCCGGCATTGTCAGCCCGTCTGATTACAGAAATGGCTGGTTTTCCACCCCACCACACTTTGCGAAGCAATCCGTTGCGCTTCCAGCCTCCGGCTTTGTCAAAAAGCCCTTCAGCAAATGCAATCTGAGGCCAAAGTGCTTCACCCAAATAATCAAAACCGGGCCACAGGAACTGCCCCATCATAAATTCGTTATCCCGCAATGCAACGTATGTTTCCACATCATGCACGTTCTCAGTTCCAATGACTTTGCGCTTCGGATTTTGCGCGTGAGCAGCCAGCAATTCTCCCGGACGGTAATTTTGACCTACAACATCCATCATATCAGCAAAACCGTTGTTGTAAACCCCTGACACATTCGGGCGGAAAAGCGCCATCGTAACCGGACGGGTCGGGTCGAGTTTATGAACCAAATCTTGCTGCTGTTTGTATTTTTTGAAGCCGGCTTCGTTGTTTAGATTATCACGAATCTCATTCCCAACGCTGTAAAGCACCACAGAAGGGTGATTTCGGTCGCGTTTGATCATGGCTGTGAGGTCGCGCTCCCACCAATCGTTGAAATAAAGGTGGTAATCGTGAGGATTTTTGGCGTATTCCCAGGTATCGAAATTCTCGTTCATCACCAGGAATCCCATCCGGTCGCAAAGGTCATAAAATTCGGGCGCCATCGGATTGTGAGCCGTGCGGATAGCATTGATTCCGGCTTCTTTCAGCTTATTGAACCGGTATTCCCAAATACCGAGCGGCACAGCAGCGCCTACTCCGCCGCCATCGTGGTGCAGGCAGACTCCGTACATTTTCATCGGTTTTTCATTCAGAAAAAAACCTTTGGCTGCATCGTAGCGGATGCTCCGGATTCCAAACGCATTGGTTTCGTTATCCAACACCGTTTTGCCTTCCAGAACCTGCGTTACCAGGGTATAAAGATTGGGAGTTTCGGTGCTCCAGAGCGCCGGTTTTGCAACTGTGATACTTTGATCGAAATTCAAAGAGGAATTTGCCGGAATTTTTTTAGAAACAGAAGCCGATTTGATTTCTTTTCCGTTTTGATCCACCACAGTCGATTTCACAGTAACTGATTTTTGTTTATCCGATTTATTATCGAGTTGGATATTCGCTTTCACCAGAGCTTTTGCTGTGCTTACTTCGGGAGTAGTAACAAACACACCCCAGTGCGCGATGTGAACCGGATTTTTGATAATCATCCGGGTATGGCGGTAAATTCCTGCGCCCGTGTACCAACGTGAAGCCGGCTGTGGAATGTTGTTGGCACGAACCACCAGCACGTTTTTCTGATTTTCTCCGAAAAGAATATGATCAGTCATATCGTATTCGAACGAAGTGTATCCATAAGGCTGATTTCCAAGCAGTTTTCCATTAATATACACTTCGCTGTTGGCCATCACGCCGTCAAACTGAATCAAAACTTTCCTGGATTTATCAGAAACAGGAACAGTAAAAGTTTTCCTGTACCACCCGTCACCTGCGGGCAGATAACCTCCGCCACGTCCGGTTTTATTGTATTTATTGTATCTTCCTTCGATGCTCCAATCGTGCGGAACATCGAGTTGTCGCCATTCAGAATCGTTGAAAGATGGATTAATGGATTCCCGGAACGTTCCGATTTTGAAACGCCAGTCTTTGTCCATTGAAATAACGGTTCTACCGTTTTGGGCAGATAGATTTAAGCAAATAAATGCTGTTAAAAGTAGAAATCCAATTTTTTTCATTATAAATTTATGTTTTTGAAATCGTTAAACAGGCTGCTCCCTGCTCTATAAAAATATTGATTTTTTGTAAGTACTTTCCAATTTTTATGTCGAATTAATATTGCAAAATAAAACTCCCGGCAAACGGCAGAAAACGATCGTGCCCTTTTGCAGTTAAATGAAAGGATTATTCAATAATGATTTTTCAGAAGTATTATTTAATTGAAGATTTCGTTGGCAAATATAAAAAAATCAATGGATTATGCTGGTAAGAATAATGATTAATGTGCTATAAAATTTGACAGAAAGAAGGTGCATGAATTAAGTGTCATAAAACAATTTTTGCTATGTTTAATTTTTTTTCTTACAAACTTAATTAACTACAATCTGATACTTTTTCTGTATGACTTAAATTTGCTCAGTTTTTAGTTAAATAATTATAACGTCATATTAAATAATTTTTTCTTTATTAAGCTGACATACAACAATCTAACCTATCTGTAAACATATTTTAATGCCAATGAATTTACAGATGATATCGTGCCTCCTTTCGGTTTAGTTAATTATGAATCTGAAGTCTGCAAGCATGCGAACAAGTGTGATAAATCCGTGTTATTAGAATTATAAAAATTGTTTTTAATAACTAAAACGTAGTCTTATGAAACAGCCATTAAACATAAATTTTCACCCATGAGAATGAAGATGGATGGCGTGTACCATACGTCCTTAATTTAAAAAAATAAAAAATCTTCGTATGAAAAAAACATTAACTAAATGGATGATTATGGCAGCTTTCACAAGCATAGCGATAATCCTGAATGCTGCTCCGGCAGATTTCTCTTCAACAGAGATACCGGAAACTGGTGTTGTAGCCGATAGTTTGGTTGAGAGTAAAAGTGGTAAATCAAAAAATCCACTCTATCAGGGAAATACAAACCAGGGAGTCAACCCGATGTATGAATCTAAAAGTTCAAATGCAACCCGTAAGCGGGTGGAGGTGCTGAAATCCAACCGCACAGAGGAAGCCAAAGGCAGAAATAAAGGGTGGGACGGAACTGTAAAAGGTTCCACCACGATAGCTGAAAAGAGCATAAACTCTAATAACGGCGGTATGCCCAACCGCATTTCGATGAATATCACCGTGCCGAAGCAAACGCAGGGCGCTACCTTTGGCGAGAAAGTAAATGCAGGACTTCAAACAGCCGGAAAAATCAACATTACGCTCGTGAAAGACGGTTGCGTGGTACTTTTTCCGGATAATCAGGGCTACCGGGTCTTTACACACGAGCAAACCATGCGCGAGCTGACTCCCGAAGAGTACAGAAAGGTCAACAACGGATTACAGGCAGCCGGCGGCGCTCTGGCGCAGGGAGCATCGCTCCTGGGAGGTGCATTGCCCGGCAGTTCCATCGTGAGTGCAGCCATCTCGTCGGTATCGGCTTTAGCAGGTTCTTCGGGTAGCGGAGCGGCGGCAGCATCCTACGCCAGAACGGCTGCCGTGGCATGGCAGGGTAAAGACGACGACTGCGATGGAGTGGCCGAACTGGCCGACGGCAATTACGTGCTGGAATTTGTAGTGGCTGAGAAAGCTGCTTCCGGCCTGAAAGATACGCTGAAAACACAGGTACGAATAGCTTTCAGCAATGTGAACAATGTACTGAAAACCAAACACGACACAGCCAAGAACAGCATTAGCAACGTCAGATAAATTGTAAAAAAACAGGTTTATTATCACTCCTTATACTGCTTTTTGAAAGCAAATCAGCCATAGTTGTGAAGTAATCTTTTCTACCATTTTGAATAATAACCGCCCCGATAGTTTTTTCGGAGCGGTTGTTTTTTATGAAAATATTCACATGACAGGATGTAAGTTCCTGCATGTGCAGGTTTGGTTGGAGGAATTTTTCCTAAAAGAGAGTTTGAATCAAACTTGTGACAGATATTATCAACCCTTTAAGCAGGAAGCTCTTTATCCAATCGTCATTCCTCCTTTCAGCAAGACCAAAATTCGTTAATTCCTCAAAAAAAGGGTTACATGTTACTCTCCTGAAAAATTGCATAATTTTTGCACACATTTTGTAGGGATGTATATCATCATGTTCTTTTCAAAAAAAATGAAACTGAAAATTTTAATAGTGTTCTTATTTAGTGTTTTATTGACAAATTCACAGGGTAGAATGAATCATCAGCGTGAAGTTGTTTACGAGGTTTCGAACAAGGATGTGGTTCAAAGCATATTTCCGACAGCTGTCGAAGTGAAAAAATCCAACGAATACTGGTATAATATCATCGACAATCAGGGTAAAGTGCTTGGATATGCCATGAACAGCAAAACATACTGCCAGGATGTAATTGGGTACAGGAAACAAACTCCGGTGATGATCATCACCAACAAAAACGGTGAAATCCGAAAAGTGGCTTTGCTTACTAATTCTGAAACCCTAAGCTACGTAAAACTCCTCGAGAAAAACGGTTTTTTCAATTTATGGAACGGGAAAAACCTGAAAGAGGCGCAACAGGTTGAGTTAGATGCTTATTCTGGAGCTACTATTACGGCTATTGCTGTACAAAAAAATGTCAACTTTTTGCTCGAAAAAGGATTGAAGGTAAAGCCCAAATCCAGATAAACAGCTGTCCGGGGTTAGAATGATACATTAACTGACTTCTTGCTGATTCTCTCTTATTCTCCAAATCAAACCTGTTGCTGCTTGTTTCGTTTTATCGATACTTTTTCGGTTTCTAAAAGATCTCACCTTCATTTCTTCAGCACCACATATTGCCAGGGCTGCAGTTCCAGTCGGGTTGCGAGTGTCACCGGTTCATTGGTGAATGCATTCTTCCAGCTTGTGTTGGCCATTTCTGCCGGGAGCGAGAAACTTACTTCTGTGTTCTTCAGATTGGATGCCACGAAGATGGTCTCCGTTTCATGATTTCGGGTGAAAGCACACACGCTTGCATCGCTGTAAGTGGTTATTGTGCCGCGTCGAATAGCCGTACTGCTGTTGTACATTGCCAGGAGTTTTTTGTATTCTGCTGTCATGGCCTTGTTTCCATTCCAGTTTATCGCCGTTCCGGTGAAAGGGAAGGATAGCCGCTGACTGTAACCTACTTCCTGCCCGCTGTAAATCATGGGTATGCTTTTCATGTATGCTGCAGCTACAAAAGCTGCCATCGACCCGGCAGCGCCGCCAAATAATTCGAGTGGAGTGCCGTCGGAACTATTCACATCGTGGTTGGTGGTGTAGCGTACTACTCTGTTTGCAAGGCCTGCACCGGTATATTCGGCAGCATTTACTCCGGTCAGATTTGTTACAGAGCTACTTTTAAATACATTTTTGAGAGCGTCGTAAAAGCGGAATCCAAAGGTAAAATCAAATCCCGAGTAAAAATGATCGCTTCGGGTACCTTCAGCCAGCATCAGCAGTTTGTGAGTGCTGATATTCCGGAGACTATCCAGGGCTTGCTTCCAGAAAGAGGCAGGTGGTCCGTCGGCATAATCACACCGGAAACCATCCACGTTGGCCTCATACACCCAGTATTTCATAGCATTAATCATCTCCAGGCGCATATCGGCGTTGTTGAAGTTGAGCTGAGCCACATCATTCCAGCCGTGGGGACTCACCACATTGCCCGATCCATCTTGTTTGTACCAGCTTTTGTTGCTCATCCAGGGGTGATCCCACGCGGTGTGATTGGCCACCCAGTCCATCATTACCGACATACCGCGACTGTGTGCACCGTCCACCAGCGTTCGGAGGTCGGCCAATGTACCGAATTCGGGATTAATTTCCCTGTAATTTTTTACACAATAAGGTGAGTTGATGGCTTTCAGCATACCGACGGGATGAACCGGCATAAGATAAATGACATTTACACCCAGACTCCGGATGGAATCAAGCCGGGCTGTGACTCCCTGCAGATTGCGCGTGGCACTGAACTGACGAATATTGACCTGATAAATAGCTGCATCAACAGCATCGGGCACTCCGGCGAACGGTATGCCGTATTGTACAAATTCCGGGACAGCAGGTTCTGTTACATCGGGTTTTCCCACTTCCGGTTCTTTACAGCCCGTAAGCAGCGTTATAAGCAGTAAGCCGGCTGTAAGACGTAATAAGAAAAGGTGAAATTCATTCCGTTTCATGCAGCAATATTTCAGTTAACACTGGACAAATATAATCCTATTTTAGCCGATTTCAATACACGAACAACCATAAAATTTAGTTTTTATTAAAAATAACCTAAAGAATCAGCCGATTCCACAACCTGTTTCTGAAGAATAATTCAGAAAGAAAAACAATAATTTACGGCAATTATGTTTATTTATGCAATATTAATAACAAAAATCAATTTTGTTAACATTATATAACATTATATATTTGTAATATTCAATTATTTGTATACCAAAAATCTAATTATACTTTATATTTGTAAAGTTAATATCACGTTATTTTACTTTTAAAAACAGGATTCATGAAAACATTAAAATTGGTTCTGGAGGAAGACTTCAGTAGAAAAACCAAAAATGAATTGATTGAAATGTTGACCGCGCTGGAGAAAGCATTGACTCCATCGGTGTACGAACGAATCAGCGGAATTTCGCCTTCGGAACTTAAAGAAGTGAATAAAAAGGAAATTTTGGAAATCATTGAGAATTTCAAAACCGCTTATGAACCATCCTGGGAAAGCGCAGTGACAAAACTTTCGGCAGATGTAATGAAACTGATTTTCGGTCAGATGGCCGAAGACGACAAACCCTTTGTTATTGCAGGCGCTTCGGATGCCGATTTTGCAGCCGAACTGGGCAGTATTGATTTTGCAACCATAATAGGAGGACCGCTGGACGCTTGTGTGAAAGCGCAGTCCAATGCCTCTATCAGCACTGTAAGCTTCATCAACGAAGTAGGATTTGAAACAGATACAACCTCCGGAACAAAAAAACTGAGGATGGCCGAATTTATGTACAAAAAAAATGTACCGAATCCTGATTTTGACAGTTCAGAACCAGTCAGCACGTCGAATCCAAAGACTATTGAACAGGATGCTGAAATTAAAGTGCCTTTCATAGCACTTCTCAACGTACCGAGTTTCCGTATAGAATCATGCGAAGTGGATTTCAACGTAAAACTAAACTCCACCTACACCAAAAATGTGAGCAGCGAATTCGGCATCTCTGCAGGCGCTTCGGGCGGTATCGGACCTGTAAAATTCAAAGTGGACGTATCCTACAAACGGTCGTCGAGTACCGGCATCAAAGTAGAAAAAGAATACTCGCTGGCTGTTAAAGTGAGGGCTACCAACGACGAAATGCCTGCCGGACTGGAAAAAGTTTTAGGCATGCTGGGCTCAACAAACTAACAACATGATTAAGCTTTCTGATTATCTGGATTATCTCTACAACGAGATAATCCAGGCTCGGAAAAAAGCCGACGAAAAAACAGTTCTTGTAGCCAAAGAATATGCCAGACACGAATACCTGAAGTATTTCAAGGCGCCAAGATACGCATTTCCGAGCGTAAAGATGGATATACCATTGAAAATTACAGACATAAGTTCACTTTCGAAATACAATTTCGATCAGAATAAGGATAAATTTCTGAAAGAAGTGAACGAAAAAATCCAATCAGTCAACAGAGAGAAACATCTGAATATCAAATCCATAACAAATGATGAGTTGCAAAACGAATCGTTCTCACAGCTTTTCAAAACACTGGAAAGCAAAGACCGTAAACCGGTGAGAAACCTGGAAGATGAAATAATCAAAATAGATGTGATGCCTCAAATCGAATCGCTGAGGAGCGGAACTCTCAAATCAAAATACTCCCGCTCCGAAACTGAAACGATAGAAATGAAGCGGATTTTTTCGGAAGTGATTTCCAACAGCTATTCATTGGTCTCGACCAAACTGAATGATATTTTTATTGATCCCAACACCTCAGGAGCGGTGGACAAAGACAAGCTTTTCATCAACCTCCACATCGAAATGGAAGAAGAAGGAATACGGCTTGTCACCTTCACCGATAAAGACGGAAAGACAGTGGAAGAAATAATATTTGAATAAATGCAGGAATTAATCCACAACCAGTTAAAAGTCATCCATGAACTTTTTACTGAATTTAATCAGGTTCAGGGGTTTTATGCTGAAAAGTCGTTCGAACTTGAAAGCCGGATTTTTGCTTTTCTAAATAAACTGACGGATTATTTCAAAGACAAGGGCGATCAGGCAAAAGAATCCGAAGTGCTCCGGATCACCAACATGCTCCACACGGTGAAACGGGGTTTCAATCCGGCAAGCCTGGAAAAGATAAATACTTCCAAGAGGGAACTTTTCTGGGGATTTGCCTACAACGGGATTGAAAACCTCCACACGCTGCTGCAGGAAATGCACCACAAAGAAACCCTGAAACTTGAAGAGGGAGAAGAAATTCTTACCAGTCTGATACTTAATCTGATACAACAGGGCTTCCTTACCGACCAGAAACTTCTGGAACTCGATTCGACATCCAAAATTGAAGCATTCTGGAATTACCTCCTCACACAAAACGGCTCCATTACTCTCATACATAAGAAACTTCTGATGAAAATGATTTCAGAAGATATTTACTTATTACTCGAAAAAATCATTTTGAAAATCACACCACATTAATATACAATCATGGCAGGTAACAGATATATCGTTTTGTTGAAAGATCAGCACAAATCATCCATCAAAAACGTGGAAAAAGAATTTTCCGTCAGTGTCACTTCGTCAGAACTTTTGTCACGTGATAAAAAATCATTCAACATCATTGACGCTCAAAACGCCGTGCTTTATAAAAACCTCGGCGTGGTAGTGGCCGACGATATGGACGAAGAACAGCTCACCAGTTCGGTGGCTGACGCTTCAAGTCCGGTAATCTATTTCGAAAAAGAGCGGGAATTTTTCTCAGCCGATGAAAATACACTTATTCAGGAATTGAAAACCGGCATCGAACAGTTGAAAAACAAGGTACTCGAACTCGAAACCTTTATTCAAAACAAGCCCATCCCACAGCATCCGGTAGTGGAAATGGAATGGGGGCTTAAAGCCATCGGGATAAACAATACCCAGTACACGGGCAAAGGTGTAGATATTTGCATTCTCGATACAGGACTGGATGCAGCTCACCCCGACTTTACGGGCAGAATCATCGAAGGAAAATCATTTATTCAGGGCGAAGAATGGGACAAAGACCCGAACGGACACGGCACACACTGTGCAGGTGTAGCGTGTGGAAATGTACGAAATGACAACGGTAATCGCTACGGCATAGCCACTGAAAGCAATCTGAAAATCGGGAAAGTACTTTCGGACAGCGGAAAAGGAACTACCAGCAGCATCATTGATGCCATTGACTGGGCAATTACCAAAAAATTCAGAATCATTTCCATGTCGCTCGCTTCGCCGGCAGGCATCAACGAACCACCTTCCCTTTTATTCGAAACAGTGGGTAAAAGAGCGCTGGAAAACAACGTTCTGATCATTGCAGCTGCCGGAAACGACAGTAACAGACCTTCCCTGCCACGTCCGGTTTCGGTACCGGCCAATTCTGTATCAATCATGGCTGTGGCGGCTATCGACAGTCAAATGCGTATAGCCCGATTCTCCAACGCCGGAATCAATGCTGCCACCGGCGGCAATATCAACGTATGCGCACCCGGAGTGGATATTGTGAGCAGTTATCCGCGTAAAAACGGAATACCGAAAGACTATAAGGTACTGAGTGGTACAAGCATGGCCACTCCGCACGTATCCGGTCTGGCAGCACTCTACATGGAGCAATTTCCCGAATTAAAAGCAGAAGAAATATGGTCGTGGCTCGAGAACCATGCAAAACCGATAGAAAATCTCAAATACAGAGATATAGGTAAGGGATTAATTCAGACAATACGCTAACAACAAATAAAGTTATGAATATTTATTTTGGTGTTTTGAAAGACGGAATTTACTTCAATAAAGTAAAGAAAAAACTTAGTGACGCCGGTGTAAAAGCAGTCAAATATTATTCAAGACTAAGAATAGTAAAATTTGAGAGCGATAAAGAATTTACCGTTACAGATTTTGATTTTTTCCAGACCATAGAGCAGGAAAAAGAAGATTTCTTTACAAATGTGTAAGAAATCTTCTTTTTTTTTACACAGCAGATTTTGCAGTGATGGTACAGAAAATCATGTTTTCGAAAGCAGAAACTTAATTACATAGATTTTAAAACCAATTATCATGAAAAAATCAATTACAGTATTCACCCTTGTGCTTTTCAGCACCGTTTTGGTGGCAGCACCTCCACCTGTACCTCAGAAAATGAGTTATCAGGCAGTAGTACGCAACAGCAGCAACGAACTGGTAGCCAATAAGACCATCGGCATGAAAATCAGCATCCTATACAGCACACCCACAGGAACCGTAGTGTATGCCGAGACTCAAACTCCAACCACCAACGACAACGGACTCATCAGCATTGCGATTGGCACAGGAACAATTATTGAGGGCAGTTTCTCACATATCGAATGGACTCAGGGTCCGCACTTTATCAAAACTGAAATTGACCCTGCTGGCGGCACTTCATACAGCATTACCTCTACCAGCGAGTTGCTGAGCGTGCCGTACGCCATTACAGCCATGTATGCCAAAAATGTGGAAACCATTCCCAACAATTCGGTGACCTCAATAAAAATTGCTGATGGTAATGTGATGGAAAACGATCTGGCTGACAACAGCGTCGGCTCTTCAAAAATAATGGATGGAACCGTTGTAACCGAGGATTTGGGAAGCAGTACGGTTACTTCCGCTAAAATTGCCGATGGAGCGATTGTTACTGCCGACCTGGCTGACCAAACTGTTTCCACTGCTAAGCTTGGAAACCTGGCTGTTTCTGCAGAGAAAATTCAAAACGGAGCCATTCTCACTGATAAACTGGCTGCCGGCGCTGTTACCGCACCCAAAATCTCCTCCATGGGAGCTTCTGCCGGACAAATACTTATGTATAGCGGTACAGCCTGGACACCCGCTGCCATGGCACCTTATCCCTGGTTAAGCAACGGATCAGATATTTATTTCAATACCGGAAAAGTGGGGATTGGTACAAATATTCCAAATAGTGTTTTACATATTAAAACAAGTGCTTCTGAATTGGCCAGGTTTGAATCAAATGTAGCAAGTACTAGTAAATGGTTAGCTATATATCAGGAGAATTCACGAAAAGGAATGATATGGAGCATCAACGATGAGATAAAACTTCGCAGCGATGCAGGTGGACTGGCATTTCAGACCGGCGGATTGAATACCGATCGGGTAGTAATCACAGCCGACGGTAAAACGGGAATAGGTGATATCAGCCCCGATGCCACACTCGATGTGGAGGGCACGGTAGTGATAGGTGCAGCAGGAAAAGTTTTTTCCGAAATAAGGGAAATAACGGGTACATCGGCAGCTACCGGCAACTATACCAGTTTAGTGTATCCTACAGGATACACCAGAGAAAATACCCGCATTTTATCGGCAGAAATAAACTATAACGGAACTAACTGGAATACACTGGGTATGTTTAATGTTGCCGCCGACCACTCTGTTGGTTGCTCTCTCTCAAGCTCAGGGATTAATATAAGTTATCCCGAAGTAGCTGCCTATCAAAACAAGGCAATCCGGATTCTGCTGATAAAAGTACAATAGTATAGCTTTCATTAAACATATAATCAGTCATTTAACCTTGACAAGCACTCCTTAATTGATTTTACTGAGTTTAGGAGTGGATATTTAACCAACAAATAAAAAATAACCATAATGAAAAAAATAATTGTAATATTTATATCCATTTTGATGGTTTCACCGGCCTTGACATACATGCAGGCTCAGCAACTCCATACATCGGTGAATGCAGCCGGAGGTAACGCTACCGGTGCCGGTGGCTCGGCAAGCTATTCGGTGGGTCAGGTATTTTTTACTACTGTTTCGTCAACCACTACTTCGGTAGCGGAAGGAGTACAGCAACCGTTCGAAATTTCGGTTTTCACCGGAGTGAAGGATATTAAAGCCATCGACCTGTACTATGCTGCCTATCCCAATCCGACAAGCGGGAAACTGACACTGAAAATTGATAACTTCAAACCGATCTCGTTCACCTTTCAGTTGATGGATGTAAACGGCAAGATACTCCGAAATGATAAACTGACGGAAAAAGAAACCGTCATTGATATGACGGAACTGAAACCGGCTGCCTATTTCCTGAAGGTAACGAACAGTAAGAAAGGAGTAAAAATTTTCAAAATCATTAAACACTAACGACCCTCTCCCCTTCGTTTCCAACGTTTCCAACGAGGGGAAAAAGGTTACTTGTTCCCAACAAGTTACTTGTGAATTTAATATCACACAATGCTGCCACGCGATGTAATCGCTTGGTAATAAAAAATTAAACACTAAAATCATTCCTATGAAAAAACTACTTACATTACTTGCAGCACTTTACTTAGTGCTTACCCTTCAGGCACAGCCACCCCAAAAAATCAGTTACCAGGCTGTGGTGCGCAACAGCACCAATGCCCTGGTTACCAATCAACCGGTTGGCGTAAAAATAACTATCCTGCAGGGTTCAGCCACCGGTACACCGGTGTTTGCCGAAACACACACACCGACTACCAATGCCAACGGATTGATTAACATTGTTATCGGAACCGGATCGCCTGCCATTAACGGTTTACTGGATGTTGTCTGGTCAACCGGCCCTTATTTTATCAAAACAGAAATTGACCCTGCCGGTGGAACGGCTTACAGCATTACCTCCACCAGCGAACTGCTGAGTGTGCCGTATGCCTTGTATGCAAAAAAGGCTGAAAGTACCAATTTATTAAATTTGCCATTTGCCGGTAGTTCACACTCTATAAATAATGCATTCAGTGTGAAGAATAACAACGGAATAGCCATTGTTGGGTGGGGAGATGACGCATATGGTAACACCTTTGGAGTGGTTGGATCTACTAATTCCGGGGTTGGCATAGGTGTTAGAGGTATAAATAAAAGCACTACAGGCATCGCATTAGGCATTAGCGGAGAAACTTATTCCAGTGAAGGAGTTGCAGTCAAAGGTATTGCAAATTCATCCACCGGCAGTGCAGCCGGGGTTATGGGCGAGGTTTCATCACCGAATGGAATCGGAGTAGCTGGATATTCCACTTCAACTACCGGCTCTGCCGTTGGAGTTTTGGGATATTCAAGCGCCCTTGATGGTACTGGCGTATCGGGCGAGAGCAAATGGATAGGTGTGAAAGGAATTAATCGATCAACGACAGGCTTTGCTTATGGAGTTCAGGGTGAAGTGTATTCTCCCGATGGAATAGCTGTAATGGGATATTCATCCAGTAAAACCGGCACTTCTAAAGGAGTTTATGGTTTGACATATTCAGATGAAGGTAAAGGTGTGTTAGGCGAAAACAGATCAACAACCGGAAGCAATTATGGTGTTTACGGTTATTCTGCATCTACAGAGGGTTATGGTGTGTACGGTGAATCAAGCTATTGCGGGGTAAGAGGTCGTAATTTTACTAAAACTGGAACAGCATACGGAGTTCAGGGATTAGTAAATTCATCGTCAGGGATTGGAGTAGAAGGAACGGCTTATAGCATGACCGGAAATACGATTGGAGTTTACGGTCAATCAGCATCCTTAGAAGGTACCGGATTATGGGGCTTTAGCAGTTCATTGACCGGTAAAACTAAAGGAGTGGTAGGGTATATCAATTCTCCCGACGGATTTTCAGGTTATTTTGCCGGTGGTAAATTTCATGTTCGGGGTAGAGTAGGAATAGGAACTGAAACTCCCGATGCCGGTATTCATCTCAAGGGAACCGGATTTCCGGAAACCTTTATGTTTCTGGAAGCGGCTACAGGAAACGATGCCGGTTTCAGAATATACGAAGGTGCGACTGCCAAATGGCATATATTCAACGATGTGAATGCCGGTGGACTTCGAATGTATAATACGGCAGCCACTACAGCCATCTTCTGTAAACAGGATAATTCGAATGTGGGTATTGGCACAATAACACCGGGGTACAAACTCCAGGTGGGGAACAGCGGCGATGGTACGCAGGCTCGTGCAAATGCCTGGAACACTTTTTCAGATGCAAGGCTGAAAAAAGATTTCACTGAAATAAACCGTCCGCTGGAAATGGTGGAAAAACTCACCGGTTACTATTATTATTGGAAAGAGGGAGTTGACCAAAACCGGCAGGTTGGATTCTCGGCACAGGAAATACGCGATGTGATGCCCGAAGTGGTTTCGGAAGGCGAAGACGGATTGCTCTCGGTAGAATACGGAAAAATATCGCCGCTGCTTCTGGAAGCCATCAAAGCACTGAAAAATGAAAACGACCGGCTGAAAACCGAAAACAGCGAACTGAAAGCTATCTCCGAAAAGAACGAAGTCCGCATCACGGAAATTGAAAACATGCTGCGTGATTTGATGAAGAAATAAACTAAGCAAACAAGAAGAATGTCAACATGCAATCCAAGAAACAAGGGGCTGCTGAACAAGGGACAATGTCAGAGTATACAAATCAAAAAGGGGGAATGTCTGTATACAAAACAAGGGGCTGCAGCCCCTCTAAATCCCGGGCCCCATCCCTCTTCGAGTACTTCCCGCATACTTCGATAATACTTCGACAATACTTCGACAGTACTTCGACAGGCTCAGTAACCGGCTCAGTAACCGGCTCAGTAACCACAAGGGGAAGGGAGCGGATTATTTTTGTTTATGGGACTTTTTTAGTGCGGCTTAACAAATCTACTGCAATGAACCGAATCAAAATATAAAGAATTCGAAACGAGTTCAATTCTATGATTCATTGTGCAAATAGTCATTGTCTTATCTCTTCTGTTTCTCTCTTTTTTCGCCAAAAATCTTTATCTGATCAATGATTACGCCTTCATCCAACGCGGTAATTTTAAGAGTGGATTTGTTGCCGGAATTAGTAATTTTGTGAGAAGTGATGCGGATTGCCTGGTTGGTCAGGACATTCTCTTTCCACTCTTCGCTTCGGCCAACAGTTTTGAAATCAACGATTTGCTCAGACTCTCCATCTACTGATATGCCGAAACGAATTGTTTTTCCTTCTACGGGCAGATTGGGAGCCAGGGAAGTTTCAATCCAAATGGAATCCGGCTTTGTAGTTAATTCATAGTTAACCGAACTGTTTACCGGAACATAAACTGCTTTACGTGCATAACCGAGCCCGTGTCCGACCGGTTTTTCACCTTCATACGATTTGTACTCTGCTCCATTGTGCAAAAACAAATACTTTTCATCGGCACTCATCGGCGAATCAGCCTGAATATGAGGCACCAGACCAAAGACTTCCAATCTTCTGGGCTGTGCGTCCATCATTCGGTTCCATTTTCCGCCGTTCAGGGAATTGTATGTTTTGGTCAATTCAGCAATCATCCGGTGTGCATCGTCGCTGGATTGCCAATCGGCTTTTCCGTGACGAGCCAACTGGGCATACAAGTGCTTTTTGTTCATTTCCACTGCACCACGTACCGGATATTCTACCAGCTGAAACCAGGTATCAAATTTCCCGGCAGGAATTTGTGTTGAAACTGCTTTCACCCGATTATCCAGGTCGGTGTAGTCGGCCAGTCGTTGATTCACCTCTTTTTCCGACCAGGGCAGATCTTTCAGCACTTTATGAATCGGATCACGCTCTTCGGTGCGCGTATTTCCCATATGTTCCGGTTTTCGGATGTAGGCCAGGCGGTAAAATTCATTTTTAATGTTGAGAAGTTCTCCGGCATTTTCTTTTCCGAATTCGCGTGCCAGCCATTCGTACATATGTTTATTGAGTCCGGATTCGTTGTTTTCAATCGAATTGATATCCCACGCCATATCCAGAAACAGCTCGATATTGTACTCTGCCGGCTTCAGGTCGCCCACATTGAGCACCCACATTTCGCGGGCGCCTTTGTCGTAAGCCGTTTTCATCTGCGTATAAATCAAAGCCGGGTGAATGGTGGAAAGCCAGAGGTAATCGTGCGGACGTCCCCAGTAGGAAACGTGGTAATAAATACCGTTTCCGCCTTTGCGTGCACGTTCTTTTTCGTTGGGGAAATGGCGGATGTAGCCGTAATTATCGTCTGTCCACATCAGCGTAACGTCCTCCGGCACGTCCAGTCCGGCATTGTACACATCCAACACTTCTTTGTACGGAATAAAAACCTGCGGCACTTTTTCCACATCGGGATTCACGTATTGTTTTATCAAATTCCGTTGATCCACAAAAATGCTGGTAATGGCATCCCGTTGTTCGGTAATTGTGTTTGCTCCGAGCATTTTACTGTCGTGCACACCACGGATTCCCAGGGTGTAAATTCCATCAGATCCGGCAGTCTCTTTTACCCTTTCTTCCCAGAAGCTTACCACTTTTTCCCGGTTGTTCACATAATCATAAGTCCCTTCACCGGCAATGCGCCATTCTGCATTTGTATTCCGGAGCATCGGCTCGCAATGCGATGTACCAATAGAAATGGCGTATTTTTCGGATATTTCCCTATTTCCGGGGGTCAGGTAAAAAGCTTCGGAACAATCATGCATGGCCGGCCAGAAGGTGTTGGCCCGTAGACGCAGCAATAACTCAAAAATCCTTGCATGGGTATCAGGCCCAATGCGGCCTTTCACGTCTGTCTTCTCATAATTCAAACTGCTCCAGGGCATTAATCCCCAGTCTTCATCGTTCAGAAAGATGCCTCTGTAAGCTACAGAAGGTGACTGCTGAGTAAAATAACCTTTCGGCAACGAAACATGGTTCATTTTTTCAGGCCTTGAATCGGCCCACCATTCCCAGGGAGAAACGCCGATAATGCGTGATAATTCCAAAATTCCATACGCCGTTCCACGCTTGTCGCTTCCCAGTACGATCAGATTTTTTCCATTCACCGCAACGATAAAACCTTCCTTTTTCTCTGAAAGAGTTTTAACCTGATTTTGACCGAGCAATTGTTCTGCCCCGGAGTTTTTCCCAATTGTCCCGACAAAAATATTCCCTTTGTTTTCGCTTAATATCACATTTCCATCAAAAACCGTTTTGTAGTCATTCGAGTACATTTCCAAAGCAGTTTTCACCACTTGCTCCTCCGAATTACTGACAACAACGTGTTGATTCTGACCCGATTTCCAGGTAAAGGCGTGAAGGCTTTGGGAAAATGAAATTAAGAGAATTGATATTGATAAAAAAAGATTTTTCATAAGAATTTGAATTTTCAGCTCAGTCTTAACCGTTTTGGTTCTTGCCAGTTAAGTTCTGTTTTTTACAAATCAAATTTCAGGGCTCTGCCCCTTTAAAAGTGTATAACTCCGAATCTTGACAACATAGTTTAAGAATATCGAACCTGACTTGTTTTTCCCTACATGCTGGGGCCTTTGGCAGATTTAGGGAGCCAAATGTTGTAAAAAATCCACCTCCACAATCCGCAACTCACCGCCGGTTTTATCGCCGTCTTTTGCTTTGAATAAATCGAGTTCGTTGGCTACCGGCGCAGCCACCTCCACTATCTGCCCGAATGCGTCGCTGTCAACTGTTGCTCCTTTGAGGCGGATTGTGATATTGTCGGTTACTACGGGTTTCACCTTCAAATGCACGTAGCCGAGACTTCGATCAGTGTCACCGCTCCAGATAAGTTCGTTTCCGGCAAAGATTTCCAGCGGATAGCTCCTCATTCTCCAGCCTGTCAGTTTCAGGCTCACTTCGTCGATTCTTGTATTTTCCTTCAATTTGTAAGTAATCCAGGCCGTTGATAGTTTTCCGTCGTTTCTCCATTCGCTTAATTCATTGTCGTCAAATGAGTTAGAAGCAGATTCGTTGTTGATTCCGGCTACAGCTGACTCAATATTAATTGTCCGCTTAGAATCGATGTAAGAAGGAGTATTCGGTGTTGGGCCTCTATCCAAACGTCCGATTAATCCATCGGCAGGCATAAACTCCGCCAATCCATTTTTCACTTTCACCCGATTTGAAACAAAATTAATCCGGGCTGTCGGAAGTCCTTCAGCCGTAGCTGTCAAGGATATTTTTCCGGCTTTTTTTCCGGCACGGATTATCACACGCGTAATGCCGGCTTCCACCGGAAGCGATTTTGCAAGTACATAATTATCTTTCGCCTGAGCAATTCCGCCACGCCATTCGGCAGGTCCATTCAGCCAGAAATCTATCCTGTCGTTTGCCAGCGGACAGCGGTTTCCATCCTTGTCCACTACTTCCACCTGTACCATTGCAAGGTCGGCACCGTCGGCTTTGAACCCCTGCGGGCTTTGAATCAAAGAAAGCTTGATCTGTGCAGGTTCACCGGCTGTTTTGAGCATGTTGCTGCTTACGATTTTTCCGTTTTTATCGTATCCAACGGCTTTAATTTCGCCACTTTCCCAGGCAATATTTTCAAAGGTAAACAGGAATCTGTACTCATTTTTACCAAAACCTTTTGATTTTCCATTGACAAAAAGTTCCACGGTTTCAGAACTTGAAACCACGTAAACCGGCTTCACTACTCCTGATTTGTAATTCCAGTGTCCGACAATTTTCGTTCTGTAATTTTCAACGTCAACCCAGCCGTCCCACATCACCTGGTGGGCAAAATAGCCGTCTTTTTCTATTCTCAACGGGTCAACCACTCCGCTTCGTCTGTAATTTTCGGCACCGCGTGAGTGAGTCTGGGTGTCTGAGAAAATGATTTTTGCACCGCCGGAACTAACGCGATCACCTGTTCCCGGACGAATTTCCCAATAATCGTACCAGCGGCGAACCCATTCCACGGTCAGCATATCCATGTTTTGATTGTAAGAAGACGCATCGGCATCTTTATACAGCGGTCCGTCGCCGTGTTTGTGGTACGGATAGCTGTAATCGTCCCAGTACTTGCGAAGTCCTTCGTCACGGCAATATTCAGTAGCCCACATCGGGTGGTATTTGCTTTTGTTGATATAGAGCATTTCGCCTCCCCACTCTGCTTCGCGGATATCGAGCATTTCACGCGAACCAATGGCACGACCGCCGTGCGGGTCGTACATATCGCGAATGTCTTTCATTTCCATCATGTGCTCTTTGCTGATCGATTCGTTTCCGCATTCGTAGAAAATAATGCTCGGATTGTTTCTGTTGTAAATAATTGCATCGCGCATCAATTCGGTGCGTTGTCCCCATCGGCGATCGTTTACATCTCTTTCAGCATCACCGGCCGGCATTGCCTGCATCAGACCTACGCGGTCGCACGACTCAACATCTTGTTTCCAGGGTGTAACGTGCATCCAGCGGATAAAATTTCCGTTGCTTTTCACCACCATATCGTTGGAATAATCGCTCATCCAGGGCGGAACCGACATACCGACTCCGGGCCATTCGTTACTTGTTCGCTGAGCGTAACCTTTCATCTGGATTGCGCGATCGTTGAGCCACACTTTTCCTTCGCCAAATTTTGTTTTCCGGAATCCGGTCATTGTCGAGACTTCATCCACTACTTTTCCATTGACCAACAATTTTGTCCGCACATCGTACAAATAACCGTAGCCCCAGCTCCAGAAATTCAAACCGCTTAAATCGGATTTGGCTTTAACGGTTTTGGTCTCATTCGGACGGATAGTGATTTTGTCTCCCGGGAATGTTTTTTTCAATGAACCGTCACGGTCAAATACGCTCACTTCGTAGCTTACATCCATATTTCCGGTATGTTCGTTGCGGATTTCAGACTCTGCATTTATTCTGGCTTTCTTACCCTGAATGTCGAAATTATCGGCATAAATATAGACGCCGGTGGTTTTCAGATTGGAGTAAAGCGGTAGTGTCTGATACAATTTGCCGGTCACATGAAGCCAAACATTTTTCGGAAGTCCGCCGTAGTTTACGTTGAAATTCCGGTCGCTCCACTGGTATTTTGTGTTGGTGGCTCGTTCACGATAATCCCAGTTGTTGTCAATCCGAACAGAAATTACATTCGATCCTTTGAAATTCAAATATTGCGTGATATCGAAACCGAATGCCATCACGCCATTTTCGTGCAGTCCTGCGTAATGGCCGTTTACATACACATCGGCACCTTGTCTGGCTCCCTCAAATTCGATAAAAATTTTTTTATTTTCGCTTCCTTTCGGTAGTTTGAAATGCTTCCGGTACCAAACAATGGTGTCCGTCATCTGGCTGATATAAACTTTGTAAGCCTGATCTTCGTTGAAAGCCCGCGGGAGAGTCACTTTTTCCCAGGATTTATCGGTAAATGCCGGATCTTTAGCCTCCTGAACATCGCCGACATTTAACAACCAGTCGGAGTTGAAGTTGTATTTCTCTCGCGCCGAAGTTGAAATTATAATTCCTGTGAATAGAAAACATAAAATCAACCGGTAAAATTTAATACTTTTCATTTTTATGTTGTTTGTTCATGAATGTTACTTGTAAGTCCAAAGTCTCATTATTTATCGTAAATATTCTAAAGTTTTATTACAAAACCGCTCTCAGGTTCTACATCTATAAATACTTTTCCCCGTTTATTCACATGTAGAAGCTGTAATTTGGGTGTTCTATCCTTGCTGTTGTAGAGATATGTGATGTTTCCACTCAACATCGGCAGGGTAAGTTTGAATTTTTTTACATTCTTTTCAGCATTTATTCCGGCAATATACCATTCATCACCGCTCCTTCGTGCCAGCACTACAAATTCGCCCGGATAGCCGTCGATGAATATTGTTTCGTTCCAAAGCGTGGGAACTTTTTTCATGAAATCAATTACAAAGGAAGGCATATCGGTAAGGTTATTGGGTGTGATGCCAAAATTCTGAATGGGTGTTTGAAACAAAACAGATGTTGCCAACTGGAAAGTTTCGGTTGTTTTTCGGATTCTGCCGCCATCGTTATTGCGGTTGTGAAGTTTGTTGAGCAGCACCGGACCAAAATCCATGGAGCCGACCGTATTTCTGATGAACGGATGAAGCGACGCGTTATAAGCCTCTGTATCATTGGCATACTGACCGAAAATAAGATTTTCAGATGCAAGTACTGCTTCACTTCCGGCAAAATTCGGGTACATCCTCTCCCACCCGCGTGGCAGCGTGCAACCGTGAAAAATCACTGCCAGCCCATATTCATTCGCATCTGAAAGAATATCTTCGTACAGCTTCATCGTTTCCTGTTTGTCGCCACCGAAGAAATCAACTTTAATTCCCTTGATTCCGATGCTCTGCATCCACGCCATCTCTTTTTTCCTTGCAAAAGAGGTGTTCATAATATTCTTCGGGCTTTGAGGAGCGTCGTTCCAAAAGCCGTTTGAGTTATACCAAAGGCACAATTCTACTTTTTTGGATTTGGCATATTGCGCCAATTGAGCTATTCTGTCCCGCCCGATATTTACATCCCAGGCTGCATCCACGAGGATGAATTCGTAGCCGAGTTTGGATGATAAATCGATGAAGGTTTTTTGGTCAGCGTAGTTTATGCTCGGATCCTGCCACAGCAGCCAACTCCAGGTTGCACGGCCGAATTTAAGTTTTTCGTGCGGTTCGTATAGCGGTTTCACCACATCAAAAGCCACCGTAGTTTCCACAATCGGTTTCAAATCATCCCCCACGGTAATCGTACGCCAGGGCGTTTCGCCGGGCAAAGAAATGCCGGGTTCAGCGCTTCCCATGCCGTTGTTTTCTTCTTTTTCGGGAAAAGCGATGGAATAAAGTCCGTCATAAGTCGGGTCGCTGAGCTTGGAACCGCAATAAAGACTGCTTACACCGGTTTCCGAGACTAAAACCCAGCCTTTTTTGCCCACATGAAATAAGCCCGGGAAAGTAAAACCTATTCCAAATCTCGATTTTTCACCAAGCGGAGCATCGGGTTGGTATCCTTCTTCGTAACTTGGTTTGGTTTTCATCCAACCAGATAACGATGGTGCCTGCGGAGTGAGAAATGTGGTCGTTTCTTTGGGAAATTTGAATCCGGTCATCTCTTTCAACACCATACAGCGGGCCGTTTCACCGTTTTGTGCCAACATGTATTTTATGGCAATATCGTTGTTACTTACCCGAAAAACGATCGAAAAACGCTCTTTTTTAAAGGTTTCATAAGTTGCAACCAGTTCACTGGCGTGATAGTCCACCTTGCTTTTTTTTATCTTTTTCTCAAAATAGGTTTCCTGAATGGTCTGCTCTTTCTTTTCCACGAAGGTGAGGTTTTTGCTAAAATCACTCACATTGGTTATTAATCCCAACGGCGATTCTTCGAGCATCAATTTGTTCTTGTAGCTGACGCTGTATTTCACACTATTATCCTTCAAAAAAAGTGAAACCTCCAGTTTTCTATCAGGGCTGGAAATGGTGATGTTTTCTGCTGAAATTGGGATAAAAAACATAAAACAATAAAGCAATGTAAAAAGAGATTTTTTCATTTTGAAAATAATTTTGATTTTAAAAAAAAATTTAGTTATGAGGATTGATTTTGATGAATACTTTTGAATAGAAAGAAAAAAAACTGTCAGATTGTTTCTGATCCAACAGCTCTCTCATTCATAATATGGCGATTTGACTCTTGATTTTTGGATTTCCTGTTTCAGCTCATCTACTATTTCGGGATGTTGAGAAGCCAGATTATTTTTTTCAAACGGATCTTTTTCCATGTCATACAGTTCCAAATCGGCATTTTTCTTTACCGAAACGGCTTTCCATTTTCCTTTCCGAATGGCCACCTGCTGACCGGGAAATTCCCAGTAAAGTATGCGCTTTCCGGTTTGTTGTTTTTTACCACTTAAAAGCGGTTTCAGACTGATTCCGTCAATATGCTGAGGCAGTTTTGCTCCGGTAAATGCTGCCAAAGTCGGCATCACGTCCGGAAAATAAATCAGGTTGTCTCTGGTTTGTTTCGGCTTGATTTTCCCGGGGAAATTGACGATAAACGGAACTTTTATTCCACCTTCATATAGCATCGCTTTTCGTCCGCGCAGTCCGGCATTGCAGTTCAATTCATCCAGTGGAGCCTGCACGGCGCCTCCGTTGTCCGAAGTAAAAATAATCAGCGTATTTTCCCGTAAGTTGTTCTTTTCCAGATAATCAATCAGCCGGCCGATTGCTTTGTCGGTGTGGGTAATGAGCGATGCGTAAAGTTTGGCGGTGTCTGAAAGCGGCAGGGAAGCGTAAGGTTCCACGCTGTTGATGAAATAGGGCTCGTGAGGCACATCAAAAGCCAGGTAAAGGAAGAACGGATTGGATTTGTTCCGCTCAATAAAATCGATGGATTCCCGCACCGACAAATCACTTCCGTGTATGCCCCGTCCATTGTTTTCATTTTCCGGTATCACTTTCAATTCCCGGTTGTAAAATCGGGTTTCGGGATAGTAGTACGGCGTATTCGATGTTTCGTAACTGACCAGCCAGCCGTAAAACTCATCAAATCCCCGGTCGAGCGGTCCGGCACCGGGATTGAATCCATCGAGATGCCATTTATTGACTATACACGTTTTGTATCCTTTCGCTGCCAGAATCGTTGCAATGGTAGTATCTTGCGGAAGCAGGTGCATGCGGCGGATGGGATTTCCGTTTTTCAATCCGGGAAGTCCTCCTTTTTTAGCAAAATTATCCCTAACGGTGGTGTGCCCTGTATGCTTTCCGGTTAGCAGGGCGCAGCGCGAAGGCGAACTCACGGCCGAACCGGCGTAAGCTTGTGTGAAACGGATTCCTTCGGCAGCCAGTTTGTCGATATTGGGAGTTTGAATCACTTTATTCCCATAACACGACAAATCTCCATAACCCATATCGTCAGCCAGGATGAAAATGATATTGGGGCGGTCGACTTTCTGTTGTCCGGCAGCCGTAAAAGCAAAAGCTGAAATTCCCAGAAAAGCAGGAATAATTTTTTTTGATGATTTCATGATTTGGATTTCGATTAACAAGAGCACGTACCTGCCACACGATACAACTGTGTGACAGCATGATGAAAAATAAACAGGTAATTAAAAAACTGCTATTTCTTATTCATTTTCATGACTTCCACGGCTGTGTCGATGATGAGCCCAAGACCGTGTTTTTCATTATCGCCCACCGGCCGGTTGAAATAGAACGGAAGATCGTTGCTGATGCCGGTTCCAACGCACACATTGGTAAAACGGCCGTCTTCGGTGATTTCCTGATTTTTCAATACATTCCAACCAGCTCTTGCTATGCTTGCATACGAAGCATCCACCCATTTATTATTCACAGCTTTGGCTATGCTGTACACGTACATGGCCGTAACGGAAGATTCATCGTAAGAATCGGGACGGTCAAGCAACTGGTTCCACATGCCGTTTGCATTCTGCCAGCGCGATGCTCCAACGATTTGTTTGTCAAGCAGTTTGATAAGCTCCGCTCTTTTTGCATGATTTTCGGGCATTGCTTCAATCAAATCAGCCAGAGAAAGGACAATCCAGCCGTTCGCTCTTCCCCAGAATGCTACGCCGTTGCGTTGCAAATCTGAATAATAACAATGGTAATAGAGTCCTTTTTCGGCATTCCAAAGGTATTTATCAATCATCATCAGCTGTCGGGCAGCTTCATCGAAGTATTTGTTGTCCCGAGTCATTTTTCCCATTTGGGTGAGGAATGAAGTTGCCATGTATGCATCATCTGCCCATACGGTCATTGTGCGCGGAAAAGTACGGCAGAGCGTTCCGTCGTCCAAGCGGTCCTGACGGTTCATGATATGATAAGCGGCGCTGTCGATGTAATTTGCATATTCTTTTCTTTGATCGAGCTGATATACGTTAATTACTGCCGCTCCCATTGCTCCGCAATCGTCCAGCTCTTTGAAATTCCAGAGCTGCCCGAATGGCCAGTGCCAGTGTTTACGGTCGTTTCGGAACGTGTTTTTGAAATATTTATAATTAGCAAATCCAAAAGCCACGTGATTTTTGGCATATTCGATGTATTTGGGTTCATTCAAATATTTTCCCAGGGTAATCATAGCCATATCCAGCACTCCGTTGGAATAGTGCCATTCGGTGAGCGGACTTTTGAATTTCACATCGGTTCCTTTCGGAATTTCTTTGGTGCTGTTGTAAATTTTTCCATCTTTTACGCCAACAAACTGAGTTACCGGTTGCTTCAAAATATTGTCCGCAACGGCTCTGATGGCCTGCTCATCTGTTCTTTGCTGTGCAAATGTTGAAAAAGCAACTATTAAAGTTAATGCGGTAATAAAGATTTTAGATTTCATATTGCTGAGATTTATTATTAGATTTTTTCTGATTTCTAATTTCAGACTTCTAATTTCTGAGTTTAAATTTCTAATTTCTGACTTCTGATTTCTGACTTCTGACTTCTGACCTGCCAAAGGCAGGCAAGCTACTGAGTTTTCTCAATTTCCATCCGGCTTTTCGATTGAACTGAATGGTGTGGGCGGCAAATTAAATGTACTGAATTTATCCGGTTTTGCGGGATTGAAGGATTTGAAATCTTTCACAAAATACCTGGTTAATGGTGATTTATGGTCAATCAATCCTCTCAGCACGCATTTGCAAATCTGGTAACCACCGTAGCTGTTGAAGTGGGTATTGTCTGCCAAAGCCTGCGTCTGTCCGGGAAATGTACCTGCAGGATAGTGCACAAATGCTTTAATGGATTCTTCAGATCCCCACGCTTCATACATGGTTTTACTCATGGCATTCAGGTCCAGAACCATCACATTATGCTCTTTTCCTGTCTGACGAACTGCTTCCGGATAATCTTCCAATGTATTGATAATCTTTCCATTATCATCAAATCTACGGCGGTGCATGGGAGTTACCAAAATCGGTGTACCGCCTTTTTTGCGGGTTTCCTCAATCATAGTTTCCAGGCTTTTCTTGTAACTTTTGAACGCTCCGGCATTTTCGCCCTTTTGCTTCATATCATTGTGTCCGAATTCGATAAAAATGTAATCACCTTTTTTCATCTCATGCAGTATTTTTCCAAATCGTCGGGAACGGATAAAAGTATTCCCTGCTTCACCGGATTCAGCATAATTGGCAACAGCAATTTTCGAATTCAAAAAGCGGGGAAGCATCTGCCCCCAGCCGCACCAGGGTTCATTGTCCTGATCCACCACAGTGGAATTTCCAGCCAGAAAAATCGTTGGGATTTGTGCAGAGGCTATTTCCAAACTCACGAGTGATGGATTAACACCGTTTATTTCCAACGTCAATTTGTTGTCCCAGTTCAGTTTCCCGATTTCGCGTGTTTTTATCCTAACAGAATCGTTCCTACCAATTTTAGTGTTTCGTAAATTGACAGAAATTTCACGGGTGACGAATTTTCCTTTTCGGGTTTTGATATTTTCCAGCATCAACCGGCGGGATTCTGATTTCACGGTAGTCAATGTCTCAACATCCTTGCTGCCCAAAGTCAACTTCACGTTGTAATTTCCTTCCGGTAAATCCACCGAAAAGAAAAATGCATCCTTTCCGTTTTGAACTGTATTTAAATCATAGCCAAAAGTAGAATTAGCTCCGTAAATGGTTTTTTCACCTATTGCAACGAAGTCTTTTTTAGCGGTTTGATCGCCAAACGCAAACTTATATTCAACTGCAAAAGCCTGCATATTCACCAGAAATGCAAGCACAATGAGAAATGAGAATTTTCTATTCATTTTCAAAAAAAAAAAAAATTCATCAATCCATGCGGAATACTTCTTTCAACGGAATTGAGATGGGTGAATTGTCGGGATTAGTATCCATAATATCAGCCATATACGCCCACCATTTTTGTACTATTTCGGTTGAGCCTAAATCCTGAGAGCCGCCTTCACCAGATGTCTTCTGCACAGCAAAGAGCACATTCGTATCTTTATCCCAGAAAATGGAATAATCATACACTCCTGCTTCTTTCAGCAGTTTTTCCAGTTCCGGCCAGATTTCACTGTGGCGTTTTTCGTATTCGGCTTCAAAGCCGGGTTTCAAATACATTTTAAAAGCTTCGCGTTTCATGTGTATATAAGTTAGAAGTTAGAAATTAGTCCCGATAGCTATCGGAAAGAAGTTAGAAAAAAGAAAAAGTTCTGAGATATGAGATCTAAGATATGAAATATGAAAGTCTGCAAATCTCACTGTTATTTCAAAAATTTAATCAATCCAAAATCCGGATTTGCTTTGATTC
>CAZIRA010000023.1:0-23770 GCA_964541615.1 uncultured Paludibacter sp.
CAATGAATCTCCTGCAGCGCACGCCGTTTTTTCGACTGTTGCTTGCACTTGTGTTCGGCATAGTCATTTTTCAGTATTTCCGTGTTCCGGAATTTGTACTGGTTATTGCGTTGATTACTACTGTCCTGATTCTTGCAGCTTTTCTTCTTATACGTAATGCAGACTTTCTGTACCGTTTCCGTTGGCTCTTTGGAGTAAATGTGATGATTTGTTTTGCTTGCATTGGATACAGCAGCTGTTTGTACTTTGATAAAAATAATCAATTTACTGAACTGAACCACCGTGCAATCTACGAAGTAGAATTGATTTCTGCACCTGTTGAGAAAGCGAGATCATATTCATTCAGAGTAAAATTGCTTCATCGGTACGATTCTACCGAAAGTACCAAAGTGGGTGGTAAGGCAATTCTGTATCTGCAAAAAGACAGTATTCCGCTGGATTTGCTTTTGGGTGACAGATTGCTTGTTGATGCTGAGTTCAAAATTCCTGACGGCGCTCAGAATCCGAACGGATTTGACTATGCTGCCTATCTAAAAAGGCAGGGAATTGGTGCTACAACCTATCTTTCGAGCGACAAATGGAAGAAAATCGGGCGAAATCCGGACTTTCTCCTGCATCGTTTCGCCAATCAAAGCAGAAATTTCCTCCTTGAAATTTATAAAAAATACGGTGTCGACGGAAGTGAATTTGCTGTGTTGGCGGCACTCACGCTCGGCTACACCGACAGTCTCGATCCTGAATTATATAAACTTTACAGCCATACAGGTGCTGTGCACATACTTTCGGTGAGCGGACTTCACGTTGGGATAGTGTATGGAGCGATTATGTTTCTGCTTCAATTTCTTGGTAAGACGCGGCGGCAGATTATTTTCAAAGCAATTATTTCTATACTATTTATTTGGGCATACGCCATAATTACCGGACTTTCGCCTGCAGTGATGCGCGCCGCTTTAATGATGTCCATAATTGCCCTGGCTACTTGTACAAACCGGCGCCCTCAGATTTACAATACGGTACTATCTTCGGCATTTATTCTGCTTATTCTAAATCCGAATTTATTGTACAATATCGGCTTTCAACTCAGTTATTCCGCGGTTTTGAGCATTGTTGCTTTCCAAAAATCGATTTATCAATATTGGACACCAACCAATAAATTCCTGAAAGCATTTTGGAGCCTGACCTCGGTTTCGCTGGCGGCTCAGCTGGGTACAGCACCTATTTCCATCTACTATTTCAGTCAGTTTCCCAACTATTTCCTGTTGACAAATTATGCAGCTATTCCACTATCCACCGGAATCATTTACCTGGCAATCATACTCTTATTCGTCTCTTTTATCCCGTTGCTGGCAGGTTGGACAGGATTTGTTTTAAAATGGCTCACCTGGCTGATGAATAAATCGCTGGAAGTGATTGTGATGCTTCCCGGGTCAATTTCCACTATCAGTATTTCTGATTTCCAGCTTTTCTACATTATGGCTGCTATTTTGTTGTTCATCACGTTTGCCTTCAATAAGAGGTATTTTTCGCTGATTTCGGGATTGGTATTTGTACTGCTTTTTGTTGGAAGTTTTGCGGTGAGGCATTATCAAAGCTATCAGAACTCGAAAATGATCGTTTTTTCCGATTCCCGTTCGCACATCATCAACTTTATTGACGGGAAAAAGAATTTTGTCTTTACCAATGACGAATTACAGGCTTATAACACGGCGGATGCTTTCTGGCGGTCTTCACTGCTGAAAAAACCAGAATTTTTGAGTCAAAACAGTTGGTTTGAGGATGGATTTGCTGTTTTTAGAGGAAAGAAGATACTGATTTTGAAAGATGATCTGCTTCGGAATAAGACAGCTGAAAATCCTATCGAGATCGATTATTTGATTTTGACAAACAGATTGAAACCACGTATGCAGGAAATACTTGAAATCGTGAAGCCGAAAAAAGTAGTCGCAGACAAAACAATCTCACCTTGGTACACAAACCACGTGAAAGAAACCTGCGAAACCATGGGAATTGATTTCTACTCAGTTGCCGAAAAGGGTGCATTTGTAGAGCATCTGGACTAAGGGCTACCTGATGCTGTCCATCACAACAGTATTCCCTGAATTCTTCTTTTTCTTTTTCGAAAAAAGTCTGACGATCCAGCTTTCCTGGATAGCTTGTGCTGTTTTGTCAAATTCTTCCAGGCTGTTTTGGAGTTTGAGGATAGCTGTGTCGATGTTTTGGGCAGTTTTTTTGCTGTTGAGCAGCATGTTTACGGTGCCTTCGCCGCTGTTGATGCTGTTAGTTGTTGCAGCAAGATCTGAAACTACTTTGTTGGTCTTCCCTGCTGCTTCATTGAGGTTGCCAAGCACGCTGTAAGTGTTGTCTGTCAATTCGTTGCCGTTTATCAAGCGAGCCAAATCACCTTGCCCAGTGTTGATTTTACGAGTAATCTGATCTACATTTGCAAGCGTTGAATTCAAATTCCGAGTGGTTGTCACAAGTTCGGTTGTGAGTGTATTGTCATTGATCAGTCGGCCGATATCACCATCGCCGGTGTCGATTTTTCCGGCAATCGATTTCAGACTAGTAACCGCTTCTCCGGCTTGATACAGGATGTCGCGGGCTTCGCTGAGCATCCCTTCCAGGTCAACTCCGTACTTGGCATGCAGTCTGTCGCCTTCCTCAATCATACCGCTGATGGCAGTTCCGGAAGAAATATTCAGCAGTTTGCTTCCCATGAGTCCATCCTGGCTGATTTCTACAATCGAATTTTTATAAATATGTTTTGCGTATTTTTCGGCAATCGACAAAGTCAGCACCACAGTACTGTCTGAGGTCATTTCAATGCTTCTTACAGTACCAACATTGATTCCTGAAAATCGGACGTTGTTTCCTACTACAACGCCTCGGATGTCCTGGAAAGTGCAGATGACATTCATTTTTGAAGCGAAGAGATTATCTTTGCTCCCGATGAAATAGATAGTTAGAACCAGAACTGCAATAGCTCCAAAAACAAAAATTCCAACTCTTGTGGCTTTATTTCTAATACTTTTCATGACGGTTTAAGTTGAGAAAAAGTAATTAATATCTAAATGAAAAATGCTTTTATTTTGCTGTCTTTGCTGTTGTTCAGCTCCTGATAAGTTCCCTCGGCAACAAAAAGCCCCTGATCCAATATTTTTAATCTGTTTGTGGCAATCTGCGCACATTTCATGTCATGTGTAATGATTATTGACGACGCATTGTACTCCTCCTGCACTTCCAAAATAAGCTCACTGATTTCGCCCGAAGTCACAGAATCGAGTCCGGTAGTAGGTTCGTCGTAGAGAATTACTTTTGGTTTTAATATCAAAGCCCTTGCCAAACCTATCCTTTTTTTCATCCCGCCTGAAAGTTCAGCCGGCATTTTGTCAATGGCACTCAGCAATCCTACGCTTCGCAATGCACGTTCTACCATCTCATCCACTTCTATTTTGTTGCTTGCCATCTGCGTACGTCTGATTGGAAATTCCAAATTCTCGCGAACGCTCATAGAATCATACAGTGCACCACCTTGAAAAAGGTATCCGATTTCTTTTCTGATCTCGTTCAAATCGTTGTTTCCCATTGCCAAAATATCTTGGCCAAGCACACGGATGCTTCCATAATCGGGTTCAAGCAATCGGACGATACATTTTGCCAAAACTGATTTTCCGGTGCCAGACTTTCCCAAAATACCCAGATTCTCACCTTTATTCAGGTGCATGTCCACCCCTTTCAGGACTTCCATGTCACCAAACGACTTATATAGTTCTTTCACTTCAATCATATCAGTAGGCTGCAATGGTGTTTGTGATCATTACTGCTATCAGGTCCAGAATAAAAATCGCAAGCGAAGCCGTTACAACAGCTGCATTGGCAGCTGCACCAACTGATTCTGTTCCCATTCCAGCCTGATAACCCTTAAAGGAGCCGATCAGGCCGATGAAAAATCCAAAAAAGACCGATTTTATTGTTGGTGGTATCACGTCTATAAAATCAAGCATATCAAATGCATTGAATAAATAGAGACGGAAAGTCATCGGTTCATAGATATTAATGGCAAGAAAAGATCCGAATAAACTGAATGCATTGGAAAACAGCACCAACAATGGAATCATTATCGTAGAAGCCATTACGCGGGTTGCAACCACGTAGCTCAGTGGTTTGGTTCCCGACACTTCCATGGCATCGATCTGCTCAGTCACCTTCATAGCACCTATTTCGGCACCAATCCCCGAACTCACTTTTCCTGCGCAGATCAATCCGGTAATTACCGGCCCAATTTCACGAAATGTAGAGATAGAAACCATGCTTGGAATAATCGATTGAGCACCAAACATAACCAGAATCGGGCGCGTCTGCATGGTAAGAACCAGTCCCATGATGAAGCCGGTGATGCTTACAAGGCTGAACGATTTGTTGCCAATGTTGTAGCATTGACGAAGGAGCTCTCTGTGTTCGTAAGGCGGAGTGATAAACTGTCTGAGAACATTTCCTGTAAAAAGAAATAATTCGCCCAGGTCAAAAAACAAAGCATTGTAAAAATTCCTTGTATTCTCCGTTTTAAACCTTCCGAAAGGTCTTTTTTTGAGCTTATCTTTTGTAGAGTCAGTCTCGTTCATAAATGAAATTTTTCAAATATTGGTCCTTTGATTAAAGAGTGTAAAAGTACTGAATTTTATTAATTTCATAGAATTATTTTGTTAAAAAACACTTGAAATCAATTTTGAATGGTATTTTACAACAGAAAATGAAATATTATTTTTCAATAATTGCTTTCTTCCAGACGTTTTTAAAACAAAAATTTCTGAATTTTTGTTGCCAGATTTAATAAAACTATTTGTACTGATATTTGTATTAAAAACGTATTATACAATTTTTACACCAAAAGCGAATAAAGTAGAATTTATTAATTCTATGAAATAATGTTTTTGAGTAGTGTTATTTAGTTTTTAAGTTGTATTTTTGTATGTAATTCAAAAATTATAACCAAATTATGAAAGGAATTGTTCTTGCAGGAGGTTCAGGCACGCGTCTTTACCCGATTACAAAAGGAGTTTCAAAACAGCTGATCCCTATCTTTGACAAACCGATGGTTTATTATCCCATATCTGCGCTGATGCTGGCAGGGATACGTGATATTCTGATAATCTCTACACCCATCGATTTACCGGGCTTCAAGCGCCTGCTTGGCGACGGGTCGGATTACGGCGTTAATTTTGAATATGCCGAGCAACCCAGTCCGGATGGATTGGCGCAGGCTTTTATTATTGGCGAAAAATTTATTGGCAAAGAATCTGCCTGCCTTGTTTTAGGGGATAATATTTTCTACGGGCACGGATTTCCCTCCATGTTGAGAGAAGCTGTAAAAGATGCTGAGGAAAATAATCAGGCTACCGTTTTCGGGTATTGGGTGAATGATCCGGAGCGCTACGGTGTAGCGGAATTTGACACTTATGGAAAAGTAATCAGCATAGAAGAAAAACCGAAAGAGCCGAAATCCAATTACGCCGTTGTAGGACTTTATTTTTACCCAAATAAAGTAGTGGACACGGCAAAATCAATCAAACCATCGGCTCGCGGTGAATTGGAAATTACCACTGTAAATCAGCGATTTTTGCAGGATGGTGAACTGAAAGTACAGCTTTTCGGGCGTGGATTTGCCTGGCTGGATACCGGGACTTTTGATTCGCTTTCCGAAGCATCTACATTCATTGAAGTGTTGGAAAAAAGACAAGGATTGAAAATTTCCTGCCTGGAAGAAATCGGATGGCGAAACGGCTGGATTACTGATGACCGTTTGGAAGAAATTGCGCAATCGATGATAAAAAACGAGTATGGACAATATCTGATGAGATTGTTGAAAAAATAGTTTTCGAGGTTTATGAAAGTTATAAGTACTGAAATAGAAGAAGTTAAAATCATTGAGCCAGCCGTTTTTGGCGATCATCGCGGATACTTTTTCGAGTCGTATTCACAAAAAGAGTTTGAAGAAAAAGTCTGCAAAACTACCTTTGTTCAAGACAACGAATCCAAATCGAAATACGGTGTTTTACGCGGACTCCATTTCCAGAAAGAACCTTACGCTCAGGCCAAATTGGTGCGTGTAGTGCAGGGTAGCGTGCTGGATGTGGCGGTTGATATCCGCAAAGGATCTCCCACTTTCGGAAAGCATGTGGCAGTAGAGCTAAACGACGAAAACAAACGCCAGATGTTTATTCCGCGTGGATTTGCTCATGGATTTGTGGTGCTGAGCAAAACAGTTGTTTTTCAATATAAATGTGACAACTACTACGCACCCGAAGCTGAAGCCGGAATTGCGTGGGACGATCCGGTACTTGAAATTGACTGGAAAGTAGATGCAGAAGCTGTTCTGCTATCTGAAAAAGATAAAAAAAATCCTCTGCTGAGTGAATCGGATGCACTTTTTGAATATTAAACGCAGATGACACAGATATGACAGATTCTCACCTGATAATTTCATAAAACCAGTGTTCCAGGTATTAACAATATGAATAAAAATATACTAATCACAGGATCAAACGGTCAGTTAGGAAGCGAAATCGGCGTTCTTTCGAAGACTTCCAGGCACTCTTTTTTCTTTACGGATGTGGCTGAACTGGATATTACAGATAAATCAGCTGTTGATATTTTTGTTACTGAAAATAAGATCGATATCCTTGTAAACTGCGCCGCGTACACCCATGTGGATAAAGCAGAAGAAGATACTGAAACTGCTGATAAAATCAACCATTTAGCTGTGAAAAATCTCTCGGAGGTATGTGCTGAAAATAAACTGATGCTCATCCATATTTCTACGGATTACGTGTATGACGGGACTAAAAATACGCCTTACGTGGAATCAGATCCTACAACTCCACTCGGTATTTACGGGCGGACAAAACTTGACGGCGAAAATGCTGTCATACATTCAGGATGTGATTATTTGATTATTCGTACATCGTGGCTCTATTCGTCCTTTGGGAATAATTTTGTAAAAACCATGCGGCGACTGACGGCTGAAAAAGAAAGCTTGAAGGTAGTTTTTGATCAGGTAGGCACACCCACTTATGCGGGCGATCTGGCTAAAACTATTCTGGATATCATTGACTCTGAAAAAATCGACGGTAATTCGGGAATCTATCATTTTTCCAACGAAGGTGTATGTTCCTGGTACGATTTCGCCATTGAAATACGAGACTTATTTAAAAACGAGTGTGACATTCAGCCTTGCCATTCGGATGAATTTCCGAGTAAAGTTACCCGACCGAATTTCTCTGTTTTGGACAAAACAAAAATCAAAGAAACATTCGATTTGAAAATTCCGCATTGGAAAACTTCGTTGGCTTTGATGGCACGCGGATGACACTAATGTGACTAATTAATACTGATTTTTTAATTCTTTATTTGTAACTTGCTTTATGACAGAAGAATTTTTACATTCAGCATTAACTTCTAAAATAATAAAATGCTTTTATGCCGTTTATAATACTTTGGGCTACGGGTTTTTAGAAAAAGTATATGAAAACTCTTTCTTATTGAACTTCAATTAATCGGTTTGAAAGTAGAATCTCAAAAACAGATTGATGTCTTTTATGCAGATGAAAAAGTAGGAGTATATTTTGCAGATTTGGTTGTGGAAGATACTGTGATGGTTGAAATAAAAGCATCGGAAGCATTGCGCGAATAAAATGAATATCAGCTGATTAATTACTTAAAAGCATCAAATGTAGAGGTTGGTCTATTGTTGAATTTTGGTAAATCGCCAGAATTTAAACGTAAAATTTTTACAAACGATTATAAAGCGTAAATATTAATAATAAACTGATTTTTTCTATAGAAATAAGTTCAATCCGAATTATCAGTGTATTGAAAATCAGTGTTCAAAAATTATGAAAAAAAACATCCTTATCACCGGCGGTGCCGGATTTATCGGTAATCATGTGGTTCGTCTTTTTGTAAAGAAATATCCCGAATACCGCATTGTGAATCTTGACAAATTGACATACGCAGGAAATCTTGCCAATTTGACAGATATTGAAAACGAACCAAATTATGTTTTTGTAAAAGCGGATATTTGTGATTTTGAGAAGATGCTTGAAATTTTCAAAACGTACGAAATCAGCGACGTAATTCATCTTGCAGCAGAAAGTCACGTGGACAGAAGCATCAAAGACCCTTTTACGTTTGCTCAAACCAACGTGATGGGAACACTCAGCTTATTGCAGGCTGCCAGGGAATTATGGAAAGACAACTACGCAGGTCATCGATTCTACCATGTTTCTACCGATGAAGTTTACGGTGCTTTGGAGTTTGACGATACGCTGTTCACCGAAACCACAAGCTACGATCCACATTCGCCCTATTCGGCAAGTAAAGCCGCTTCTGACCACTTTGTTCGTGCATTTCATGATACATACGGGATGAATGTGATTATATCAAACTGTTCGAATAATTACGGACCATATCAGTTTCCTGAAAAATTAATCCCGCTTTTTATTAATAATATTCGTCACCGAAAGCCCCTTCCGGTTTACGGAAAAGGCGAAAATGTACGAGATTGGCTGTATGTAATTGACCACGCCCGTGCCATCGACATTATTTTTCATGAGGGAAAAACCGGTGATACGTACAATATCGGCGGGTTCAACGAATGGAAAAACATCGATCTGATCAAAGTAATGATTCGTACTGTGGATAAGCTTCTGGGCAATCCGGAAGGGCACTCTCTGGATCTGATTACGTACGTGACCGACCGGGCCGGACACGATTTGCGCTATGCCATAGACAGCCGGAAGCTGAAAAACGAGCTGGGCTGGGAACCGTCGCTGCAGTTTGAAGAAGGCATTGAGAAAACGGTAAAATGGTATCTTGACAACCAGGAATGGCTCGATAACGTAACGAGCGGTGAATACGAAAAATATTACGTGAAAATGTACGGAAAATAAGCCGGAAGAAATTATTTCAGGTTCTAAAACAAAATACTTGTATTTGGCGTTTTATGGTTGCAAAATTGGCGAGAAATTTTGGCTCATAATTTGCAATATACATGCAAAAAATAAATAATTGAAATTATGGAAGATTATTATGCAACATCTGCTCAGCAAGGAGTTTCGATGTTACCTTACATTCTATTTGGAGCAGTAGCACTGCTAAGCTGGTTAGTTCAGGCAAACTTGAAGCGGAAATTTAAAAAATATTCTCAGATTCCGATGCCTAACGGCATGACCGGTGCCGATGTGGCCGCAAAAATGCTTCGTGACAACGGTATCAGCGACGTGAGTGTTATTTCTACACCGGGTCAGTTGACCGACCATTACAATCCGGCTAACAAGACTGTAAATTTGAGTGATCCTGTGTACGCCACCAACAGTGTTGCGGCAGCGGCAGTGGCAGCTCACGAATGCGGGCACGCTGTGCAGCACGCCACCAGCTATTCCTGGTTGCAGATGCGTTCCAAACTGGTACCGGTAGTAAGCCTGGCTTCTAAATGGGTTCAGTGGGTGCTTTTGGCAGGTATTGTCATGCTTCAGGCTTTCCCGGGATTGTTACTTGTTGGAATAATATTGTTTGCTTTTACTACGATTTTCAGTTTCGTAACCTTGCCGGTTGAAATCAATGCGAGCAAACGAGCTTTGGCGTGGATGAGCAATTCAGGCGTTACAAACTACGAAACTCAGCGTCCGGCAGAAGACGCATTGAGAGCTGCAGCATATACGTACGTTGCAGCGGCATTGGGTTCGCTGGCTACGTTATTTTATTATCTGATGATTTTTATGGGGAGAAGAGATTGATCCGAAAGTTAGAAGTTCGATGACTTAAAATGAAAAATACGGCAGATTAGCCGTATTTTTTTTGTCTCTATATTTTGTTTGAATAAATTATATTTTACACCGCAAAATAACTTTCCAATTCTTTCAGCGTATCTGAACTGGTAGCAATGTCACGAACAATTTTTCCCTTTTCAAGCACTACAGTGCGTTTGCAGACTTCAGTAACGTGGTTCAGGTCGTGGCTTGAAATCAGCATCGTCATGTTTTGAGTTTCTTGCAGTTCGTTAAGCAGTCGTTTCAGGCGGATTTGCGAAGATGGGTCAAGCGCAGTAAAAGGCTCGTCGAGAATAAGAATTTTTGGATTACAAAGCAGTGCGGCTGCAATGCCGGTTTTCTTTTGATTTCCTTTGGAAAGCTCACGAATCAACTTCTTGTTGCCTGCTACTTCACCGTTAAAGAAATCAGCCATTTTCTCAATAAATGCGACGATATCACCTTCCGATTTTCCATAAAGTTTTCCCACAAAAGAAAAATATTCATCGGGTGTGAGATAGTCGATCAGAAATCCTTCATCCAAAAACGAACCAACATACGTTTTCCATTCGTCTCTTCTGGCAATGGGCTGATCATCAATGAGAACTTCGCCTGATGCAGGTTCTGTCAAATCAAGAATCAGTCGGAACATGGTTGTTTTTCCTGCACCGTTGTTACCTACCAAACCAAAACTTTCGCCCGTTGGGATGATTAGTGATTCAATGTCTAAAACAACAATGTCGTTGTATTTTTTGGAAAGATTTGTAAGTTGTATCATTGTTTTTTAAAATTAGAAGTCAGAAATTAGAAAATTTTTTGGATGTCAGATGTTAGATGACAGATGTTGGGTTGCATCAAGCGTCCTTCATCCAGCACCCCACATATTACTCTTTTTCTCTAAATCCTTCAGCCATCAAATATTTTCTGCGGTTGAATTGCTTGGTGCTTATTTTTATAAAGTATGGTAAAAGAAAAATTCCTGTCAGTCCGATAATTCCGAGTATCAGCAATATCACGTTGAATGAAACAAAAAGACTCATAATCCCTGCGAAAAGTACCGGAAAAGCCATCACCGGAAGAATGATCAGAAAGCTTTTATAGGTAGTTCCTTGATAGTTGAAAGAACTTCTGGCCATCAAATCGATTCTCTTCGTGTTGAATGAGGCAAAGAAAATCAGAAGAAAAACATTAATGCCGGTGTTGAACAAAAACATCGCGATGTGCAGGTATGCTATTTTTGTACCCATCAAAAAATAGGGGAGCGACAGCAAAAATGAAAGAATATTGAATGCGATGAGCAGGTAATAATTCGCTTTAATATAAGTTCCCGAAGGGATATTTTTGGTCAGAATTGCATCAAAATAGTTGCTTTCCCAGCTGATAACCCACTGGCCGTAGGTAATGGAAGCCATTCCGGTAATAATTAATCCGCAAAATACAAGCCAGGTGATGCTGTCTGAGTACATTTCATTCGTGTAAAACAATAAACCGTAGAGCATGAAAATCAAACTCATAAACATGATTGATTTTGTGCGCTTATGTCTGAATATCAGCCGGATTTGAAGCTGGATAAGTTCGCCGATGCTGCCGTATTTTTCCAGAAATGAAAGTCCGCCGACCACCTTATTTTCATTGCGGTTGAGCTTTTCGTTGAATTTTTCAGGATAATAATTTTTGCTGAAAAACCACCTGTTGAGACCGTAGGCCATTCCTGAAAAGACAAGTGTAACCAGCCATCCGAAAGGTTTGATGGTCAGAAAATTAAAGATCTTCATCGACACATCAAAGAGCGAAAATACGTTGAAATATTCTAATGCTCCCAGCCCGACAGCGATAGCAATTATGATAATCAACGCTTTCAAGTCGTGTCCAAATCTTCTTTTGAGGAAAGAGGCAATCCAGATATCAGCCCAAATAATCAGGATACAGTTGATGATGAATTGAAAAGCCACAAAGCCAGACTCCCACGCGGATACGCTCCTGAATGCAAATGGGATAATGACCAGTAATGTCATGTAGTTTGCCAGTCCGAAAATCGGTTTCAGGAGGATAAAATTAACCAGCGTGGAGCGTTTTATCGGTAATGTCTGGTAGGTTTGCAGATTAATGGTTTGGAGCGACTGCATTACAAATCGCAAAAGTAAAGCACCGATTATGATGTATAGTGATGCACCGTTGATGAGTTCGAGCG
Source organism: uncultured Paludibacter sp. (assembly GCA_964541615.1). Lineage (GTDB taxonomy): Bacteria > Bacteroidota > Bacteroidia > Bacteroidales > Paludibacteraceae > UPXZ01. The sequence continues at coordinate 11,998 of CAZIRA010000023.1, forward strand.
GATTGTAAGTGTCGTGTGCTTCGTCAAGCGCATCTCCAAGGATAAAACCCATCGCCAGAAAAATACCGATAAAATAAAGGGTCATGAAACCCATCAACAACTTTACGGCAAGACCACGATAAAATGCCTGTGAACGAAAACTTTTTCGGAATTCTTGTTTTAATAAATCGGAGATTAGCATATTTTTTTAATTAATCATCAAAAGTATAAAATTATCTTGAAAAAGTTATGCAGAATAGATTAAATTCTTTCACAGGCAATGTTTAATTCTTCTATACGCTGGTCACGGGTAAGCGAAAATGTACTGTCATGCTCATTCAGCCACGTAAAAATATCGAGTGCAAGCCGGCGGATTTCGGTTTGTTGATCACTCTCAGAAATCATCAATGATTTTTGGTAGAGACTTTCAGCCAAAATTTCCAATCGGCTCATTTTTTCAAATTGATTAGCGTAAGTGTCAGAAAAATAGTTGATTACATCTTGAATACCCATTTTTTCAAAAAACTCAATACCTTTATCCAGAAAGGGTTTTACGACCTCATCGTTGAAGTTTACAGCCAATTCTACATTGTCGAATCTCTTTTTGTTAAGCCATTTTGCCAGCATTTCGTTGAATTGCTGAAAAAGGCGCATGATGTAGTCTTCTTTAAGCATTTATCTGAATTTTTTCCTCAAAACTCAAGAACTACTCTTTATACCAGCTGGAATACATCGCGTAATTATGAGCAATTTTTCGGTTCATTTCATTGGCTTGCTCGGGCTCTACGTCTTTTACGTACTTGGCCGGAATTCCAGCCCAAAGCGTGTGTGGCGGTATTTTAGTGCCACTGAGAACCACAGAGCCGGCTGCGACGATAGCACCTTCACCCACTTCCACGTAATCCAGTAGCGTTGCTCCGATTCCGATCAATGCGTAATTGTCGATTTTTGCACCGTGAACTACTACATTGTGCCCGATGGATACGTAATCGCCGATTTCCACCACCGATTTTTCATACAGCGTATGCAGAATGGAGCCGTCCTGGATATTCACGTGATTCCCGATGCGGATGGAGTTCACATCGCCACGAAGCACAGCGTTGAACCACACACTGCAACCATCGCCCATTATTACATCGCCCACGATTACAGAATTTTCTGCGAAAAAACAATCTTTTCCCATTTGTGGAGTGTATCCCCTTACAGATTTTATGTATGCCATTTCTTTTGGTTAAATAGTTGAATAGTAGAATAGTAAAATAGTAAAATTGTTGAATAGTTAATTGGTTAACTTTTTATCTCGTTTGCTTTCTCTGCAAAGATACACAATTCATCAAAAATCTTTGGCAAGGTTTCTGCCCTTTTCAACAAAAACGGCATATCCGTTGTTAATCTTCAAAGCAAAAATCAGATGATCGATTAATTTTAAATGAGTTATCTTTGTTTGTTTTGATTTCTAAAATAACAGATAAAAAAATATTCTTCAAAAAATGAGATTACCCGGAACAGCTACACTCGCTATTTTACTTTCGTTTATTAGTTTTTCAACCATTTTTTCTCAAAATTACACCTCGCCTGTCCGAATTCCAATTTCACTGAGCGCTAATTTTGGCGAATTGCGAAACAATCATTTTCACAGCGGAATCGATTACCGAACCCAGCAGGTGGTGAATAAACCGATTTATTCCATCGGCAACGGCTACGTATCACGAATCAATATCTCTCCCGGCGGTTATGGATTGGCGCTCTACATCGACCATCCGGCGGGGCATACAAGCGTGTATGGTCACCTCAATAGTTTTTCCAAGAAAATTCAGGATTATATCCAGGCAAAACAGTATGAAAAAGAGACTTACCGCATTGATTACTATCTCGAACCCGATGAAATTACCGTGGCAAAAGGCGAGCAGATTGGACTGAGCGGAAATACGGGAAGTTCGGGTGGTCCACACCTTCATTTCGAAATCCGCGATCAAAAATCACAGGATCCGCTCGATGTTTTTGAGTTTTTAAGGAGTTCATTTAATGATACCCGCCGACCTGATATTCGTGGAATTGCTTTCTATCCGCAGGCAGGAAAAGGCGTGGTGAACGGCGGGATAAATCCGCTCCGCCTCAATGTGCCCAAAACAAAATCAGGCACACCTGCCGAACTCGGTACTGTAAATGCCTGGGGAATGATAGGCGTGGGAGTGAAGGCTTATGACCTGATGAACGGTACGAGCAATGTTTACGGCGTGAAATATGTGCGACTTTTTGTGGATGATAATCCGGTTTTTACCAGTACGATGAACCGGTTTTCGTTCGATAAAACACGGATGCTCAATTCATTTGTTGATTTTGAAGATTGGCGCGATAGAAAGTCGTTTTTCATGAAATCGTTCATTGAACCGGGCAATACGCTTCCGCTGTACAACGCTCCATTCAATGGATATATCAACATAAATGCCGAGAAAACCTATCGGATGAAGTATGAACTGGAAGATTTTTTCGGCAATAAAACGACCTATTCATTCAACGTGATTGGGAAAAAACAGCCGATTCCAGAACCAGCAAAATGCACCAATTTCATGGCTTGGAATATCAGTAACTGGTTTTTCGACAATGATTTTTCGCTCACCATTCCGCTGGGAAATTTATATGCTGATTTCTGCTACGTTCATAACAAAACGGCTTCTGCCAAATACCTTTCTGACGTTCACCGTGTGAATAACAGGCCGGTTCCGCTTCACCGAAACGGACAGATCTGGATAAAACTGAAAAATCAAAATCCAGTTGACACGACAAAATTAGGAATCGTAAAAATTGCGAAAACAGGCAAAGAGAGCTGGGTAGGAGGGACGTACAAAAACGGCGGAATTGAAGTTTCTATCAATGAGCTGGGTGATAATTTTGCCGTGGATATTGATACGGTTGCGCCGGTAATTGTGGCGAATGCGCCTGCACAATGGGCACAGCAAAGAAGAATTTCCATCAAGCTGACTGATCCGAAAAGCGGAATCAGTGATTTCAGAGGTGAGATCAACGGTAAGTTTATCCTCTTCCAGCACGACATGAAATCCGACGTTTACACTTATGTGTTTGATGATTCCAGGTTGGTGAAAGGTCAGAAACAGCTGTTTACTTTTACGGCAACCGACGAAGTGGGAAACAAAAGCGATTACAAATACGAATTTATGTACTAAAGAAAATGCCGGACAAACTGCCCGGCATTTTCTTTTTCAAATAAACCAAATCTGCTACTTCACGGTAATGCTTGATCCCCTTGAAGCGTATTGTTTTATGTTTTTCGGGCTTCCGGTGCAAACCACTTTTGTAGCTCCGCTAAGATTTGCATCAAAGCTTTCTGTGGCGTGAATTTCGGCACGGCTTGCTCCGTTTAATTCTACTTTCGCATCTTTTGAATGAAGATCGGCTCCATTGAAAGCGCAGGCACCATTGGCTTTAAGGGCAAGCTGGCCGGCATTTCCAGTTACATCAACTTTCACCGCTTCTGACAGATAAGCATCAAAAGTCTGTGCATCAATTTTCAATTCGGCTTTTGAAGCGCCTGAAATATCAAGCATAAGTTTGTCTGTTTTCAAAGTTCCCTCATTTTCAATGCGTGAAGCTCCTCTGGCGGTGATATTTTTCAATCCAGCCATTCCGATTTTAATTTCAATTGGCTGACGCAAAAGATAATCGTTGTATTTTGTTTTCAGATTTTCAAAAACACCCACATCCTGTCCCTTTTTCAGATCGACCATGTTGATATACAATACGCCGTTGTTAACCGTGGTTTCCACAGTTTCCAGAAACTTGTCGGGTACTGTGACGCTTACAGTTTGGGTTTCACCTGGTACCAACACGACTTTAAATCGTCCTGTTACATGAATTCCATCAAAAGCTTGCAGTGATCTGTTTTCGGTAATCAGCTCGAAATTTGTTTCGTTTTTATTCTGCGCAAACACAGGTAACGCAAAAACAAACGCCAGTACAATTAATCCTAAATTTTTTCTCATTGTTTCTAAATTTTATTCGTATTTGATGGAGGAACCACCGCTCGAAGTATTGCTTCTTTTTGACGGATTTCCGAGCACAGTAATTTTGCTGGCTCCGTTGGCTTCTCCGTCAAATTCATCGGAAGCGTACACCTCGGAACTGCTCGCTCCTCCCACATTTATTTTTACAATTTTTGCACGCAAATCGTCAGCATCTATCTTAGAAGCCCCTGCAGCCTCGATTAAAAGCGTGTCGGTAACTCCCGATGCATCCATTTTGCTTGCGCCTGACAGTTTTATATCCAATTTTTGTGCCGAATTTAGTTTAATGTCAGATTTGCTGGCTCCCTGAAGACGAATATTTAGATTTTTAACATTAAAGGAATTCATAAAATCAATTTTGGAAGCTCCGTTAGCTTCAAGAACAGAAATACTGTCCACTCCAATGCGGACTTTAATCCTGGGATTAATCAGCCTGTCCACCGAATATATTTTCAATACACCGTCGGTAACTTCTGTTTTAATATTGGGCAGGTATTCGCTCAGGGTGCTTACAGATAGCGTTTGCTCAGTCTGCTGAGTCAACTCAACCGCAATAGCTCCATTTGCCTCAATGGATGTGAAATCTTCTACGGTCCTGTTTTCAGTGATGTAGTTCTCGTTTTTCGGCATGGTATTATAATTCAGTTCCCAATCATTGGTAATGATGTTGTTTTTTCTCAAATTTTTCAGCGTATCGGCACCTGTGCCTACAAACATAAAAATACCTGCCAGCCAAAGAATCAGCGCAACTATCAATCCGGAATATGGACGTTCTTTCTGTTTTTTTGAAATTACGTTCATGCTCCAATTTATCAATGCAAAAATAGGCGCTCCGATAATCAACAATAACGAAATGATCAGCAGAATAATTTTATCCGGTGAATTCACGCCAAACGCAGAGAAAAATTCCGGGAAAATGCTGGTAATGGCTTCCGGTTCAAGTAGAAATACGATCAAACCAAATATAAGCGCAGCAATCAGAATAACTCCTACAATGCTTATTATCGCACCTACAATCGAGAGAATGACTTTCAGGAATACACGAATAATTTCCCAAATGCGTGTTCCGGCTTCGGTAGCTCCGGCTTTGAATTTATCGCTTTCTAAATATTCTTTCGCGTCCACCATTTTATTTTTAATGGTCTCAATATTCACATCTTCGCCCTGCATTTCAAGCTTTTGTGAAGTAGTTTCAGCCTTGGGGATAATTAGCCACATCAGCAGATAGATAAGAATAAATGTACCTGATGTTAAAAATGCGAGCAGAACAAAAATGATCCGTATGAGCGCAGTATCCCAGTTGAGATAAGCAGCCAGCCCAGATGCTACGCCACCCAAGAGACGGTTGTCAATGTCGCGGTAATATTTTTTCTGTTTGCGTGATTTTGGTTGCTCTCCGCGTGCAGCTTGCTCTTCTCCGTAAGATTCGCTATCGTCACCATCTGCCACAAACTGGCTCGGTTTTCCCATGATGGTAATCACTGTATCCACGTCTTCTAAAGTGATTACGTTTTTTTGTTTATCCATTTTCTCAGAAAAAAGTTCGGCAATTCGCGCTTCAATATCGTTCATAATATCCGCTTTTTCACTTTCAGATTTGAAATGATGCCCCACCTCGGTCAGGTACGATTGCAAAAGTTCGTACGCATCGTCATCGATGTGAAAAACGGTATTGTTCAAATTGATGGTTAATGTCTTTTTCATCTGTTAATAATTTATTTTTATGCTTTTATATTTTTTATCACTAAGATCAGCTTTAACACGCCATACAAACATCATCTTGCATGTCAGGGGTGATAGGCATGGCTGTTTCAAAATGTGTTTTTTTGTTTCGTTGATTGATAATGTTTCAGGAATTCTCTAACAGAGATTCATTATTATTTGTGCCAGTTTGTTTCAGACTGCTTACCACATCGTTCAGTTCTATCCAAACGTTGTCCAATTCAATCAAAAATTGTTCGCCTTTCGGAGTCACTTCATAGTACTTTCTCGGAGGTCCCTGAGAAGATTCTTCCCAGCGGTAGTCGAGCAATTCGCTGTTTTTCAGTCGGGTGAGTAGCGGGTACATCGTCCCTTCTACCACTATCAGCTTAGCATCTTTCAGTTCCGAAATTATGTCGGAAGCATATGCGGCCTTTTTTCTGAGGATTTGGAGGATGCAATACTCCAAAAATCCTTTCCGCATCTGCGATTTCATATTTTCTACATTCATTTTTTTAATTATAGTCAAAAAAAGGTTTGGTTTATACAGTTGTAAACTAGCCCCTCTCCAAACCTCTACCCTCAAGGGAGAGGCTATTTGTGTGCAGCGTGTTGTTTCGCGTTGTACTCTTTAAGTCCCCTTGTGGGGGATTTAGGGGTTTTATTTCATCAGTTCCAATATCTTAAGGCGGAACACGTACTCATATTTCGATTGAGTTTGTTCAGAAATGGACTGAGTCAGGTTGTTTTTAGCCAGATTCACTTCATACTGATTTCCTCTGCCAACTTCAAATTTCTGATTGGCAAAACGGTACGACTCCTCATTGGCTTTTACCGATTTTTCACTAGCTTCCCATCTGTTTTTCGCAGCCAAGGCGTTGTAATAGGCCTGCTGGATATTTTTTCGAAGCTCTTTTTTAACATTTTCAATTTCCAATCTGGAAGACTCTACATTCAGTTTAGCACTGGTTACCTGGCTTTTCGTTTCAAAACGGTTGAAAATCGGAATGGACAAATTCAGCCCTACGCCGGTACTTATGTTGTTTTTGAACTGATCTGCAAAGGGCAAGTTTTGAGGCATGTTGCTCATGTTGTAAAAGCCGGTTCCCCAGGATGCTCCCAGCGAAAGTGACGGCAGATAGCCTGATTTGGCAATTTCAACGTTTTTCTCGTTGCTTTGGAGCCGATACTCGGCCGATTGTATCTCCGGGCGTGACAGCACGGCGCTTCCATACACTTCTTCTGCGTTGAGCAGAGCCAGTTCATTCTCCAGCAGGTTATTTGGCACCACTACATCCAATCCGCCTATTTCTTCCAAATCCATTACCAGCGCCAGATCGAGCAGGGAAAGTTCCAGGTTGTTCTGAGCCTGAACGAGAGCAACTTCTTCTTTTGCCAGCTGGGCTTGCAGTTCGTAAATTTCACCTTCGGCTAATTTACCTGAATTGATCAAAACTCTCCGTCTGTCGATGTTTTCCTGTGTGATGGCTAATTGATTTTCTGCATTCACCAGCAGTTCCTTGTTTTGAAGCACTTGTAGAAAAACGGTGGAAACATTCATCACAATATCCTTTTCTATCTTCTGCAAATCGGCACCGGAAGCCAAAAGATCTGCTCTGCGAGCATCGATGGTGTTTTTGACCCGAAAACCGTTGAATAAATTCAGTCCGCCCGAAATGCTGAAACTTGTAGTCTGTGAATTTGAATTTTGATACGTATTATCCACCGCCAGCGATCGTCCGAAGTTGAAATTTTGCCCCACAGAACCGTTCAGATTAGGTAGCTGAGCGTTTTTTGATTGTTGGTAGGCGATGTTGCGCGAGTCGTAATTGATTCGTTGCAATTTCATGTTCCTGTTGTTTGTCAATGCCGTGTCAATGCACTGTTCAAGCGTCCAGACTCGTTGTGCCGGAACGGATGATGAAAAAATGAATATCGCAATTAGTCCTAAAAAAATGGTTTTAGCTCTCATAATTATTATCCCTCATTTTCAGGTTTTTCTTTCTTCTTTTCAATAATTTCTGCACCGCGTATCTCCTGATCTTTCTTCAAGCCTTCTTTTACTTCAATGTTAATTCCATCAGAAAGACCAATTACGATAGGTGTTTTCTTAAATTCCTGTGGCTCTTTTTTTGTCACCACCTGCACAAATGCACTGTCTCCGCTGAATTCCACGCAGCTTTCAGGAACTGTGAGCACATCCACCGATTGCTGAAGAAGAATTTCTGCATTGGCGCTGTATCCGGCACGGATAAACACTCCTGATGGTACTTTTACTGCCGCTTTCATCTCAAACATGATGGCGCCACTCTCCTCTTTTCCCTTCGGGGAAATGTATTCCAGATTGGCAAGCAGTTTGAAATCCTGTAACGCACCAATGGTAATGTCCATCGGCATTCCGTTGTGAATTCGACCGATTTCAGTTTCGTCAAGTTTTCCCACGAAAAGCATGTCGCTCATGTCTGCCACAGTAGCAATGGTGGTACCGTCGTTGAAGTTATTGGATTGAATTACCGAGTTACCCACTTTCACCGGTACATCCAGAATAGTTCCGGTAACGGTGGAGCGCACCAGCGTGTTGCTGTATGCAGCTGTACGGCTTGAAATTCCATCTCTCACAAGGCTCAGGTTGTCTTGTGCAGTTTTCAGTTCTTCCTTATTGTTGCTCATTTGGAGTGTCGATTTCTCAAATTCCTCTTTGGAGATTACCTTTTTATCGAAAAGTTCCTTGTCGCGGTTGTAAATCGAAAGCGACTGCTCGTAGCTTAGTTTTGCCAGCTGTACGCGTGATTCGGCAGAGTTCAGATTCACCAGATCCGGCACTACTTTGATTTTGGCAATCACATCGCCTGCCTTCACCTGGTCGCCTGCCTCCCTGTAAATTTCGGAAATAATACCCGACATCTGAGGTTTGATAAGAATCTCGTTGCGTGGTTCAACTTTTCCGGTTGCCACAGTCCGTTTTTCAATTGTTCCGGACTGAACTTTTTCAATTTTGTAGAGTGTTACTTTGGGTTTCGACTTTTGGTAAAGAAAATAAAGCGTATAAATAAAAATCAAGCCGAGCAGAACCCATAAGGCAATTTTTAATATCTTTTTCATAAACTGCGTAAATAAATTGTTTTGAAATTATGTTTTAATATTTTTTTGAATAATTTTTTCGTTTTTATTCCGTCTCCTCCTAATTTTCATCCCTTATTGCTTCTATCGCTTTTATGTCAATGGCTCTTTTTGCCGGAATAAGACCGGCGAGTGTACCTACTATCAGAATTACTATAAGCCCACCGACTGCCACACTGAAACTGATTTGCGGATTTTTAAGGAAGAAATCAGTGTCTCGGGTTAAAATCTCGATGATTTGAAGAATTCCCACGCCAAGCAGAAGTCCAAAAATTCCGGCAATTAAAGTCAGAATCACACTTTCGGTCATTATCTGACTGATGATATTACCGGGAGTGGCTCCCAGTGCACGCTTGATGCCAATTTCCTTAGTCCTTTCGCGCACTGTTACCAGCATGATGTTGCTGACTCCGATGCCCCCTGCGGCGAGCGTTCCCAATCCTACTATCCAGATGAGTATACTGATGCCGATGCCGAGATAAAGAAACATGGTGAACATGTCTTCCAGATTCATCGACCAAACGGCGGTTTTATCCGTTGGTGCTATATCGTGAATTTTTTTCAGTTCTTCTTTCACAGCTTTTTCCACCACACTTACTTTGACACCCGGATCGGCTGTAATAGCCAGAAAATGGACGATATTTCCCTGGTTAAAAGCTTGTTGCATGGTTGAGAAGGGTAGTATTACGGTCTCTTCCGCATTTCCTCCGATATTCACATTCGAAGAATTCCCTGTAACTCCGATCACCTGAAAATACATGCCGTTCAGCTGGATGGTTTTTCCCAGTGGATTTTCGCCGTTATTGAAAAGCACTTCATAAACCCGCTTACCGATGACGCAGACTTTACGTTTTTCGGCTACGTCAATATCGTTGATAAAACGCCCGTAGCTCATTTTATTGCGGTCAATTTCGTTGTAGTTAGGATATACGCCTTTAGAATTAAACGAACCCGATTTTTCCCCGCGGATTACGTTTCTTTCTGTCGAACGCCCACCAAACAACACAGGCGAAAGATGCTGGATGTCTGTAACTTTTTGTACCAAAATTGGAATGTCTGAGTTGATGATGTTCCAGGAACGACCTTTTTTGAACCCTTTGTACGGCTCCGAAGTGATGGAATTGCTTACGAAACAAGAATTCGTCGCAAAACCTTCGATTTGTTCCTGCATTCCTTTCTGCAAAGAATCGCCGGCGCCAACCATCACTACAAGCATAAACATTCCCCAAAAAACGCCGAAAGCTGTAAGCACGCTTCGTGATTTATTGTGTGTAATGGCCTGCCAAATCTCCTGCCAACGGTCAATATCGAAAATTCCGGCACCTTTGAATTTTTCTGAAATGGTGGCTTTACGCGAAGTTTTCAGATCCTGTATTTCGTTATGTATGTTCTCTGTCATTTTTTAATTTTTTTCAGAATGAAAGACAAGAATGTCTGTCCTCCCGATTTTGCAGATGTCTAATTTTGTCCGGTTTTTTTTACTCAGAACTAAATAACTCTGAACTATTGACTTTTACTCCTCTCTCATTGCTTCTATCGGTTTTATTTTTGTAGCCCTTCGTGCCGGCATGTAACCTGCTATAACTCCTGCAATTATCAAAATCACCGTAGAAAACAGGACGTAGCTCAACTGAACGGTCGGATTTTTAAAAATAGTCATTCCTTCAGCAGGATTAGAGCTTTCTGTAGCTGACGAAGCGCCTTGCTCCATGATAAAATTGACAATCTCTGTAAGTCCTATACCGAGCATCATACCAATGTAGCCGAAAACTGCAGTTATAAGGATTGACTCGATGACTATAGATCGGAGAATGTTGGCCGGTGGAGCACCGATGGCTTTGCGGATGCCGATTTCGCGGGTTCGTTCTTTTACTGAAACGAGCATAATATTACTCACACCCACAATTCCTGCAATCAGCGTAAAAATTCCCACGATGGTCACAAACAGATTTAATCCGTTGAAAATTTTCATCGTTTGAAGGTAATTTTCCTGCGAGTTGCTGATCCAGAGTGCCTGTTCGTCTTTCGGGTCAAACATCATCGTTTGCGACATGTTATTTTTTAACTTTTCATTGAAGTCTTCGTTCTCTTTTTTCGTGTCCAGTCCGCTGGTAGTGAATGCGATGGAGCCGAATTTTTTGTCGGGATTGTAAATCGACTGCGCAGTTGTGAAGGGGATATATGCCTGCGAACCGTCCCAACCCTCTTTTTTGGTGTTGATGCCGATGACTTTGAATATGATTGAACCCACTTTCACATATTGTCCAAGCGGATCTTCCTTTTTGAAAAGGATTTCGGCAATTTTTCTGTCCAACACGATTACTTTATCCCTGTTTTTAATGTCCAGGTTGTTGATAAAGCGTCCGCTTCCGGGCTGAAATTCCAAACCGAAAACCAGCAGATAAGCCGGATGGACACCTTTTATAGTATAGTTTCCAAATTCCTGCTTGTAAGTGATGGTGGAATTTTTATTGATGATTCCGGTTTGATCTTCTTTTTCTTTGATTGATTCGTCGATGTGGTTCAGCTCTTTTTCAGAGAAATTCAGCGAACGGTTCGTTTTTAGTCCTTTGAACGGTTTCGAAGTGGTTCCCGGCCACATTTGAATGGTGTTGATGGCACGCTGGGCGAAGTTGGTGGTCACGCCGTTTTTCAGCCCGTTGCCGGCTCCGAGTAGCACGATGAGTATAAAAATTCCCCACGAAACAGAAAGTCCGGTGAGCGTTGTGCGCAGTTTGTTGTGCTTCAATGCCGAAAAAATTTCGTGCATTAGTTCACCCAAATCGCTCAGAGGGAATTTCCTTTTCAACGAATCACTGTTTATATTTTTGAATTTGTCAGACATTTTTTTTAGACTTTTAGATCATAGACATTTAGATGTAAGACTTTAAAAATCAAGATTTTATTTTCAAGAAATTAAATTACCACTCAACCACTCAACTACTCAACTA
>CAZIRA010000023.1:23870-28882 GCA_964541615.1 uncultured Paludibacter sp.
ACTCAACTACTCAACTATTTAACCATTTAACTGCTAAAACTACTCCACCTGAGGATGATTTTTAGTGAAATTAAACACTTGCATTCATTAAGCTTTATGCAGGTCTAAAGTCTCCCCTTTGGGGAGATTTAGAGGGGCTTCAATCATACCGTCTTTTATCCGAATGATTCTGTCGGTTGTATCTGCCACAGATTGTTCGTGGGTTACAATAATGGTGGTGATTCCTGTTTTGTTAAGTTCTTTTAGTACGCCCATTACTTCCTCGGAGGTTTTGCTGTCCAGGGCTCCCGTAGGCTCGTCGGCAAGAAGGACTTTGGGCTGTGAAATAATAGCACGGGCTATTGCCACACGCTGTTTTTGTCCGCCCGACATTTCGTTTGGATAGTGGGTAGCCCAGTCTTTCAGTCCCATCATGTCCAGGTATTCCATTGCGATGGCATTTCGCCTTTTACGGCTTATATTCTTGTAATAAAGCGGTAATGCCACATTTTCCATCGCATTTTTGTAGTTGATCAGGTTGAAGGATTGGAATACAAAACCGATCATTTCGTTGCGACAGAGCGCCGACTGTTTTTCAGAAAGATTTTTGATAAGTTTTCCGTTCAGCATATAGTCGCCTTCGTCGTACGAGTCCAATATTCCGATGATATTAAGCAAAGTCGATTTTCCGGATCCGGATGCTCCCATGATGGAAACATATTCTCCTTTTTCAATGGTCAGATCGATGCCTTTCAGCACATGAAGCGATGTTGCTTCGGTATAGTAGGTTTTGTTTATGTTAGTCAGATTGATCATAATTCTTAGTTGATGACTTTGGAACGGGATTGATTGGAGGTTTTATTTACATCGATTAGTTATTCTTTTACCGCGGTTTTTGGGGTAGAAGGAGGAGTTTTGAAAAAACGGATGCTCAACGGGTAGTTCCAAACTTCACCATGGTTTGCTTTCACCGCACCGATGATGGTAAATACAAAATCTAAGATGCCGATAGCAATTAATGGAAGTAAAATTACACCCAATGCACCGAGGAATCTGAATACCATCCAGGGGCTTTCATCCAAAAATCCGTCAAATGTGCCGTTTTCATAAGCCATGCCGGAAAGAGCCATAGTTCCACCGAAAACCAAAATAACAGCTACAAAAATCAGCATCAATACTATACCGTAGATAAATGTGCTGATGGTCCAGTTCAGAATGATTTTTCCGTTTGTATCTACGCTTTCACTCTCATCTTTCCGTGTTGCCCACATCACAATGGGAACAATTAGGCCCAAAAATGGGAACAAGAAATTAGCAAACTGCGATAAATGCATCAGTGAGTTGTAACTGCGGTTGTCGTCCGCTGGCTTTTCAGCAATTCTTTCTTCCAAAGTTCCGCTGAGAAGTTTTTCTTTTTCAGCTTTGAATTCGGATTCTGTGATTGTTCCTTTAGCAAAAAGGTCTCTCAACTTTTCTAAATCGTCGTACTTACTTGACATGATTTTATAAATTTAAGTGTGTGAATAATAATAGTTCCTTGTACGACACAAAAGTATGTAAAACCATAATACCGTGCAATACATAGTACTCAATATATTTTAAATTAATTTGGAGATAATGAATTAAAATGATTATAATCAAATAAATAGTATTTTTGAAAAATTTAATAATTAACTTTAAATAACAAATTGTTTTCAATTTATTTCAAAGAAAAGCAAATTAATCTTTGAGAAAATTTTAAAATGGTTTTCAATAATATTTTTATATCCTCAATTTTTGCAGTAAAAATTGAATAACCGATCTCATTGTTTTCAAATTTTAGTATTTTGTTAAACATTTGTTGCTAATTTTCTGTTTTGCTTTATAAAAACTTACAATCTATGAGCAATTACACCATCGAAACACTGGAAAAGTACTTTAAAGTGTACCGGCGTTCCATTCAAAAGCCGAAAAAATTCTGGCATAAAATTGCTGATGAAAATTTTACCTGGTACCAGAAATGGGATAAAGTTGTGGAATTTGATATGCAGAAAGCCGAATTTACTTGGTTCAAAAATGCCAAAGTAAACATTACCAAAAACTGCATCGACCGGCACTTAGCCAACAAAGGCGATAAAAATGCCATCATTTTTGAGCCGAATAATCCCAATGAAGCTCCTCGTTATTACACCTACAGTCAGCTATATGCCGAAGTTTCCCGTTTGGCCAATGTGCTTCGCGATCAGGGAATTAAGAAGGGCGACCGTGTCTGCATTTACCTGCCGATGATTCCCGAGTTGGCTTTCAGCGTATTGGCCTGTGCACGGATTGGGGCAATACATTCAGTGGTATTCGGTGGTTTTTCTGCCAATGCACTTTCTACCCGCATCAACGACAGTACCTGCAAAATGCTGATCACAGCTGACGGTGGTTTCCGCGGTGCAAAAACCATTGATCTGAAAAATATTGCCGATGAAGCTCTGAAAAATACTCCAAGCATTGAAAAAGTATTGGTGGTAAAACGTACGAATCAGGAAGTAAACATGGTTGAAGACCGTGATTTGTGGCTCGAACCGCTGTTGGAAAAGGCCGAAACGACGAGCGTAGCAGAAATTATGGATGCTGAAGATCCGCTTTTCATCCTTTACACTTCCGGCTCCACCGGACAGCCCAAAGGGATGCTTCATACCACTGCCGGCTACATGGTTTACACGGCTTACACGTTCAAGAATGTTTTCAACTACGAAAACGGAGATATTTATTGGTGTACAGCTGATATTGGATGGATTACAGGACATTCCTATACCGTTTACGGACCATTGTTGAATGGTGCCACAACAGTCATTTTCGAGGGAATTCCTTCGTATCCAACTCACAGCCGATTCTGGGAAGTGATTGAAAAACACAAAATTACCCAGTTTTACACAGCTCCAACGGCTATTCGCTCGTTGGCAAAAGAGAAAATTGATTACGTTCAAAAATTCGCTTTGGATTCATTGAAGGTGATTGGGTCGGTGGGAGAGCCGATCAATGAGGAGGCGTGGCATTGGTACAATGTGCATGTTGGTGGCAAGCGGTGCCCCCTTGTGGATACTTGGTGGCAGACTGAAACCGGCGGAATTCTGATTTCGGCCATCCCGTTTGTTACACCCACCAAACCAACGTACGCCTCACTTCCATTTCCGGGAATAAAGCCGGTGATAATGGATGAACTGCGAAATGAAATTGAAGTGAATCAGAAATCGGGTAGCCTTTGCATTGAATTTCCCTGGCCGGCCATCGCACGCACCATTTGGGGCGATCATCAGCGGTACATTGATACCTATTTTAAGAAATTCCCAGGAAAATATTTCTCCGGCGATGGTGCTCTACGCGACGAAGTTGGCTATTATCGAATTACCGGCCGTGTGGATGACGTGATAATCGTTTCAGGTCACAATCTGGGAACGGCTCCGATTGAAGATGCCATCAATCAGCATCAGGCAGTGGCTGAAAGTGCCATTGTACCTTATCCGCACGATATCAAAGGAAATGCGCTTTATGGTTACGTGGTGATCAAAGAAACAGGACTTTGGAGGGATCAAAATAATTTGAAAAAGGAAATTAACCAGCTCATAACCGATCAGATCGGTGCTATTTCAAAGCTTGATAAAATTCAATTTGTGACCGGACTGCCCAAAACCCGCTCCGGAAAAATCATGCGTAGAATTTTGAGAAAAATTGCCGAAGGTGATTTCAATGATTTTGGAGATACTACAACGCTCCTCAATCCTGAAATAGTAGAAGAGATTAAGAATGGAAGGTTGCAGTAAAACTAAGTTTCGAGTTTCGAGTTTTGAGTTTTTTATTTTCTATAAACTATAAACTAAAGACTAGACCTGATTATCTCCTGTGTATGGCGAAGTAATGCCGATGATTCATCCATGGAGTAAGTGGTTACATCTACCGGTGGATGAATTGTCATTTTTATGGTTCCCGGGTATGCACGCAGGCCTTTTACTCGTTCGTAACTACCTGAAATGGTGATGGGGACGATAGGGAGTTTCAGCTCCATTGCCAGCAGGAAAGCTCCACGTTTAAATTTCCCGAGTTTTCCTGTTTTTGTGCGTGTTCCTTCCGGGAAAATTACTACTGAAACGCCGTTTCTTAGTTGTTCAACTGCTTTTGCCATGCTGTTTTTAGCCGCAACCGGATTGCTTCTGTCCACAAAAATATGTCCGGCAGACTGGCAAGCCGCACCTAAAAAAGGCACTTTACGAAGTTCAATTTTCAAAAGCCATTTAAAAATGTACGGCAGCCAACCGTAAACTGCCAAAATATCAAATGCACTCTGATGGTTAGCAGCAAAAACATAAGATTGCTTCCTGTCGATATTTTCCAATCCGCTCACTTTCACATTGATAAAGAAAATATAGCAACAAAATCTTCCCCAGATTATTCCTGGCAAGTACGAAATCTTATGATTTGGAGCGATAAATGAGAAAAGAAATATTAAAATCGAGGTGATTGTTGTAGAAATCACCATCAAAGGCATTGCTACCAGCCATTGATATACAAAATAGAGTGGGTAAAGGAGTTTCATGTTTTTATAAGCTGGATGATTGATGACGGATGACAGATATTCTATTTTGCCAAGCTTACCGAAAAACTCAAAGTTAGTTCAAATTTTTTCTGAATGCAATCATCATATTCATTAATTCATAAGCATCAAGATAATATTTGTTAAAAGTGTTTTCGTTACAGTATTTTCTTCTTATGGCTTTATGCAAACAAGTGAATACTTCAGCTAATAAACGGATTGCATAACCAATAAATTTATTTGTTCTGCGTTTGATTGACCAATTGAGCCTTCCGCAATATTTAATGCGATTGAATCAACAGCACGTTTTATTTGTGATGATAGATTATAAAGTTCATTATTAGGAAATGTCATTGCAAAAGAGTTTATTTCCTCACCAAACTCCATCGCTTTCTGCCTAATAATCAAACGTTCAAACTTAAAACTCATGATGAAATCAATTTTAGTTTAATAAATAAATCGTATTATTCAATTT
>CAZIRA010000024.1:0-9229 GCA_964541615.1 uncultured Paludibacter sp.
TTTTCTTTCGAAACGGGATGGACAAATGTGGCGGAACGGGCGTGAAGACTGATTCCTCCGCCAGGATTGGAGCGGGGTGCACCGTATTTTAAGTCGCCCTTGATAGGACATCCCATTGCCGCCAGCTGGCATCGGATTTGGTGGTGGCGTCCGGTTTCGAGTATCACCTCAAGCAAGTGATAGCGTTCTGATGAAGCAATTAATTTATAGCTTAACGTTGCTTTTTTGGAATTGGGTTTTTCCGTATCGTATGCGTAGGATTTATTCTGCTTTTCATTCCTCACCAGGTAATGCTCAAGCCTTCCTTCCGGTTCTTTCGGCCGATTCTGAACGATTGCCCAATACGTTTTTTCCACTTCCTGATTACGGAACATTTCGTTGAGACGCGCAAGCGCTTTACTCGTACGGGCAAAAAGTACCACACCGCTCACCGGCCGGTCCAGCCGATGAGTAACACCCAGAAAAACATCTCCGGGCTTGCTGTACTTCTCTTTGACGTACAATTTGATAATTTCCGAAAGCGGTTTATCACCGGTTTTGTCACCTTGCACAATTTCCGAACTGGTTTTATTGACGGCTATAATGTGGTTGTCTTCGTAGAGGAGCCTTCCCCTACCCCCTTCCAAAGGAAGGGGAAATTGCGGTAGTTCCATCATTTGCTTAATTTTCATCCTTGTTTATAATATCCTTAATCATAAATCTCTCTCTTTCTGCTTAATCAATCTCATCTATGATTTCTCCTTCCCCTTCAGGGTAGGTCGTGAGGATGCTTAGCGTTGCCTCACCACTTCATATATCAGCACCCCGGCCGCTACAGATACATTGAGCGACTCAATTTTGCCAAGAACAGGGATTTTCACCAACGAATTACAAAGTTTTAGGTGCTCTGGTGCTATTCCTTCTTCTTCAGAACCCATCACCAACGCAACTGGTTCTTTATAAGAAGCATCTGTATAGTTTTCCTTGGCTTTTTCAGTAGCTGCAACCAGTTTCAATCCGGAATTGGATAAAAACCGCAGCGCTTCCCACATATTTTCTTCCCGGCACACTGCGATGTTCATCAGAGCACCAGCGGAAGTTTTAATGGCATCGGCATTAATAGCTGCTCCGCCTTTTGCAGGTATTACAATTGCATCCACGCCTGCACATTCACACGTGCGTGCGATGGCTCCAAAGTTTCTCACATCCGTCACGCCGTCAAGCACCACCACAAAAGGCTCGCGTCCTTCTTCATATAAAAATGGTATGACATCCTCCAACCGCTGAAAACTCACGGGCGAAATAAACGCAATGACACCCTGGTGATTTTTGGAAGTCAGCAGATTAAGTTTATCTGCCGGCACTTTCTGGATCGGCACTACCCTTCCTTCAAGTGCAGCATAAAGTGCACGGGAAAGATCGTTGGTCATGTCCCTGCGGATAAGGATTTTTTCAATCTCTTTTCCGGCTTGAATGGCTTCTATAACGGCACGAGTACCAAAAATCATCTCTTTTTCAGGACGTCGTCTCTCTTTGAATTTTTTATTTTCCATAATTTTAATTATCAATCTATAAATACTTCCAACACTTTCGCTTTTCCATTTGGAATAAGCGTGGGGTACTTCATTCCGGCAGGAAGCATGACAGTTTCCCCTTTTTCTACCTTCACAGTACTTGTTCCTCCCGAAATCTCAAAACTTCCGTCCAGGCACATAAATACCACAAAAGTCTCTGTGAGGTTGTATGGCAACGTGATTTTCTTATCAAATTCCAATAAATTTGTAGTGAAATAATCGCATTTCACCAATTGCACTGCTTCGTTCAGAATGGGCTGATATTCGGTTTTCGGCTTTTTGGAAGCTTTGAAATTAATCACATCCAGCGCTAAGTCGTTGTGAAGTTCCCGTTCGTTGCCTGCTGAATCTTTACGTTTATAGTCATAAATTCGGTAGGTGGCGTCGCTCGATTCCTGAATTTCGGCAAGCACAGTTCCCTTGCCTATGGCATGCACCAGTCCAGCCGGGATAAAGAAGCAGTCGCCGGATTGAACGGGCACTCGTTGAAGCAACTCCTCCACTCTATCCTCAGCGAGGGCTTGTGAATACTCTTTTTTAGAATAACTTTTATTAAATCCGATTATCAATTCAGCTCCCGGTTCGGCATGCAGTACGTACCACATTTCAGTTTTACCCAGCGTATTGTGACGTTTCAACGCAACTTCATCATTGGGATGAACCTGGATGGAAAGGTCGTCTTCTGCATGAATCAACTTGAAAAGCAACGGAAATGAATTACCAAAACGGTTGTACACCCGATTTCCCACAAATTGCTCTTCGTAGGTATCGAGAAGCTCTTGCAGCGTTTTTCCTGCCAGATAACCGTTTGTCACAACTGAGACATCACCCGGATAACCCGAAAGTTCCCAGCTTTCACCGATGTTTGGAAGTCCGTCCGGATTTTTTCCGTACAGTTTCTCCAACTTGTCGCCACCCCAGATCTTATCTTTTACGATGGATTTGAATTTTAATGGATACATATTTTATTGATTTATAAATTTTTATTTGATTTTCGGACATCGGACATCAGACTTCCTCACCCTTCCACCCAGTTTTTCAGAAAGTCATCATTGTTTTCTGTGAATTTTGGCTTTCCAGCAATGTTTTTGGAGCCGGGCTTTATCGGAAAGCGCCTTAAATTCCAATCTTCCGGTTGCATAAAATAGTCGTAAGAAAGCCTGTTAGCCGACCATTCGGTCCAAGTGTCCATGTGATTGTGAGCATATTTCTGTGCTTTTTTTGCGCTTTTCAGGCTGTCGGGAGCAATGTGCTTCCAAAAAAGCCAGAATCCCCATTTCCGATACTGCAGCATGTGCCCAAACTCGTGCCTGAGCAGCTGCCGGTCAGTTTCGCACCCTTTTCCAATAAAAATACCGATACCGGGCAGAGCAAATGCCGCACCCTCTTTAAACCGCTTGAAAGGCAGTAAAAACACCCTGACGCCTTCAAACTTCATATATGTATTTTTTTGATTTCCATTAAAGTAAAATTCTACACTCTTGGCACGGCTTTTGAAATTATATTTACAAAATTAATAGAATTTTCAGTAAAACCTATCAAAACCGAAAGATTATGAAAACGAAAAAATTATTCATTGCATTCGTTGCAATGTTAGCACTGATGATAGCAGTCCCGGTTGAAACCGCGGCAACTCCTCCACCTTGGGCGCCGGCTCACGGATACAGGGAGAAAACAAGACAAATCTATTTCCCGCAGCAAAACTTCTACTACGACCTGCACCGAGGCGTTTATATCTATATGAATGGACGAAACTGGGCTACAAGCGTGGCGCTTCCGGCCGTTTTCAGAAATGTAAACTTAAGAATGGCTCCTCAGGTTCAACTTGAAATCCGTACTGACCGTCCGTACGAGTATAACCGCAGCCACCGAGTGAAATATTGGAATTCGAAAGCGCAAAAAGAGCATTACAAACAGATGGAAAAAAGCCGTAAGGCCTACCACAAAGATATGAACAAAATTCAAAAAGAGTATCACAAAAAATCGAACAAAACTGCTAAGAAATACTACAAAAACAACGGAAAGAAAAGGGTATACAGGTACTAACAGATTTCTTGTTTTTGATTGACGAGAACTTCAAGAATTACAATTTCGTACAATCAATTAAGCTGAAATGTTTTTAACAATTCTAATGAAAATTTCAGTGAACTTGAATTACGATAAGACCGATGTTTTTTTGAAATTCATTTTAAAAGTTAAAACTCCTCTATCACTCTATTAGAGGAGTTTTCAATGTGTTTCTCTAAAGATTAATTTAAGATATATTAAAATTTGGCACTATATTTGGAATATCAGACATTAAATTAAATTAACTTTTTATTATGAGAACAAAACGTTGCATTTTCGCATTTGTGATTGCTCTTGCAGCAATTTTCACATTACCGACAGAGCTTGGAGCAGTTACTCCGCCTTGGGCGCCCGCAAACGGATATCGTACAAAAACGACTCACGTTTTTCTTCCTGATCAAAATATGTATTACGATCTGAACAAAAGCATTTATATCTACGAAGAAAACGGACAATGGTTCAACAATCCGAATGTACCTGAAAAATTCCAGGATGTTGATTTTAGGAATGCAAAACAGGTGGAAATAGTGATGAACAGCGAGACTCCTTACATCAAAAATGTAGAGCACCGCGAAGCATTCAACAAACAAGTGAGAGCTGAACAAGATGCTTACCTGAAAGAGCAGAAACAAAAACTGGATGAAGCTGAAAAAATTCAAAAACAAGCCGAGCAAGCCCAAAAGGATACTGAAAAGGTACAAAAAGAGATAGAAAAAGCTGATCAGGCTGCAGAAAAAGCAACTGAAAAAGCGCAAAAAGCACAAGAAAAAATTGACAAGCAAAACGAAGAAGCTGCCAAACGTGCCGAAAAAGCACAGCAAGAAGCTGAAGAAGCACAACAGAAAATAGATGCTGCCAATGCCAAAGCCCAAGAGCAAAAAGAAAAAGCAGAAGCAAAAGCCGCTAAAGAAGCTGAGAAAGCACAAAAGAAAATAGAAAAAGCAAACCAAGCTGCTGAAAAAGCACGCTTGAAAGCCGAAAAAAAAGCAGCCAATGCTCAGAAAAAAGCTGATAAAGAAGCTGTGAAAGCTCAAAAACAAGCTGCGAAAGCTCAGAAGGATGCAGAAAAAGCTCAAAAGAAAGCTGAAAAAGAAGCCGTAAAAGCCCGCAAAAATGCTGAAAAGGCTCAGAAAAACGCTGAAAAGGCACAAAAGAATGCTGAGAAAGCAAAACAAAAATTGAATAAATAAACACAAAGATACAAACCCCAAAACCTTGATTATTTCTCTAAATAGACTCTTACGCTTTTCGTAAGGGTCTATTTTTTTATCATAAGAAATTAAATAACGTTAAATTTCAATTCCCTACGCACCGTTTTGACCTAAAAAAATATCATAATATTAAGTGGTTATTTAATTTAATTTACACATACGGTAAATTAAATTCTCTACCTTTGCATCATAAAATCACTCACTTAATCATGCACGCAAAAAAAATTCTTGTTGTCACAACTATTGTAGCATTTTTCTTTACTACATCCCTTCTTGCCCAGCGATTTACAATCAGCGGTTTTATTACCGACGAGTCAAACGGCGAGACTCTTATCAGCGCATCTGTTTTTGACAACGTATCACGAAAAGGTGTTGTAAGCAACAATTTTGGACACTACTCCATCACACTGCCTGCCGGCGAAGTAGCGCTGAATTACAGTTATGTGGGCTTCACCACCGATGTACGGGAATTTCAGCTGAGCTGTGACACAGTTATTAACATCAAATTGAATTCTAGCATTTCGTTGAAAGAGGTAACGGTTGTTGGACGGAGAAATGAACTTGGCGTGCAGGGTTCGCAAATGAGCGCCATCGAAGTGCCGATAGAGCAGATAAAAAATATTCCCACGCTTTTTGGAGAAAATGACCTGATAAAAGCACTCCAGCTCCTTCCCGGCGTTCAATCCGGTACGGAAGGTTCGGCTGGATTATACGTTCGAGGAGGTGGTCCCGATCAGAATTTGATTCTCCTCGATGGAATTCCTATTTACAACGTGAATCACATGTTTGGCTTCTTTTCTGCATTCAATACCGATGCTGTAAAAAACGTGACGCTTTACAAAGGAAGTTTCCCAGCACGATTTGGAGGAAGATTATCCTCAGTCGTTGATGTTCGGATGAATGACGGCGACGACAAGAATTATCACGGCAATATCAGCGTAGGGCTTATTTCCTCAAAAATAAATCTGGAAGGACCGATTTGGAAAGAAAAGACCACTTTCAACATCTCAGCCCGGCGGACGTATATGGATATCCTGGCGCAACCGATTATCAGATATGGAGTGAAACAATCTAATCCGGATAACGCTGACACTAAAACCACGGCCGGATATTATTTCTATGACTTGAATGCTAAAATTACGCATAAATTTTCTGACCGGGACAAGCTTTTCCTTAGTGCCTACAAAGGTGATGACGCCGTATATGCAAAATACCGCACAAAGTATTCGAATACAAATTACGGAGAATCTTCCGAATGGATGAATATGGGATGGGACTGGGGAAATACGCTTGGAGCACTAAGATGGAACCATCTGGTAACCAACAAATTATTCATGAATATTACAGGTTCATATACCAAATACAGGTCACTGATGAGCGTTGGATATGAAAATGAATCGATAAACAAGCAGGTAGAGCCTCCTAAAAGTACGAGTTCTGAAATGAAAATGGGATATCGTTCGGGAATTGAAGACTGGTCTCTTCGAGCGGATTTCGATTATTCGCCAAACACATCTCACGACATTAAATTCGGGACAAGCTACACGTACCATACTTTCCGGCCTGATGTTTCTTCCATTTATGCCAAAGACAACGATTATGGCACGGAATTCAAAATTGACACGGTCATAGGAAGCAAGAATATTTATGCGCACGAAACCATTACTTATCTCGAAGATAATATTTCAATCACCGATTGGCTTAAAGTGAATACCGGACTTCATTTTTCCACGTATCATGTTCAGAAAGAGAGATATACATCGCTGGAACCACGATTAGGAATACGTTTACTGGCTGGCGAAAAACTCTCTTTCAAAGCCGGATATGCTCAAATGTCTCAGTACATCCACCTGCTCTCTAATAACAGCATCAGCCTGCCTACTGATCTTTGGGTGCCTGCGACCAAGCGGATTGAACCGATGAAATCACACCAGTATGCTTTGGGTGTTTTTTACAACCTGAATGATGTGCTCGATTTATCGCTGGAAGGATATTACAAATCGATGGATAATCTGATAGAATACAGGGACGGCGCATCCTTCATGGGAAGTTCATCGGGATGGGAAGATAAAGTGGTCTCGGGAAATGGTTGGTCCTACGGTATTGAGTTCCTGGCTCAGCGTTCGTTTGGAAGTACCACCGGCTGGCTCGGATATACCTGGTCAAAAACCGAACGGTTGTTTGACCGTCCGGGTGAAGAGATTAATTTCGGTAAGGTTTTCCCTGCCAAATACGACCGCCGGCACGATATCAGCTTCACGGTTACACACAAATTTTCCGAAAAAATTGATCTATCCGGAACCTGGGTTTTCGCTACAGGAAATACCGCAACTCTCGGCCTTCACGAATATCAGGGAATCAATATTCCTGACCAGGACAGATTTTCGGGTGGATTTTATTCGAACAATATTTCTCATATAAGTTCAAGGAATAATTACCGATTCAACAATTATCACAGGGCAGATATTGGTGTGAATTTTCATAAAAAGAAAAAACGTGGTGTCCGTACGTGGAATATAAGCGTGTACAACGCCTACAACCAGAAAAATCCGTTTATGGTGTACCCATCTTCAGAAGGAAGTGTGAGGATGGGAACAGATTCTAACGGAAATCCAATCACAACGTATGAATCTAAAAGTGTGTTCAAGCAGGTAACACTTTTTCCGATTATTCCGTCTGTGAGTTATTCTTTTAAATTTTAAAAACACTGATTTCACAGATATATACAGATTACGCAGATAAGATTATGAAAAAAATATTATATATCCTTATAATAGCCTTTCTGACAATTGGCTGTGAAAAGACAATTGATTTTAACGGCGAAATTACTGCTCCCATGCTGGTGGTGAACAGCATTATTTCACCTGATTCTACCATTGTGGCCGAAGTGTCCTCATCGCGCTTTTTTCTGGAAAAAAACACTGGGACAAAGTACATCGAAAATGCCGATTTGAAGCTGATTGTGAACGGAGTAGATCGGGGGAAACTGGTGAAATACCCCTCAATCGGAACGTATGGAGCTGATTACAAAGTTTCTGCGGGAGATGAGGTAAAAATCGAAGTGAGCGCTCCTGGATTTGCACCTGTTTCCGGCTTGACAAAAATCCCTTTGCAACCTACCATTCTTGCAGTTGATACCAGTTCTACCAGTTCAAAAAAGTACGATTATTTTTATTATTATGAAACTAACAATGACATGAAACATGATACTATCGGCGAGTTTCGAGAGCTACATTTCCGCTTCAAAATGAGATTTCAAGACAAAGGTAAAGAGAAGAATTTCTACCGATTGGTGGTAAAGCAGAGAACGTATTTTGATAAAAACAATCCTTCCAGTGGCGGATTAATTAATGAAAGTGACTACTTTGAGAGGTATTTAACCAATTTTGATGATGTGATTTTTCAAAATCAAAATCAAAACCAAATGGGCGGATTTGAAGATATTTTTGGTGAAGGAGGGAATTCTTACCACTACAATGTATTTTCTGATGACTTGATTAACGGGAAAGAGTACGATATTCAATTTTCTGACTATATCAGGCTCGATCAGGTAAAATACAAAGAGAGTCCATATGAATATGACGGTAAAAATCCGGAAAAAACGGTGTATTTAATCTATCTGCATGAAATCTCGCCGGACTACTACTGGTATGTAAGGTCTATGATTTCAGCTTCTAATGTGGGTGATAATCCGTTCGTGGAGCCCGTTCAGGTGCGCTCAAACATTGAAAACGGGATTGGACTTTTCACCAGTTATACCTCATCAAAGCCTTTTGTGATAGAAGTTAAGCATTAGTTTTGAGTTTTGAATTCATATAAACATTGATTCTTTGCGTGTTATTAAGTTGATCTATGCTTTTTTCACAAATTCTGATTTCAATGCCATTGATCCAAAACCGTCGATTTTACAGTCAATATTGTGATCGCCGTCGGTAAGGCGGATATTTTTTACTTTCGTTCCGGCTTTTACCGGTCTCAGCATACCTTTTACGGGTAAATCTTTGATTACTACCACAGAATCACCGTTTTGTAGTTCATTTCCGTTGGAATCAAACACTTTACTTTCGTTCTCTTTTTCTTGTGCCAACTCTGCGGGATTCCATTCGTGAAAACACTGCGTACACGCCCACACAGCACCATTTTCATAGGTGTAATCAGATCCGCATTTCGGACAAACAACTGCTTCGCTCATAATTTTTTTAATAGTCTGAATGTTTTATTTACCTGCAAAGATACCCCTTATTGTGTGATATAAAAAATCAGAGTTTCCTTGCGCCTTTCAAAATCTCTTATCGATTAATTGTTTTATTTCTAATTTCTAATTTCTAATTTCTAATTTCTATTTTCTATTTTCTATTCAGAACAATGTTTGTCGTTTCAATTAAAAAAACCTATATT
>CAZIRA010000024.1:9329-28591 GCA_964541615.1 uncultured Paludibacter sp.
TTTCTATTTTCTATTCAGAACAATGTTTGTCGTTTCAATTAAAAAAACCTATATTTGTAATTCATTTTAAAAAATCGAAAACACTTTGCAGATGGATTCATTCGTTGTTTCGGCCCGAAAATATCGCCCTTCCACTTTCAAGTCGGTTGTGGGACAGGATGCACTTACCACCACCCTTAAAAACGCCATTAAGACCAACAAACTTGCTCATGCATATCTTTTTTGTGGTCCAAGAGGAGTTGGAAAAACTACCTGCGCCCGTATTTTTGCCAAAACAATCAATTGCAACAATCTGACCGAAGATTTCGAAGCCTGCAACGAGTGCGAAAGTTGCAAAACATTCAACGAACAGCGCTCATACAATATCCACGAGCTTGACGCCGCCTCCAACAACGGTGTGGACGACATTCGTTCGCTCACCGATCAGGTTCGGATTCCACCACAAATTGGTTCATACAGCGTCTATATCATCGATGAGGTCCACATGCTTTCACAAGGTGCATTCAATGCCTTTCTGAAAACACTGGAAGAGCCGCCTGCTCATGCTATTTTTATCCTTGCAACGACTGAGAAACATAAAATCATTCCTACGATTCTTTCCCGTTGCCAGATTTATGATTTCAACCGGATTTCGGTAGCTGATACCGTTGCGCACATCAAATTTGTTGCTTCGAAAGAAGGAGTAACAATCGATGAAAATGCCCTCAATATCATTGCTCAAAAAAGTGATGGAGGAATGCGTGATGCACTTTCTATTTTTGACCAGCTGGTAAGTTTCAGCGGGAATAATATTACGTATGAATCAACTATTGAGAACCTCAATGTGCTTGATTATGAGTACTATTTCAGATTGGTAAATAAAGCACTCGAAGGTGATGTGAGTGAAGCTTTAATGATTTTCAACGAAGTTCTCAACAAAGGTTTTGATGCTCATCATTTTATTTCCGGTCTGAGTTCACACTTGCGTGATGTGCTTGTCAGCAAAGATCCGGTTACGATCCAGCTCCTTGAAGTAGGTGCAGATATCGGAGAAAGGTACAAGCAACAAGCATCGGCTTGTTCCGTAGAATTTCTTTTCAGTGCGTTGAGCATCAGCAACGATTGCGATTTGAACTACCGCATCAGCAAAAATAAGAGATTATTAATTGAACTTGCTTTGATTAAAATCTGCCAGCTGAACGGCGTTAAAAAAAAAATCCTGACAAATGAGGAACCTGTTGTTCTTCAAAAAATTACACCTGCTTCCACGCCTCTAACAAACAAACAAGAATCAGCTCAAAACTATAAACCTGCATCAGCCGTTGAGACAGTAGTTGAGGAAAAAGAAATAGCACAGCCGGCGGAAAAACCAGCTGAAACGGTTACTGTCAGTCAGCCGGAAGCAACCAATACCGTACAATCTGCTCCTGCGAGTGATCCTGATAAGAAAACCATTCCAAAACCAGCTCCATCCGTTAAGTTTCCACCCTCGGTAAGTATTTCTATTTCTTCTGTGAAACCAGAAAACATACCAACTTCAACTGCTTCCAGTGAAGAAAAAGAAATAACAAAAAACGCATCGTTCACTAACGAAGATTTAGTGGCTAAATGGCAGGAATTCAGCAAGAAAGAAGAGTTGAATCCAGGCACAAAAGCATTTTTGAGCGCGCGCACTCCTTCACTGAAAGATGACAATACCATTGAAGTGATGGTGGACAATAAATTTCAGGAAAAAGAACTGATTCAGATGGATATTCTGAATTATCTGCGGAGAGAGCTTCACAACACTTCCATTAGATTGAAAGTGGAATTTATTCCTGAAACCGAATTTGTCAAACACCAAACCCCAAAAGAAATCTATAAAAGAATGGCAACAGACTATCCTCTTGTAGAAAAATTAAGGAAAAATTTAGATATGGAGATAGATTAAGCAATTCAAAAAACTATGTTTTCTACTGTTAAAAAAACCAAGATGACCTCAGGTAATAAAAATAAGTCAAGTCGAACTTGACATGTAAAAAGTCGGGAGATATTTCGCTTGCTTTTTTATCAATATTTGCTCTGACATTTTTATAAAGTTTCTAGTCCGCTTACTATTACTTGTTTATCCGCCGGAAGTACGCTTAAAATCTCGATGAATGCGTTGTTGCCTTTTCCGACTTCCACTTTTGTTTTTTTCAGGAAGTATTTATCGTTTTCCTGTTTTTCTAAAACAAAAACGAAGTATTCGTTTTCTTGTTTTTGGACAGCTTCTCTCGGAAGGGCTCTGACTTCCAGTTCGTTCACTTCAATCTTTGCTTCCACGTAGCTTTGATGGATCAGTTTGCTTTTGTCCGACGCATCAATTTTTGCAATGCAATCAACAGTTTTTGTATCGGGATTGATGGTTTTTCCAACGGTAGTCAAAGCAGCTTTCAAGCTGTTAGAGCCGTTACCACCAACTCCAAAACGCACCTGCTGCCCTACTCTTAGTTTATTCACATCCATCTCAAAAACAGATAGTTGCAATTGCAAACTATTCACATTGACTACTTCGGCAAGTGCATTCTGCATATCCACGTACTGTCCTATAACAACACCGGTTTTGGTAATAAATCCACTGATGGGCGAAACGACAGGAAAAGAGGTGTACATCTGCCCATTTTCAATCTGTGCCGTATTTATCCGAAGCGCTTGAATGCGGGCTTTCAAGGCGCTGTATGTGGCAAAAGAAGCCTTGTGCAAACTTTCCAACGTCGTTAAATCTTTTTCAGCACCGATTTTCTCGGCACGAAGCGCTTTGACACGTTCGTAGTCCACTTTGGCTTTCTGAAAACTGGCAGATGCTTCGGCAAACTGCTGCTGCAAGACCAGAAACTCACTCCCTGAAATATGACAAACCACTTGTCCCTGACGCACAAAATCTCCGATTTTGAAGCGGATATTTTGTACCGTTCCGGCAATCGGCGTGCTTATTTTTGCTATTCCATTAGCAGGTGCAAACAAAAATCCCTTGCACACAACTTCATCCGTGAACGTTTGCATACTCACTTCGCCCAGCTTCATTCCGTTGGTTTTGAACTGCTCGGATGTGATTTCAGTCAAGCTCGGTTCCACTGTTTCCGCAGCAATGCCTTCACTGGCTACTTTTTTCCCGCAGGAAAAAAGTACCAGCAATGCAGATGCATAGATTAGTAGGTTTTTGGTTGTTTTCATAAGGATGCCCCTAACCCCAAAAGGGGGATAATTTTTGATATTATTAATTTTTTATGAAAATATGGTTCGATGTCATGCACATTTTCATTTTTTTCGTATTCAATTTGTACAAAATAGTTGGGTACTACGTACCTTAGGCACAGCGTGCCTTTAAAACCTTTCCAAACCTCCACGTTAGGGATTAGGGGCTGTCAAATAATTAATCTCTAAGGCCACCCTGTTATATTCCGAAACAGCTTCGTAATAATCAAGCTGCAGTTTCAGTGCATTTTCCATGCTCACCGCAAATTGGTAAAAATCAATTTCGCCTGTTTCATAGCTCCGCGAGGCTGTACGGGTAATTTCACCGCTTAATTGCCTTCCCGTATTGTTATAGAAATCAATGGTTTTGCTGAATTTACTCAATTCATTCTGCAAGTTTCTATATTTCATTTCCAGCAATATCAAGTTGTTTTGCAATAGCAATTCGTTGGCATCGGAGGCAATCCGGCTCGCTTTGATTTTGGAGCGCTGGCTGCCCCAGAAGAGCGGAATACCCAACCCTACCTGAAATCCGTGATAGCCGTGTGCATTTTCATAGCGGTTGTTGCCATAGAAATATCCCAGCGAAATATCCGGAAGCAGCTGGTGCTGTTCGGCTTTTGAACTTGTTTTCAAATAATCGGATCGCAACCGGTATTGTTGAATAACCGGATTATTTTGAAAATCAGGCTCATGAACGGCAATTGTTTTTAAGCTGTTTTCAGAAATCCGAAAATCTTCGCCGGTCTGCATCATCGCCTTCAAACTGCTGTAAGCATTCTGAATTTCAATGGCTATTTTGCTCAATTCCAATGCGGTTTGCTGTTTTTTTGCCTGCACGTTCAGTTTATCCAACCGGCTGATGTCACCCAGTCGCAGCTGCGTTTCAGCCATTACGCTCATTCGGGCATACAGACTATCCACACGCATAAAATAGCGCTGTTTTTCCTGAAAGAACTGAACGGAATAATAAGACGCAGCCACATTTTTTATCAACGCCATGCGTTGTTTTTGAAGTTCCAGTTCGGCTTGCGTTACTTCCATCCGATTCATTTGCACATTCATTCCATATATTGTGGGGAATAAAAAAGTTTGTTCCACGCCCACCGTTTGGATAGGATGACCATTTTCAGCTACGTTTGCCTGGTCGTAACCGTAGTAAACCTGCGTTTTGTCAACCGCCATAAAGGGCTTTGCCAAGGCTTTTCGTTCTTCAATTTTTAAGCTATAAGCACCCAGTTCCTTGTTATTTTTCAGTGCAAAATCCACGCATTGTTCGAGCGAGTAAGTTGACGTCTGAGCCGACAACGCTCCTGAAACAGCCAGCAACAACGGAATGATAAAGTTCTTTGATTTGAATTTTCTCACAATCTTATATTTTAATCCTTCGTCGTCGTGAAAAACTTTAAACAACAAAGGCAGCACAATCATTGTCAACATAGTAGAAGTTATCAAACCGCCTATTACAACTGTAGCCAGCGGGCGTTGCACTTCGGCTCCGGCACCTGTGGAAATTGCCATTGGCAGAAAACCCATGGCGGCGGCAGACGCAGTCAGTATCACCGGACGCAAGCGGTCGGCAGTGCCTTTCATTACCAATTCGTTCATATCCTTCATCCCTTTCTCTTTCAGGTGTTTAAGGTGCTCAATAAGGACAATTCCATTGAGCACCGCTATACCAAACAAAGCAATAAATCCTACACCGGCAGAGATGCTAAACGGCATTCCACGTATCCAAAGAGCCATTATTCCACCAACTACAGACAACGGAACGGCTGTAAAAATCATAATGGAATCTTTCATTGATTTGAAAGCAAAGTGCAGAAAGATAAAAATCAGTGCCAAAGCAATTGGAACGGCAAAAACAAGGCGCTTGGTAGCGTTCTGCAGGTTTTCAAACTGACCGCCGTAGCTGATATAATAGCCCGGATTGAGTTTCACGTTTTCATCCACCACAGCCTGAATATCTTCCACCACCGACTGCAAGTCGCGGTTGCGGACATTCACGCTCACCACCACCCGGCGGTGCGTGTTTTCCCGGCTTATTTTAGCTGGTCCTTCCGCATAATTAATGTCGGCCAATTCACTCAAAGGCACTTGCGAGCCATTCGGAAGCGGAATGGGAAGCTGGCGTACATTGTCAATATCGGTTCTGTCGGCTTCTTGCAGACGAAGCACCATGTCAAATCTGCGCTCACCTTCAAATACGCTTCCGGTAATTTCTCCACCGAAAGCCGTAGCAAGGTACGAGTTAAGTGTTTTGATATCAATTCCATAATAAGCAATTTTCGACCGATTGTAGGCTACATTCATCTGCGGAAGTCCGGTTGTTTTTTCCAGAATAACATCGCCCGCACCATCCACTTTTTCTATTAACAGTCTGATTTCTTGAGCTTTCTGACTCAAATAGTCCAAGTCATCGCCAAATATTTTCACGGCAATATCGGCCCGAACGCCTGTAATCAACTCATTAAAACGCATTTCAATGGGCTGTGTAAATTCATACTCAATACCCGGAATTATATTCAACGCTTCCTTGAATTTTTCAGCCAAATCTTCCTTCGTTTTGGCAGAAGTCCAGGTTTTTTTCGGTTTTAAGCGGATAATCATGTCAATTTCTTCCATGGACATCGGGTCGGTCGGCACTTCTGCGGCGCCGATACGACAGACAATTTTCTCCACTTCGGGAAATTTCTCCATCAGAATATTTTCCATCTGCGTTGTCAGTTCGATGGTTTTGGAAAGCGAAGTTCCGGTTTTGAGCACTGGCTGGATAACAAAATCGCCTTCGTCCAGCGTAGGAATAAATTCACCGCCCATTCTATTGAAAACAAACACAGAAAATAGGAGCGTAAGGAATGAAAGGGTGAAAACCAGTATTTTTTTGTTCAACGCCCATTTCAAAACGGGTTGATAAGATTTTAGTGCAAATTCAATCAGTTTATCAGAGAAATTCTTTTTATTCACATCAATGGGGCGCAGGTAAATGGACGAAATGACCGGCAACCAGGTGAGGCAGAAAATCATCGCTCCGATGATGGCAAAGCCAAACGCCATGGCCATTGGGCGGAACATTTTTCCTTCTACGCCTTGCAGGGAAAGGATGGGAATAAAAACGATCAGAATAATTAACTGCCCGAAAATAGCAGACTGCATCATCGTAGATGCGCTTTCTTTCGTTATTTCATTATTGAGGATTTGTCGTTCTACGGGCGAAATATTCTGATACTGCAACTGATTGGCTGTGAGGCGGACCACGATGTACTCGACAATAATCACTGCACCATCGATGATAATACCAAAGTCGAGGGCGCCAAGGCTCATTAGGTTGGCATCGATACCGAAAACGTACATCATAGAAAGGGTAAAAAGCAACGCCAACGGTATCATGGACGCAATTACGAGTGCGGAGCGCATATTACCCAGCAGCAGTAAGACCACGAAAAAAACGATGATGCAGCCGAAAAGCAGGTTTTCGAAAACAGTGGTCGTGGTTTTGCCAATCAGTTCGCTTCGCTCCAAAATCGGATTGATGTATACGCCTTCGGGGAGCGATTTCTGCACCTCATCCACGCGTGATTTCACTTCGTTGATTACTTTTTTGGAATTGGCATTTTTCAGCATCATAATCTGACCGAGTACTTTTTCGCCTTCACCGTTGGCTGTAATAGCTCCAAAACGGTTGGCATAGCCGAAGTGCACTTTTGCCACATCTTTGACCAATACAGGAATTCCGCTCTGATTTTTGACTAAAATATTCTCGATGTCTTCGAGCGATTTCACTTGTCCGTCGCCACGGATAAAGTAACTTTCGCTTTTTTTCTCAATATAGGCTCCGCCCGAAATGCTGTTGTTATTCTCCAAAGCCGAAAAAATATCCATCAGCGAAATGCCCAGTGCCTGCATGCGTGAGGGGTCAACGGCCACTTCGTACTGTTTCAAGTATCCGCCCCAGCTGTTCACTTCCACCACGCCGTCGATCCCGGAAAGCTGTCTGCGCACAATCCAATCCTGAATAGTCCGCAGATCCATGGCTGTGTAACGGTCTTCGTAACCAGGTTTCACGTCCAGCACGTACTGATAAATTTCACCCAAACCAGTAGTAATGGGACCCATTTCCGGCGTACCAAAACCTTCGGGAATTTCAGCCGAAGCACTCTTGATTTTTTCGGCTATCAACGTACGGGGAAGGTAGGTGCCCATGCTTTCTTTGAAAACGATCGTCACCACCGAAAGTCCAAACTTGGAAACGGAACGAATTTCGGTAACGCCGGGAAGATTAGCCATTTGAAGTTCAACGGGCGCGGTGATAAACTGCTCGATTTCCTGCGTAGAAAGGTTGTTGGAAGTGGTGATAACCTGCACCTGGTTGTTGGTGATATCGGGCACGGCACCCACAGGAATATTGAAAATGGCGTACAACCCAAATCCAACAATGGATAATGTAAACAAGATTACAATCAGCTTGTATTTCAGACTGAAACCAATAATTTTATCGAGCATAAAGCAATGGTTTGAAGGGAATTAAACAACCGGAAACATCTATACGAAGCTACTTATGAGATAAAATTCATAGCAAAGTTATGAATTTATATTTTCTAAATGTAAAAAAAGTGATATTAAAATATAAAATTTAGAATGATTGTAGATAAGACTTCTACTACCATAATATCGCCTCTGCGTGGTTTTACGAAGTTACGTAGTGTCGCAATTTTGGGCGCGATAAAGTTCTCATTAATCTACGAAGCCCTGTAAGGGCGAAATTGTGTTATATCGTAATAATTAAGAAAAAATAATCAACTTCTAAAAAAAATCAGCCGGCACTTTTGCACCGGCTGATTTGTATATTATGTAGAACTAATATTTATTTCCCAAACACCTTTTCTTTCAACTTCCTTGGAAGGTAAAAAGTATTATTTTTATCTACAAATACAGCCACAGATCCGAGTTCAACAGGATTTCCATTCAATGTGGCCACTGAGCTGAAAGCCGGTATTTCCAGCGTTTGTCTTTTCAGTTTTACTACTAAATTTGGTTTTCCTCCTTTCTGAACGATTTCGTATTTAATGCCTTCAAAAACATCAGAATGTTTGGCAAATGCATTGGCTGTGTGCTCTTTCATCGAAGTTTTGAGTCCGCTTACCTTATAGAGGTAGTCATGTAGTTCGGTATTTCGCACATTTCCTGAAAGCGCATCGCCCTGCGGATGATACACGGCCAGGAAAACCTCTTCGCCCGTGTGACCGCCTGTGGTGTAGCCGAATCCGGTACGTTCGTTGTAAATTCCCGTGATGTAATGGCCCATGTTTTGAGCTTCGGAAGCCTTGGTGTAATCCACGGATTTATAATTCTTTGAACTTAATAGCTTCTCTTTTTCAGCGTCAGTGATTTCAATTCCTGTGTATTTTTTAAAAACACTTTTAATCTCATCTTGCTTTGTATTAAGCAGGATTTTCTCTAACCCTTCCGCAGTGCGTTTGTATTGAGAAACCGCACCAAAAAGTTCTTCGAGCGTCATTCTGGAATAACTTCTTTTCATTCCGTTTCTTCCGATTGAAAATCCGCTGTTGCCGTGGTCAGGAAGAATCACAACAGTAGTATTTCCATCTTTTTTTGCAAATTCAATGGCTTTTCCCACAGCTTCGTCAAAGGCAAGGTATTCGCCGATAATTCCTGCAGGATCGTTGGCGTGCGCAGCCCAGTCTACTTTGCTTCCTTCTACCATCAGGAAAAATCCATTCGGATTTTTATTCAGAACTTCAATCGCTTTTTCAGTCATTTCTGAAACTGAAGGCTCTTCGGCAGGATTTCTATCCAAATCATATGACATAGCTCTGTCCTGAAACAATGCCCAAACTTTCTCACCATTAAAATTCAGCATGGCATTTCTGTCGTTTTGAATCAGCGTGGTGCCTGTGTTTTTGAAATGCTGTTTCATATCGTCAGACACAAATTCGTTGCCTCCTCCGAACATGACCGAAAGATTATTGAAAGCCATCTGTGGAGCAATTGCTTTGTAATCACTACGGCTGTACGAATGCGCGGCACAGTCGGCTGGTGTAGCGTGAGGAAATTCGCAGGTAACGACCAATCCTGCGGCTTTATTCTGTTCCATCTGCATCGCTTCCAAAATCGTCACAAGTGGCTGGTAAGCACTATCAGGATTTAATTTCACTAAATCATTATCAGGGTCAGCCACCGGATATATCGCCACATTACCAGCTTGCTGAGGCACTCCGGTCATGTACGTAGAAGTTGTCGGTGCCGAATCTCCAATGGGTGCATTGGAAGAAAAGGTAGTAACAGTACCTGAAATATAAGGATCCACATGGAGTCGTGTGCCTTCGTTTCTGTACACTTTCAGCCAGCGCGAAGCTGACAAAACACTCAGCGTAGTTCCGTCAGGAATCATCACAATCAGATTTTTGGTCGGCCTCACTTCTTGCGCAAGCAGTGAACCTAAAAAAAGTAAAAGAATCAGGGAATTAAAAATGCGTTTCATATAGTTTTTTTATTATATTTCGAAAAACAAAGGTAATCATTTTTTCAAAATTCTAATTTAAACAACAGAATTGTCATATTCTGACTTACTTCTTATCAAAAAGTGAGTAAGTTTTACATTGTAACAAACTGCTTTTTCTTTTGTTCCACAAAAAGTTAAATCATTCAAAACAAGGCTACAATTAAAAATCGGAAGTATCATTTCTGAAATTTCTTTTTTTTGAGTACTTTCGCATAATATTTTACATCATTCTATAAATTATAAAAATGGATATTTCAGGAAAAATTATTGCCGTACTACCTGTGACTACCGGTCAAGGGAAAAACGGTATCTGGCGTTCGCAGGACTTTGTGTTGGAAACTGGCGACCAATACCCCAAAAAAGTGTGTATAAACTTATTCAACGATAAAATTGATAAATTTCCAGTTGCCGTAAACGATGAAGTGACCGTAAGCTTCGACATTGATGCGCGTGAATACAACGGACGCTGGTACAACTCTGTAAAAGCATGGAACGTGAAGAATAAAAATGAATCGCCTGTTTTGGGCAACCTTCCAAAATCGGACATTATAGGTGAGCCTCCTGCTGATTTCACGGCGCCCTTCAGCCTGAACGATTCCGGCGACTCCCCTTTCCCATTCTAAATTTAACTTCGGAAGCAAAACAGAGGACGTTCAATTTGAATGTCCTCTGTAGTTTTCAATCTGCTTGAAAAGTTGTAAGAAAAATTCATCACAACTTTCATACAGACTGATTTTCGGTCGATTTATTTTCATTCACTTTTACCATCAGTTTCTTGAAAATAATTACTATTTTTGCTTAATTATCATGATCTTTTCGTGATTTTTGGCTGTAATAATGGCAAAAAAAATTCCACTTGATATTTATGATGAAGACGCTGCGCTGTTTCTGTTAATTAAAAAACGCGACAAAGAAGCTTTCACCATCATTTACAACAAGTACCACAAATATCTGTACGTGTTGGCGGAACGCTATTTGAAAAATTCTGAAATGGCTGAGGATATCGTTCAGCAGGTGTTTGTAAAACTATGGGAAACGCTGAAAAACATTGATATTCAGGTAAATCTGAAAAATTACCTTTATACAATGACCAAAAACCACATTCTCAATACGATCCGCGACAATAAAGAGTTGATTTCGCTCAGCTACGAAAATGCACAGATTGAGTTAAAAGATGAAACCGCAGATTTTTTGAAAATGCTGGAAGAATCACAACTTATATCACTGCTTCACGAAGGAATTGATTTACTACCACCTCAAAAACGGGATATCTGCTACAAAAAAATCAACGAAAATAAAAGTAACCAGGAAATTGCCGATGAGTTAGGTATAACTGTAAACACCGTAAAATCACATTACCAGGAATCAATCAAGATGCTTCGCATTTATTTCAAAAAAATTGAATAATTTTCAATTCTAACTAATACTTTTTATCTCCCACTGTGTCTATATCATACAATGCATCACTACGCTTCATGGACACACCTGATAAAAATCTGATAAACAATGTAATTGCCGGATCCGCCACCAAAAAGGAAGCCCGCGAAGTGGCCGATTGGTTTTCCTCAACGGATGAAGGTCAGGCTTATCTGTCAGAACTGATCAATCAGGAAGCTCAACGGCTTGATGCAGCAGGTGTCTCAGAAAATAGTGTGCATCCTGTTATTTCACAACAAATTTTATCTGAAATCAACACTCGTATTCATCAGAGAACAGTACGCAGCATGATTTTCAAAGTAGCAGCCGTAGTTATTCCATTTATACTGCTTGCCGGATTGACATTTTACACAAATTCCAGAGTAGATTTGTTTGGCACTACCGAGTATGCCGAATTTCATATTCCAAAAGGAGAAAAAACCCGCATTTTGTTTCAGGATGGAAGCCAGGCATTCCTAAATTCGGATACAAAAATCAAATATCCACGTAAATTTGGATTGACAAACCGAAAAATTCAGATAGAAGGTGAAGCTTATTTCAAGATTTCTACCAACAGCAAGCGACCATTTATCGTGGAGATAAACGACACAAAAGTGGAAGTTCTCGGGACTTCATTCAATGTAAAAGCCTACAAGGAAGACCATGAAATGAATATTGTGCTGGATAAGGGGAAAATTGTGTTTGACACACCACTCAAGGACTACGACATGCTGCCGGGACAGCAGGCAATCTACGATAAAAAAACAGGCAAATGCAGCATTATAACGCTCGAAAAATCAGGTGAAGCTTCGCTTTGGGTAAACGGAATCATCTCATTCCGCGATACGCCGATGGCCGAAGTCCTGAAAACGCTCAATAGAATGTATAATGTGGAATTCAAAATAGAAGATCCTATAGTTTATAAATATACATATACGCTAACCACCAGCAACACTACGCTGAAAAACATCACAAAAGAACTGGAAAAAATCACACCGGTGCGTTTTCGTATAAACAATGACAATATTATAGCTGTATCAAGCAGATAGAAAATGAATACGTGGACTTTTTGAAAATAATTGTTGAATAAATTTATTAAACTAATACTTTTCACTATCATTGTATCAAATTATAAGCCGTCAAAAACACTTTTTTCAACGTTGAAAAAAGGGAAGTAATCTGAATTACCTGACGCACACAAACAACCTTGAATTTTTGAAATATTGATCCGGGAGTTAAATTAACTTGTTGAAAATTAGAATCATTCTGATTACTATATAATTGTTTAACTTTATTTAATGTTCGTACTATGAGAAAAATCTTCTTTAGAAGGGCGTCATTAATTTTTATTTCTCTTTTGCTGTTAGGGCCTGGAAATCCTGTACTTGCATAAAAGGTAAATTTAAATTATAGCCAGCAAAGTCTAAAAAACGTACTGAAAAGTATCAGTCGCCAGACCGGTTATACTTTGGCGTACAGCAAAGAAGTCGTTAACCTTGACGACAATGTCAGTATTCAATTAAAAGATGCTGATTTACCTGATGCAATGGCAAAATTATTTGCCAATCGTAATTTGAATTACGAAATCAAAGACAACAAAATCTACATTGCTGACAATTCTCAGCGTGCAGAAGCCAAATCAACCTCAGCTCAGCAGTCTGACAACGTACAGCTGCGCGGTAGAGTAACCGACGACAGCGGAGAGCCAATTATCGGCGCCAGCGTACAGGTTCCAAATACCGGAATCGGCACAATCACCAACTCGAACGGAGATTTCACACTCTCTGTACCCCGCGGATCGTTGTTGCGTTTCTCCTACATCGGCTATTCCAATCAGGAATTTACAATTACCAATCAGTCTGTGCTGAATGTACAACTGAATGAAGACGTGGCCAGCCTCGAAGAACTTATCGTAATCGGTTACGGTGTGCAGAAAAAAAGCGTGGTTACAGCTGCCATCAGCCGTGTTACAGCCGAAGACCTGGCACAGTCCAAACCATCACGTATTGAAGACGTGCTGAAAGGAAAAGTTTCCGGAGTTCAGATCACACAAAGTTCCGGACATCCAGGCGCTGATTCAAAAGTACGTATCCGTGGTATTGGTACCATCAACAACAGTGATCCTCTCTATATCGTCGACGGAATGCCGGTTGACGGAGGTATCGCATACCTCAACCCTGCCGACATCCAATCTGTTGAAATTTTGAAAGACGCCGCTTCAGCTGCTATTTATGGTACGCGTGCTGCAAACGGTGTTGTTTTGATTACCACAAAATCCGGATCGGTTAGCAAAGGTTCTATCAACTACAATTTCAGTTACGGATGGCAAAATCCGTGGAAGAAAAAAAGGATGCTGAACGCAACTGAATACATGACTTTGATGAATGAAGCTTCGCTGAATGACGGTGGCTTACCTGTATACGGTGCAAATGCATTTAACAAATTAGGTGGAGCCGGCACAGACTGGCAAGACGCTACATTCAACTACGACGCTCCTATCCAATCACACCAAATCAGCGCGAGCGGTGGAAGCCAAAATGCACAGTATTTCCTTTCTGCAGGTTATTTCAGCCAGGAAGGCATTATCGGCGGTAACTTTGGTAGATCCAACTATGACCGTTTCAGCGTTCGTTCCAATACTACATTTGCAGCTTACGAAACAAAAGAACGTTCTTTCCTGAATAAATTGGACGTAGGTGTAAACATGGGATATTCAAGAGTAAAATCTACAGGCGTTGATGCCAATTCCGAGTACGGCTCCATTCTGGGTAGTGCTATCGGTTCTTCTCCGCTATCTCCAATTTATGCTCCTGAAACATCAGAATTTGATTTCATCTATACTCAATCTTACATTGAGAATAAATACCCAACAGCTGTAAGAGACGCAGAAGGAAGATTATTTTCTTTGCCAACTTCTGTATTCCAGGAACTCGCCAACCCCCTGGCAATGCTCAATCAACCCGGAATGGGAAGAAACAACGAAGACAAATTTGTGGGAACTTTCTGGGGTGAATTAAGTCTTCTTCCAGGCTTGAAATTCAAATCTTCTTTCGGTACTGACCTTGCATTCTGGGGCTACGACAGCTACAACTTCCCCTATTTTATGACCACTCAGGGAAAAGAAATTCAGCGAAGCGACGTTCAAAGCCAAATGAACAGAGGTATGAAATGGCAGCTTGAAAATGTATTGTCATACAACAAAACATTTAACGAAGTTCACAATTTCTCTGCTGTTTTGGGACAATCTGCCATCAGATACAGCACCCGCAATTTAGGCGGTTATACTAAAGACCTGCTGATGCTTGATCCGGTCATGGCAAACATCAACTCAGGAACTGCCGACAAAATTGACCAGTCAGTTTGGGGTGGAACCAACGGATTTGACTACGAATCACTGGCATCTTACTTCGGTCGTGTAATTTACAACTTCGACGAGCGCTACATGGCACAGGCTTCTGTTCGTCGTGACGGTTCTTCACGTTTTGGTCCAAACAACAAATGGGCTATTTTCCCTGCATTCTCTTTAGGCTGGAATGTTCACAACGAATCTTTCATGGAAAACCGACCGGATTGGTTCAATGCATTGAAAATCCGTTACAGCTGGGGTTCCAATGGTAACGAACG
Source organism: uncultured Paludibacter sp. (assembly GCA_964541615.1). Lineage (GTDB taxonomy): Bacteria > Bacteroidota > Bacteroidia > Bacteroidales > Paludibacteraceae > UPXZ01. The sequence goes on from CAZIRA010000024.1 coordinate 24,088, forward strand.
TATGCCGAACTTCCGCTATGTTTCTCGCCTGGATGGTGGTCAAAACTACTACTACGGCGGCGGCTACATCGTTGACTCGCCTACTACCGGAACAATTAACGGAACTATGCAGTACGGTAGTTCTCCGGCAGGTCTTCCAAACCCATCATTGAAATGGGAGCACTCCGTACAGAGCGACTTCGGTTTTGATGCACAATTTTTCAACAGCGCATTGACATTCAGCTTCGATTATTATACCAAAAAAACCAATGGTATGTTGATTCAGGTGCCAATTCCTGCATACGTGGGTCAAGGTTCTCCCTGGGGCAACGTGGGTGATATGAAAAACAGCGGGTTGGAATTTGAATTAGGATGGAAACAAGTGGTAAACGATTTCAAATACCATATTTCTGCCAATGCTTCTTTTGCTAAAAATATTTTGGTTAACCTGGGTAATGCTACCGGCGAAACAATTTTGGAAAATGCCGGAGCTTCCGGAGTCGGATCTTATGTAAAAGGTAAAAATGGTGAGGTTTATCCGTATTTCTACGGTTTCAAAACGGATGGAATCTTCCAAAATCAGACAGAAGTTGATGCTTACGTAAACACCGACGGAGTTAAATACCAGCCGCTAGCCAAACCTGGCGACGTACGATATGTGGACTTTGACGGTGACGGAAAAATCACTGATGACGACAAAACAAAAATCGGAAAAGGAATGCCGGACTGGACTTTCGGATCTACATTGGGTGCTGAATGGAAAGGATTTGACGTGAATTTCTTCTTCCAGGGAACATACGGAAACGACATGTACGATTTCTTCCAACGTGGTGATATTCCTGCAATGAACCGTCCGGCATGGATGCTTCAACGCTGGCATGGAGAAGGAACTTCCAATTCCATTCCACGCATGACCAGTAAAAACGAAAATGCCAACTGGCGTTCATCAGATCTTTATGTAAAAGATGGTTCTTACCTGCGCCTGAAAACTGCTCAATTGGGTTACACGTTGCCTTACAATCTTACAAGACAGGCTTCTGTACAGCAATTAAGACTGTTTGTTTCGGCAGAAAATCTGTTTACCTGGACAAAATACGATGGTTTTGATCCTGAAATCGCATCCGGAGGATACACTACAATCGGTATCGACCGTGGCGTTTATCCACAATCAAGAACAATATCAGTAGGTGCTAACATCACATTCTAAAAACTAATTCCATGAAAAAATATATTTTAATTTTTACAATAGCCTTACTCGGGCTTACCTCTTGCGGTGATGATTTCCTGAGCTCAAGACCTACTGACAGTATGCTGGACGGACAGCCTGCGGTAGAAGATCAGATAAAGTCATACCTTGCTTCTGCGTACCAAATTCTACTTTTTGACAGCTACGCAAATAATAACTACAACTCACTTCCATTGATGTCTGACTTGATGTCCGACGATATTTTCAAAGGCGGTGGTGATGCCGGAGACCAGCATCAACTATATCTGGTTTCGCTTTACACTTGTACTCCGAATGAAATTCCGGAAGGACTTTGGAGTATTTATTACGCCGGAATAGCTCGTTGCAACAACACGCTGATAGCTTGTGACAATGCAGTGGAAGTTACGGATGAAAAACTTGCTCAGTACAGAGCTGAAGCTCACTTCCTTCGTGCTTATTACACTCATTTGTTATGGAAATTCTGGGGAAATATTCCTTATTTCACCGAACCGCTTCCTGCACCGCTTTACATGGCAAAACAAATGAAAGCCGACGAAGTGTATGCCGAAATCATGAAAGACATCGAAGCTGCCAGCAGCAACGCTCTTCCAATGAACTACAGCAAATCTGACGCTAACGTAGGACGTATCACTAAAGCTGCCGTGATGATGCTGAAAGCCCGCGTGGTAATGTATCAAAAAGATGCTGCACGCTATGCTGATGTGACCAAAGACATGGCCGAAATCATCAACAGTGGTAAGTACAAATTGATGGACAACTTCACCACCATGTGGCTGAATGAAAATGAATTCTGCGAAGAATCAATCCTTGAATCAAACCAGCTTCCTCAAGGTAAAACCTGGTCAAGCGGATGGCAGGGATACGGCACCAACCTTCCGGCATTTATTTCTCCAAACGGTCTGAACACAGGCGCAAACGTTGGTGATTTCAAAGGCGGATGGGGATTTGGTCCGGTTCGTAAAACTACTTGGAACATTTTTGAAAACGGCGACAAACGTAGAGACGGATCTATCAACGACTGGACCGGCGTTGACTACACAGCTCGTTTCCAGGACACAGGTTTGTTTATGGCAAAATACGCTGCACGCGTTGGTTACAATCCAAACGGTGATACCGACTTGAACTACGCCAACAATTTCCGTATTTTCCGATATTCTGAAGCGTTGTTGAACTACGCCGAACTTGTAGCAATGCACAGTCAAGCTGCTGTAGGCGGACTTACCGCTCAAAGCTGTTTGGATCAGGTTCGCAAACGCGCATTTGGAGTTGACAATTCAATTCCTGCCAACGCTGCCAATATCAAACTGGAACGCCGTCGTGAATTCGTAGGTGAAGGAATGCGTTATTGGGACTTAGTAAGATGGGGCGATGCACCTTCTGTACTTACCGAATCTCTTACCGAGAGCTCCAGAACCTGGACTATTAATAAGAAATACTTGCCGATTCCTCAGTTGGAAATTGAGAAAACAGCCGGTACTGAATTTGCACTTGAACAAAATCCATATTAATACACTACTTTATGAAAAAAATAATTAAAAATCTATCGTGGATGCTCATGGCGGTGTTATTCTTTGCCGCTTGTAATCCAGTTGAAGATGCATCATACGCGCTGGGAGATATGTCGCCCGTAAAGGCTGAAGATATTTCCTTTACGATCACGCCATCTGCCAAAAGCCCTAACATCGTTACATTGACCAATACTACTCCTCGCAAAGGTGTAATTTCAGCGGTTTGGACAGTGGATGTAAAAGGCGATTTACAAACTTTCTTCAAAGATAAAATTGAACTTACGCTGCCGGAAGCCGGTGATTATCCGGTTATGCTTACAATCTACAATCCTGACGGAACAGCTGTTTCAAAAAACTCCATTTTGAAAATTGCAAACAGCGATTTCAGCCTGGTAAGTTCCGAAGCTTACGTAAACCTCACCGGCGGCGTGGATAAACCTGCTGGAAAAGTATGGGTTTTTGACCAATACAACAACTTTGCGAAAGAAGTAGCTGACGCAACAGGAAAGAACGTGAAAGGGCACCTGGGCTTAGGACCACAAGGATCTATTGGCCAGGAATGGTGGGGAGCAGGTCCGAATGAAAAAGGTTCATGGAAGATGTATGATTTCAAATTTAATTTCATCCAAGCCGGTGTAAAACTTAACATTACCAATGGTGGCGAAGGATATGGACGTAAAGCAAGTTCGGCAAGTGTTGGTGGTTTTACTGTTACCGGAGAAAACGGTGATGACGTATTCTTCCCTTACAACGGCGGAGCTTACACTTTCTCTATCGACGAAACCGGAGCTAATCCAATTCTGAAACTTTCAGGAAATGCCTTCATGGGATACTACTGCGGATCGCAAGAATACGAAGTATTCTATCAGACAGACAAAGTAATGGCTCTTCGGGTGAATAACACCGTTGAAAGTCAGGACTGGGTATTTGTGTACTGCCTGGAAGAACTAAACGTTCCGCCTGCAGCAGTTGTGAAAGAACCAAAAGTTGTTCCATTGTCTGAAGACTTTGAAGGTGCAACTCCAAAAGTTATTTTGACTCATGACGCTATGGGCGATAAAAGTGCCGTGGTTGACAATCCGCTTCCAGTGCCATTGAACACTTCAAACAAAGTGTACCGCTACCAAAAAACGGGTGAATTCTACAGCAACATGCGTTTTACGGCAGCTGATTACAAATTTGACTTGACGAAACAAAATAAAATCAAGATTAAAGTGTTTATTCCTTCGTACAACGATTATACAACTGACCATGCTACGGCAGGTTCTTGGATTTCCAATGCAAAACTGCAGCCGCAATTGGCCATCAAATTACAAAACAGCGAGCATCCCGCACCTTGGGAAACTCAAACTGAGATTGTAAAAGCAGATTTAGTAAAAGACAAATGGATTGAATTGACGTATGATTTCAGCGGTGTAGCTTCCAGAACAGACTACGATAGAATCGTGATACAATTTGGTGCAGAAGGACATGCCGGACCCGGCTTCTTCTTCTTTGATGATTTTTCGTTTGGTGAATAAGTAATTCTCTTCTCAAGGAAAGACTGCTTGGTTGCGGTCTTTCCTGCAATTTTTCGTCACAAGCGTATGGCGGGAAGTCCCCTAAATCCCCCGAAAGGGGACTTTTGGTGGAAGTAAATGATAAATCTGGCACAATTCTCGAACTCAGTTCTTCCACCTTTTGAGAGAAATCCTGAAGTTCATCTGCATTTGTGTATCGAATTAGCCTTATACAGGGATAATCTGCATACTGAGGAATTATCTATTTGCAATAAGACAAGAAAAAAAAC
>CAZIRA010000025.1:0-28317 GCA_964541615.1 uncultured Paludibacter sp.
GTACGCCAAACCTAAAAACCCCGATTACTTAATCGACAAAAAATATATTTTTGCAGCCATGGGATTGCTAAGTACGGAGCATCCTGAACTGGCGTTAGATTTGATGAAAAGAGAAATCACAACTTTGTAGAAAAATATGACTAATCAAGTTTCTGTTGATAAGGCGATTAAAAAAGGAAAACAAATTCTGTTGCTCATTTTTATAATAGGAGCGGCTATAATGGCTTTTGCTCTATTTTCTTTGGGTAAATATTCAATTGCAGTATTTTTGATTTTGTTTTTTTCAGCTATGCCTATTGGCGCGTTAGTGGCTGCGTTTTTATTGTATAAATGGAAATATTGGGCGTTTGAAAATGTTAGGAATGTTCACGAATTGAAAAAAAGAGCCATTGAAGAAAGATTGATTACAAAAAGAGACAAGATGTTTTCTAAAATAGAAAATGGTACAGAAAACGACACAAAATATTGGAATATCAATCAGAAATTCCTTCAAGATGATGTTTTTATAGATGATTTATCGGTGGCAAAAGAAACACATATTTACCATTCAAGGTCTTTGATTTATTTTTTTCTTTTCATTGTTTTATTTTTAATCGTTGGTATTGTTTTCACACAAACTAATAATTTTCTATACAGCGGAATTTCTGCACTAATTGTTGTTGTAGTTTTTATTTTCATAAATAAGAATAAGTTAAAAAGAGAAGAACCTTTAATTCTGATTAATGATAAAGGAATAAAAACCGCTACAACAGGGTTTACAGAGTGGAAGAATATCAAGAATGAGAAAGTAATCGTATCTGGATTTGGGAAACACACTGAATTCTATTTAGCTTATAATACGCCCAAAGGACAAAATTCTGTTCTCTTGACAGGGACAAATATTGGAAAAACCAAAATGAGTATGCTCTTGATATTGTATAGGAATAGACATGAGAATTTCCAAAATAATTAATTGCGACGTATAAATCATTAGCACATTGACACATTAGCATATTGGTACATTAAAAAATTAAAACATACAACCCTAACTCATAATGCAAATTAAAAATCAAAAACTTTCAAACGATGCTTTCTTTGCCGAGCGCAAGGAAATTCTCGGACATTGGCACACCGGAAAGGATGTCGATTTCGACGAAGCGGTAGCCTATCAAAAATCCATTCCCAAAGAAAAACGTTTTGGTGAAAAACTATCCAAAGCTGTTGTCGATGGCGTTACACTTATTCAGCCTCGTGCGGGGGTAGCGCTTTACGAAGAGCACATTGAATTGCTCAGTTTTCTGGAAACCGAAGGCGAAGCTGACTTACTTCCCACCACAGTGGACAGCTACACCCGTCTAAATCGTTATAAAGAAGCTGAAACCGGAATTGAAAAAAGCAAGGAAACCGGCCGCTCAATGTTAAACGGCTTTCCAATCGTAAATTATGGCGTAGATATTTGTCGCAAAGTAACTTCGGCGGTCAAAAGTCCGGTTCAGGTTCGTCACGGAACCCCCGATGCCCGCTTGCTTACAGAAATTAGCATAGCAGGTGGTTTTACATCCTATGAAGGCGGCGGAATTTCGTACAACATTCCGTATTCCAAATCCCATTCCATAGAAAAAACCATTAGCCATTGGCAATATGCCGATCGGCTTGTGGGACTTTACGAAGAAGCCGGGGTTTCCATCAATCGTGAGCCTTTCGGTCCGCTTACCGGAACACTTATCTCGCCCTGTATTTCCAACTCCGTGGCGATTATCGAAACATTATTGGCTGCTACGCAAGGCGTAAAAGACGTTACCGTGGGTTACGGACAGTGCGGAAACCTTATTCAGGACGTCGCCGCCATTCGGGCTTTAAATATTCTCACGCGTGAATATCTCGATAAATTCGGGTTCAATGATGTGCGTGTTACCACCGTTTTCCACCAATGGATGGGCGGATTTCCGCAGGACGAAGCCAAGGCTTTCGGTGTAATTTCATGGGGAGCGGCTGCCGCCGTTTTGGCAAAGGCCACCAAAGTGATTGTGAAAACTCCGCACGAAGCCATGGGCGTTCCCACCAAAGAAGCTAATGCAGCCGGATTACGCGCCACCAAACAATTGATTTCGATGCTGAAAGATCAGGATTTCCGGTCTATTCCGGCCGTTGTGGCAGAAGGCGAAATAATCATGAAAGAGATGCGCTGTATTTTGGACAAAGTGGAAGAATTGGGTAACGGTGATTACGCCATCGGCACAGTTGCTGCTTTTGAAGCAGGAGTGCTCGATATCCCGTTTGCTCCAAGCCGCTACAATGCAGGAAAAGTGATGCCTGCTCGTGACAATGCGGGTGCCGTTCGTTTCCTCGAAATCGGGAATATGCCGTTCACACAAGACCTCATCGATTTTCACCGTCAAAAATTGGAAGAACGCGCCAAATACGAAAAACGTGCCGTTAGCTTCCAAATGGTGATTGACGATGTGTATGCCATCGGAAAAGGATTTCTTGTAGGACGTCCAAGGTAATTTACGATATATTTTTCACTATTAACCACATAGTTGCATAGAAAATAATAGGATGATTGCGAAAGCGTATTTAGATAAACTGACCTACTTATTGGTGCAGCTATTGAGGTTCACAAGATTATGGGACGAGGATTACTTGAAAGTGTGTATCATCAATGCTTAATGGAGGAGTTTCATCATAGGAAAATAAATTTTCTCACAGAGTTGAAAATCCCTGCAATCTATAAAGGGAAGAATCTTGATGTAGATTTTCGTTGCGATTTTTATGTTGAGCAATCTATGATAGTCGAAATAAAGGCTGTTCAAGAATTAACCCCATTTTATGAAGCGCAGCTTCTCAACTTTATGAAACTATTAAAATGTCCAAAGGGTATATTAATAAACTTCAACTGTTCAAATATTTTTAATGAAGGACAAAAAACATTTGTCAATGAATATTTCAGAGAATTACCTAACAGCTAATAAACTATGAATCTATGTGGTGTAAAAAATTATCACATTAATCTTGTATAAAATGAAAATTACAAAACTTATCTGTGCTCCCGGCAAAACCGGATTTTACTTTGATGACCAAAAGGCTATCAAACAGGGAGCTAAAAACGATGGCGCCTACTACGAGGGTGAACCTGTAACGCCCGGATTTACTTCCATACGTCAGGCCGGAGAATCCATTTCGGTTATTTTAATACTAGAAAACGGAGCACTTGCTCACGGCGATTGTGCAGCCGTTCAGTATTCAGGAGCCGGTGGCCGCGATCCCCTTTTCTTAGCCGAAAATTTTATTCCCATTATTGAAAAACACATTGCTCCGCTTTATGTGGGAAAAGATATCACTACATTCCGGGAAATGGCAGACCTGGTGGATAAAGGCATTAATCCTGAAACCGGAAAAATTTATCACACAGCTATTCGTTATGGAGTTACACAGGCTTGCTTGGATGCTGTGGCAAAAAGCAAGGGTATTCTGATGGCACAAGTGATTGCTGATGAATATGGAACGGAGATATCGAAAACCATTATTCCTATTTTCTCGCAATCAGGTGATGATCGCTACCTCAACGCTGATAAAATGATTATGAAAGGTGCCGATGTTTTGCCGCACGCACTGTTCAATCACGTGGAAACGAAAGTGGGATTGAAGGGTGAAAAAATTAAGGATTACATCCAATGGTTGCGCGACCGAATCCTGAAACTGAAACCTTTTGAAGGCTACAATCCTGTTATCCACATTGACGTTTACGGAACGTTGGGAATTGTCTTCGATAATGATTTCGAAGTCATAGCCAATTACGTGGGCGAACTTGAAGAAATAGCCAAACCGTTCCGACTTCGCGTAGAAGGCCCGGTGGATATGGGCGAAAAAGAAGCTCAAATAGAAGCTCTTCGCATCATTCGACAAAAGATGGAAGAAAAAGGAATCATGGCAGAAATTGTTGCTGATGAATGGTGCAACACCTTGCAGGATGTAATAGACTTCTCTGAACACAAAGCCGGACACATGGCGCAAATTAAAACACCTGATTTAGGTGGAATAAATAACAGTATTGAAGCTGTTCTTTATTGCAAAGAACACAATATGGGAGCATACCTTGGCGGAACGTGCAACGAAACCAACCGTTCGGCTGAGATTTGTGCGCACATTGCTATGGCAACTTCGCCCGTGCAATATCTCGCCAAACCCGGCATGGGCGTGGACGAAGGATATATGATTGTGTATAATGAAATGAGCAGGATTTTGGCGCTCTCACCCCTCTAAATCTCCCCTAAAGGGGAGACTTTTGGAACAGGAACTAATCAAGTAAATGTCATAGATTATAAAAAAATGAATAATAACATAAATAACAATTTGCAACCTGCTAAGGCCCCTTCAGGGGATTTAGGAGCCGAACTCAGAATACTTTCCCCCACCGCCATTCTCGGATACGGATTTCCAATGGAATCGTTTGTGGAAGGAATGAAACGCCAACCGCACATTATTGCGGTAGATGCAGGTTCTACTGATCCGGGACCTTATTATTTGGGTGCCGGCAAATCGTTTACTGACAGAAATTCTGTAAAACGTGATCTCGAAATAATGATTCCTGCCGCTCTCGAAGCCGGAATTCCCGTTGTAGTAGGAACTGCCGGAGGTTCGGGCGCTCGTCCGCATGTAAACCTTACGGTGGATATTGTAAAGGAGATTGCTCACGAAAAACAGTTGTCATTTAAGATGGCTGTTATTCAATCGGAATTTGAGAAGGATTTTGTAAAAGAGAATATTCGTAAAGGAAATATCTCTCCGCTCTTCCCCGCTCCCGAAATCACCGAAGCTGATGTGGATGAATCAGTACACATTGTGGCACAAATGGGAGAAGAACCGTTTATCGAAGCATTGGAAAATGGCGCAAACGTTATTCTTGCCGGACGCAGCTACGACCCTTCTGTTTTTTCCGCATTGGCCATTAAAAACGGTTTTGACAAAGGGCTAGCTATTCACTTGGGTAAAATTCTGGAATGTGCCGCTATTGCTGCACTTCCTGGAAGTGGAAGCGATTGTATGTTTGGCTATTTGCACGAAGACAACTTTGTGCTCGAACCGCTTTCGCCTTTGCGTAAATGTACTACGCTTTCTGTTGCTGCACACACATTGTACGAAAAAACCAACCCGTACATTTTGCCCGGTCCCGGTGGAGCCATCAACTTGCACGAATCGAAATTTGAGCAAATAGATGATAACAAAGTGCGCGTAAGCGGAAGTCGATTTGTACCTACCGAAGAGTATTTTGTGAAACTCGAAGGGGTAAAACGTGTGGGATACAGAACCATTTCATGCGCCGGAGTGAAAGACCCGATTATGATTTCAAAAATCGACAGCATCACGCAAAGTGTGAAAGACAGGGTGAAAGATAATTTTGAAACCTTCGGAATTAACGACTTCTTCCTCGATTTTAAGATTTACGGCCGAAACGGTGTGATGGGAATGTTTCCCGATGCTTCACACAGTTTGAGCGATGAACTGCTTATTATCATCGAAGCCGTTGCGACTACACAAGAGCAAGCCGACACTATTTGTGGTTTTGCACGCAGTACAATGCTTCATTTCGGCTACGAAGGACGTATCGCCACGGCAGGAAATCTGGCATTTCCGTTCTCGCCATCCGATGCGAAAATGGGTGAGGTTTTCGAGTTTAACGTGTATCATCTGATGAAAGTGGACGACCCGAAAACATTGTTCCCGATAGAGTATGTTGAATTTTAACTGAAGACCGAAGTCAGAAGACCGATGTTTATCAGATAGTCTAATTGTCTAAAAGTCTGTTGTCTATCAATCTTACAAGCAAATGAAATACAAACTTACCGACGTAGCTTCCGTCATCAGAAGCAAAAATTCGGGGCCGTACGAATTAACTTTCGATGTTATTTTCAAGGACTTTGAATTGTACGAACGCGTGAAAGCAGCAAAAGTATTCAACGAAAAAATGTTTGCTGAACTGTATCAAATCCCTTTGTCAGATATCATCGGTGTGGTACATTTCGATCCCGCAAAAGCGATTAAGACCACCATTGTGCGTCCTATTCCTTCGGGAGCATTGGGTGAAACCGATGTGTATGGTGCGCAACAACACGCACCTTTGATGAAATTATCGTTTGAGTTGTAATACTCAATCGTGATTCACAAGTTTAAAATCGTAAATTTTATCGTTATGCGTAACTTCATTCAGGAATATATGGTGTCTTCGCAATATTTTGCACCTCGTGGCAAAGAGCGACTGATGTTTCTCGGCGAGCAAATATCGCACCGGCACCTGAACTACAGCGACCGACTTATCGGAATTGTGGGTGATGCAGGCGCCGGAAAATCCTCTCTTATCAAAGGGATGTTTCCCGGATTACAACTGTCAAACGACGATGACATAGTGAATCCGCGAAAAATGTTGCAAGTGCGAAATTCAATGATGGAAGTGGATGATGCTACCACATTTCATATTGACATTCGTTTTCAGATGGCGTTTACACAAATGTTCGAGATTGTGGATTACGTAAATTCGTTGTTGGAGCGGAATCGCCGTGTGGTCATTGAGCATTTTAATTTGTTATATCCGGCTTTGGGAAGAAATGCCGATATTATCGTCGGAATTGGCGAAGAAATCATCGTTACCCGACCCAGTCTTTTTGGGCCTCAGCCCGAAAGCGTTTACAAGATTGTACACGAATCGCTCAAGTATCGCAAAATGGCACATTCAGCCGAAGAGATTACTACCGAAGTTCTTCACGAATATTTTGATATCCAAGTTGATGAATACTTCTTTTCCGATATTAGAAATGGCTTTGTGATTAAATTTTACAAAAAACCGGAGATTGATTTGGAAAAATTGGCTACGCTCATTGATGAGAAAATCGCTCAAAACATGCCAATATCGTATTACGATGAAGATCATATAATGATTGGAGACAGGATAGTGACTTGTGATGGGTCGCGATTTCATGTGAATAACACATCTGAAATCAAGAATTTTTCGCTTGTCAAGCGCTTTATCTACGACTCAAAAACTAAATCACACTGCTTAATAGGTGTAGTTGACAACAATATTGATGATTTGGAAAATCGGAATACCCGTTATTTTTTAACCCGAAAAAGTTTGGAATGAAAACAGTAAAAGCATCTGATATTATTCATTTGGTTGAGAATCTCTGCATTGAAGCCTGTTGTGTTGTCACAGACGATATCAACAATAAGTTTAAGAGCTATCTGCAAATCGAGAAATCACCACTCGGGAAAGAAATTCTGGGTACACTGATCGAGAATGCCCGTATTGCCCGTGAAGAACGTAGTCCGATGTGCCAGGATACAGGTATGACCGTTGTTTTTGTACGAATGGGACAAAACGTGCAGATTGAAGGCGGATTTGTCGAGGATGCTATCAATCAGGGTGTGCGTCAGGGATATGAGAAGGGATATTTGCGTAAATCGGTGGTGAAAGACCCCATCTACCGCGAAAATACGAAAGATAATACGCCTGCCATTATCCACTACGAGATAGTACCTGAAGACATTTTTCACATCACCGTTTCACCGAAAGGATTTGGCAGCGAAAACAAAAGTGCGCTGAAAATGCTAACTCCAAGCGAAGGAGTGGAAGGCGTGAAACGATTTGTTTTAGACACCATTTCTGCTGCCGGAGGAAATCCCTGTCCACCCATTATCGTAGGTGTAGGCATTGGCGGGACGATGGAGAAAGCTGCTTTGATGAGTAAAAAAGCACTTCTCCGCCCGTTAGATACTGAGAATCCCGATCCAATTCTTGCCGATTTGGAAGCAGAATTACTCACCGAAATCAATAAACTCGGAATCGGTCCTGCCGGATTTGGCGGAACCACCACTGCCTTGGGGGTGAATATTCTGACGTATGCTACGCACATTGCCGGACTTCCGGTTTCGGTAAATATCGGTTGCCATGCAACGAGACATGCGGAGGGAGAACTATAAAGCCCCACCCAACCTCCCCAAAAGGGAGGAATAAAATGATAAGTTTGATTCCAAATGTAAATTATGACCATAAGCAATAAAGATAAGGTAGTATCAAGCCCCCTTTCGGGGGATTTAGGGGTGAAAAGAATATTATCCGAACCATTCACCGACGAAACCATCCATTCACTTAAAGCGGGTGACATGGTTTACATTTCGGGAACGGTTTATACAGCTCGCGATGCAGCACACAAGCGGTTATTCGAAATGATTCAGAACGACGAACAGATGCCCTTCGATTTTCAAGGACAAGCCGTTTACTATGCCGGACCTGCACCGGCAAAGCCGGGAAAGCCCATCGGATCAGTTGGTCCAACTACCGGTGGAAGAATGGACGCTTATTCGCCCACACTTATTGCCGAAGGCCTAAAAGTAATGATTGGTAAAGGAACGCGCAGCGCAGAAGTGATCGAAGCGATGAAAAAGCACACTGGAGTTTATTTTGCAGCTATCGGAGGAGCAGCTGCTCTGATGGCGAAGTGCGTACTTAGTGCCGAAGTGATTGCTTTTGATGAACTGGGAACGGAAGCGATACGGAGATTAAAGGTAAAAGAACTGCCTGTGGTTGTAGCAGTTGATTGTTTCGGGAATGATATTTATAAGCTGGCTAGAGAGACATATGGAGTGAAATAGCAGTATAAGTAGCGGGTAACAGGAATAAAAAAAGAGGCTGTCTCAAAATGAATTTTTGCTTTCTTTTTGAAAGTAAAAGTCGGCTTCAAAGTTAGATATAGTAATGTTATATTGTTAAATACTGCATTTATTGCTTATTATTATGGCAAAATGAAAGAGGATGTCCTGTTTTGAGACATCCTCTTTTCTGTTTTTGTTTGAATGGATTGGTTTAATTAATCCCTGCTTTTTCGTAAGAAATTCCACAAGCGTCAGCTACGCCTCTTCCATAAGCCGGATCGGCTTTGTAGCAGTTTCCAATGTGGCGGATTTTGATGAATTCTTCCACTCCGGTCATGTTTCTTGCCGTATTTTCAAACAAGACTTGCTGCTGTTCAGGACTCATCAAGCGGAACAGTTTTCCGGGTTGTTCGTAGTAGTTATCATCATCAGCCCGGAAATCCCAGCGTTGTACATCGCCTCCTTTTTGAATAGGTTCGTTGTGTTGCGGTGTTTCTTTCCAAACTCCGTAGCTGTTAGGCTCATAGTGCATGGTAGAACCCTGGTTCCCATCCACACGCATTTGTCCGTCGCGGTGATAAGAATTCAGGGTACCCATAGCACCTTTTGGTTGATTCACCGGAATCTGGTGGTGATTTACGCCTAAACGATATCGTTGTGCGTCACCGTAAGAGAACAAACGTCCCTGCAGCATTCTGTCAGGTGAAAAACTGATACCGGGAACCACGTGGGCAGGATTGAACGCAGCCTGCTCCACATCTGCAAAATAGTTGGCAGGATTGCGGTTAAGTTCAAATTCTCCAACCGGAATAAGCGGATAATCACCTTTGTACCAAACTTTTGTCAAGTCAAACGGATTGTAAGGCATCTTGTCTGCTTGTTCTTCGGTCATGATTTGCACAAACATTTTCCATTTTGGGTAGTCACCGTTTTCAATGGCATTGTATAAATCACGCTGATGGCTTTCACGGTCGTTTCCAACCAGTTCTGCCGCTTCCTGGTCTGTAAGATTTTTGATTCCTTGCTGCGAAACAAAATGGAATTTTACCCAGACACGCTCATTTTCTGCATTGATAAAGCTGTACGTATGGCTTCCGAAACCGTGCATATGGCGGTAACTCACAGGAATTCCGCGGTCGCTCATGGTGATGGTAACCTGATGAAGTCCTTCGGGAAGACTGGACCAAAAATCCCAGTTATTATTTGCGTCGCGCATGTTTGTGCGCGGATCGCGTTTTACGGCGTGGTTCAAATCAGGGAATTTCAACGGATCGCGGAAGAAGAACACCGGTGTGTTGTTTCCAACCAGATCCCAATTGCCTTCTTCTGTATAAAACTTCATGGCGAAACCGCGGATATCGCGCTCTGCATCAGCTGCGCCGCGTTCACCTGCTACGGTTGAAAAGCGTACAAACATATCCGTTTTTTTACCGATTTCGGAGAAAATTTTCGCTTTTGTATGTTTTGATATGTCATGTGTGACGGTAAAAGTACCAAATGCCCCTGAGCCTTTGGCATGCATACGTCTTTCAGGAATGACTTCACGATCGAAATGAGCCATTTTTTCCAGGAACCAAACGTCTTGAAGAACCATTGGACCGCGAACTCCCGCGGTCATCGAGTCCTGGTTGTCTGCAACCGGAGCACCTGCTGCTGTGGTGAGGGGTTTCTGATTTTCAATGTTTTCTTTGTTTTTCATTGTTGACTGTTTTTTTTAAGTGGTTAGTTATGATAAATAGGAGGTAAGCATCCAGACTTCTTTTTCCTGACTGCTTACATAGTCGCTTATCAGTGCTACGGTTGCCTCATCGCCGGCATCAGAGGCGTCTGCAATCAGTGCTCTTTCAGTTGCGATCAAATGTTTGTAAGTTTCAAGGATGTTTTTTACTGCTTCATCGCCGTCGCTTATTATTCCGGTTTCACGGATGCTTGATTTTTTCAGATATTCACTAAATGTGTGTGCCGGAGTTTCACCAAGCATCAGCAGTCTTTCAGCAACTTCATCAATCATAGAAGCCGTTTCATCATACAATTGTTCGAATTTCTCATGCAGAAAAAAGAATTTTTTACCTTTTATATTCCAGTGAAATCCGCGTAGATTGGTGTAATGTACTTGTAAATCAGCTAATAAACTCTGTAATCCCCTGGATACCTTTTTAACGTCTTTTAATCCTGTAATTTCTAATGTTTTCATTTTTTATTTATTTTTAGTTGTTATTATTTCTATTTTTATAGTACAAAGATACTAATGAAAAAAAATAGATACAACTGATATGGTATATATGGATATAAAAAATAACAATAATATGGATTGATCTTAATTTTTCATTGATACTTTTCTTTTTGCCGAAACAAGTTGTGATACGATAAGTAGTACCTCAAATCTGCAAGTATTTTTAAAAACAATGATAAATAGTTGGATGTAGAAGAGTTATTTACAATATAATAGGTAAGACAGAAAATGGGACAACATAAAGAAAAAGCAGTCAAATACTATACTCCAATTTGTCTTGCGTGTTTAGGAAATTATTGTTTTTTTTGTATCATCCCAATTAATTTTATGATTTTACATTTGTGTTCCCTTGTTAGTATGCAGCTTATTTTCCAAACTATATATTAATTAATGTTAATGTTAAAGGTGAGTGTTGTAAGGATAAACAGGATAGTGTATCTTTGACACGATATAAAAATGATTACTTTAATATTTTAAAATTTAGTAGTATGAAGAAAATTTCTACATTTATGTTTGCTCTTGTGAGCATGTTGATTGTGAGCCAGTCCGTCATGGCTTTGGTTTATACCGTAAAGGTACCTGCCGGTACAAATGCCTGCTACATTACTGGTGAAATGAATGGTTGGAATCCAGGATCACTCCAATTGACAAAAGTGGATGCCACTACTTTTACGATTGATATACCCGATGCACAGCCAACTCAAAAGTATCAATATTTAAGTGGTCCGGATTGGAAATACATCGAAAAAGATGCAGCCGGAGAAGCTATTACTGACAGAACCTGGAGTGAACTGGATGAAGTGGTAAGATGGCTTGAGATATTCCAGCTCGATGAACGCGATGTTACTATTGAAGCTTTAGTCCCCTCTAAAGTAAAGGTACTCTATTTGGTTGGGAATTTTAATGGTTGGGCGAGTCCATCTGAAGATTTCAAAATGAAATTTGAGGAAGAAACAGTCGATGGTAAAATATTCTCTATCAAAGTTCACAGTCTGGACGCAAAAAATATGGAATTTAAGTTTATTGCTGGTCCGGCATGGGCTTATGAACAAGTGGACCCTAAAGATAACTTTGTGTATGGAACAACCGAAAATACTAAATCGGTAGTGGTAAATTCATTTAAAGAATATTTTGATCCTGAAAAAACCGGTACTATAAATATTAAAGCTCATGTGCCTGCCAATACTACAAAAGTATATATTCAAGGCGACCACTTAGGTTGGAATATGGATAAAGCGGTTGAAGGTGTGAAAAATGCTGATGGTACATTCTCTTTCAGTATCCCTATGGTGATGTCAATTAGCTATCGTATGTATAACAAACCCGATTGGGGATGGCATGAAATTGATGCCGAAGGTAATGAACGTGCAAATCGTGAAGCCCGCTATCCGGAAGATGCAAACATTGAAATTACAGTACTCGGATGGAAAAATGTGGAGAGTAGTGTAGCTAAAGTTTTCGAAGCTCAAAACAGAATTTACAGCTATGAGAATACCTTGACTGTTGAAGAAGTTCAATCGAAAGTTGAAATATTTGACATCAGCGGTCGCCTGATTCAATCTGCAAATGTGATTGGAACTTTCAAATCCGGCTTCTTGAGTAACGGACTTTACATCGTTAAGGTGGACGGTGCGGGCAAAAAAGTTTCAGTAAGATAATCCTTGAACTTGTTTAACTATAAAAAAAGGCTGTTCCGAAAAAAATCAGAGCAGCCTTTTTTTAATTGGTTATGTCCCAAATAAATATAGTAACTTTGTTGTTAAAACAAATAATCATTAAAATTATGAATGCAGTAGAAATAGTGGGCTATTCAGCCTCGCTCTTGTCCATCTTGAATCAATTTCCTCAGGCTATAAAAGTGTATCGGTCAAAAGATACGCACAGCATTTCGTTGTTGATGTATATTATCGTAGTAGTTTGTATCAGTTTGTGGTTAGTTTATGGGCTTATGCTGGCTGATAGACCACTAATTTTAGCCAATGCAATTTCTTTGATACCAATTGTATATATTTTTATAATGAAACTTCGCAATACAATCAAAGGTATCGATAAACTATCTATTTAAAACAAGAAAGAGAGATAGTTTGTGAAGCTTTCTCTCTTTTTAGTGTATCTAAACCTTGAAATCAAACCGTTCAGTCAGGTTTTCTTCATATATTTCGCGGTCGAATCTATAATATCGTGCCGGTTTGTGTGAAACTCCGATTTGGGTTTCATCCAACAGAATCAGGCATTTCATTTTGTTTATCTTTCGCCGAAAATTTCTTTTGTCGTATTCAGTGTTGAATATAGCTTCATACACATTCTGCATTTGAGTGAGTGTAAATTTCTCAGGAAGAAGTTCGAAAATCAATGGCTCATGCAGCAGGTCGCTTCGAAGTTTCAGGAGTGCTTCGTCTAAAATCTCGCGGTGGTCAAACATCAAATCGATTGGAATATAGACATTTTCCCATTTAGCATCATCGATTAAATTGGAGTTGTCAACTGAATCGACATTGATAAGTGAATAGAATCCGACGGTGATTACACGCTCATCTAATAGTCGGGGTTTAACCCACTCATAATCCTGCGGGCGACGGGTTAGGCGATCGAGACTACTGAAAACCTTGAATTGTTTAACAAATATATTTTCAAGTCCGGTTTGCTCTTTCAATATACGAGCTGCTGTTTCGCCAATACATTCATCCCTGCGCATGTGATTGCCAGGTAACTTCCATTCTTCAATTAACTCTCCCTGAATCGGGACTTGCTCTTTGCGGATTAGTACAGTAAGTTCATTTTCTCTATAACCGAAAATTACGCAGTCAACCGAAACGGTAGCAATAATATCCATTGCATATGGTTTGTTATCTTCCATAAAGTCATAATTTTGTCTACAAAGATAGATGTTTTTTCCTGTTGATTAAATTTCAGAGTGTCATAAATACACATAATTAAGTAGAAATCACATTAGATAGTGTGATATTAACACTTTTTTTGTATGCATTAAATTTTATTCAGTTATATTTGCGGTCGAGTTAGATGTTGTATAAATGACAATAACGTTTGAAGTTTCAAAATTAGAAACTTTGAATGTTATGTATGAATACACTGCAAAATGAATTTGAAATAAAACTGAGAACTGATTAAACCAAATTAAACCAATCATGAAAAAACTATTAGTTGTATTGATTTCATCTTTAACATTTTTATCATGCTCGGAAAAGACGATCAAAATTGCTTGTGTAGGCGATAGCATTACCGAAGGAGCCGGTATAGAAAAACAAAATCAGTTTGCTTATCCTGTAATTTTGGATAGTTTGCTTACAGAAAGAGTTGAGGTACTTAATTGCGGACGAGGAGGAAGCGCAACTCAAAAAACGAGTGATTTCTCTTATTGGAATACAAAAGAATTTTCAAACTTGTTCACCTATAAGCCAAACATTGTTATTATCGCCCACGGCACTAATGATACAAAGTCACAGAATTGGAATGCAGAGCGATTCGAACAAGATTATCAGGCATTGATTGATACCATTCAAAGTATGTCCACTAAACCAAAAATTGTAATGTGTATTCCAGTCCCGGTGTTTGGAGAAATGTGGGGAATCAATGATTCTACGTTAGTAACTGGTGTAATCCCGGTGATTAAGAAAATAGCCGAACGCAATCAATTGCAATTGATAGACCTGAACACCCCTCTGAAAGATAAAAATCAATTCTTCCCCGATAATATACATCCTAATGAAGCCGGTGCAAGAGAGATGGCTGCTATCGTTGCCAAAGAAATCAAACTAAAGTAATTTTTTGTGTTGATTTGATAGGACTAACAGCTTATAATAAACATGTTTATAAGCTGTTTATTAAGCATTATTTCACTTAGTGTAATATTGACACTGAATTGTTTGGAGTTTTTCAGAAAAATGCACTATATTTGCGCAATAAAAGGATATTGTCGGAAAAACACTAACGTGTAAATATTTAAAATCATAATTACCCATGTTACGAACATACTTATCTTATGCAATTACAACCTTATTTGGTTTGTTTCTTTTTTCATGCTCACAAAAAAATGAAAATGAAATAGCCAAAAAAGTTAACAAGATTCTTTCCCAAATGACTCTGGAGGAAAAGGTGGGTCAAATGGCTCAAATTACACTTGATGTAGTAGGCAAAGGCGATAGTAAATTTTCAAGTGTTGAACCTTTTGTTTTAGACACCGCCCGTCTTAGGGATGTTATCGTGAAGTATCATGTAGGATCTATCCTGAATACAACAAACAACTACGCGATGCCACCTGCTCAATGGAACGAAATTATTTCGTTTATTCAGAAGGTAGCTATGGAAGAGACTCGTGCAAAAATTCCGGTTATTTATGGTATTGATGCAATACACGGAGTTACCTACACAGATGGGGCAATCATGTTCCCGCAGCAAATTTCTGTTGCAGCTACGTTCAATCCCATTCATGCTTACAATAGCGCGTATGTAACCGCTTATGAAACCAGGGCAAGCAGCATTCCCTGGAATTTTTCACCGGTACTTGATTTGGGGGCTGACCCTCGTTTCTCACGTATGTTCGAGGGGTTTGGTGAAGATCCTTATTTGATAAAAGTAATGGGAGTAGAAATGGTGAAAGGGTATGAAGGAGTAAGTGACAGTGTGGAGAATCAGTATAAAGTAGCAAGCTGTCTGAAACACTTTATGGGATATTCTGTAGCTACTTCCGGCAAAGACAGAACACCGGCTTATATACCGGAGCATATTCTGCGCGAATACCATTTGGAGCCTTTCAAAGCGGCAATTGAAGTCGGATCTGAATCTGTAATGATCAATTCGGGTATCATCAATGGGGTGTCGGTACATGCCAGTTATGATATGCTGACAAGATTATTGAAAAAAGAATTGAAATTTGAGGGAGTTGTTGTATCGGACTGGATGGATATTATCAACCTGCATACCCGCGATAAAATTGCTTCAAATAATAAAGAAGCAATAAAAATTGCAGTAAATGCCGGTATCGATATGTCTATGATTCCTTATGAATACGAACAGTTTTGTGTTGATTTAGTAGCTCTGGTAGAGGAAGGTGAAGTAAAAGAGAGTCGTATTGACGATGCAGTGAAAAGAATCCTGAAAATGAAGATGAAACTCAATCTTTGGGAAGTTCCGGTAACTAACATCAAGGATTTCCCGGACTTTGGATCAGATAAATTTGCGAAAATGTCTTACGATGCTGCAGCCGAAGCCATTACGCTATTGAAAAACAAGGAAGATATACTTCCGCTTTCAAAATCAGCAAAAGTGTTGGTGTGCGGGCCAAATGCTAACAGCATGAGAACACTCAATGGGGGATGGTCCTATTCATGGCAAGGGGAAAAAACGGATCGATATACAGAGAAGTTTAATACCATCTTAGAAGCTGTGCAACAGAAGATTGGTATCGGGAATGTAAAATACCTTCCTGGAGTAAGCTATGTGGAAGAGGGACAATACTATGAAGACAAGGAAGACCAATTGGCTCAAACGGTTGCGGTTGCACGAGGTGTAGATGTAGTGATTCTCTGTGTGGGTGAAAATTCTTACACTGAAAAACCGGGCGATTTGAATGATTTGACACTAAGTGACAATCAATTAAAATTGGCAAAAGAGCTTGCGAAAACCGGAAAACCTGTGATAATGGTGTTGAATGAAGGACGACCACGCGTAATCAGCTCCGTTGAGCCTGAAATGAAAGCAATTGTTCAAACTTATTTGCCTGGTAACTATGGCGGCGATGCATTGGCAGATATCTTATTTGGCGATGTAAATCCATCCGGGAAATTACCATATACTTATCCATCGTTTTCCAACTCATTAACAACTTATTACCACAAACCTTCTGAAGAACAAAAAAGAGCAGAAGGTGCTTATATCTACGAGTCAGATTACAATCCACAATTTGAGTTTGGTCATGGTTTGAGTTACACGACTTTTGAATACAGCAACCTAAAAGTATCAACATCTGATTTTAGTAAAGATGAGGTACTTCAGGTTTCAGTAGATGTAAAAAATAGTGGAAAACGCGTTGGAAAAGAAACTGTTCTGCTTTATTCCAGTGATTTGTACGCATCCATCACACCCGACATGAAACGTCTGCGCCGGTTCACAAAAATAGAATTGCAACCGGGAGAAACACGAACTGTAAGTTTTGATATCACACCGAAAGATCTTGCTTTTGTAAATATTGTCAATAAGTGGATTACAGAACCTGGTGATTTTGAGTTGACAGTGGGAGGACTGAAATCAAAAGTAAATTACAAATAATCAATTATAAAAAACAACCATCAAATTTTAAATCAATGAAAAGCAAAGATGAAAAACAAAAAAGAGCAATGAAATTTGCTCGCCGTCGTCAACTGCTTCGTTTCGCATTAATACTAACACTGGCAATCCCATTTAATCTGTTTGCACAGAAAGCATTAGTTAACGGAGTTGTTGCATATAGCGACAATGAACCTATTATTGGTGCTAAGGTAGCTGTAAAAGGTTCTACGGTGGCTACTGTAACCAATTTCGATGGACGATTCAGCATCGAAGCATCACCAAACGATGTGTTGGTGGTGAGCTATGTAGGAATGTTGACGAAAGAAGTGGCGGTAGGAAGTGAGAAAAACTTCAACATCGTTTTAACTGACGATACCAAAGCACTTGAAGAAGTGGTGGTAATTGGTTATGGAACTGTGAAAAAACGTGATGTAACAACTGCTATCACCACAATTTCAACCAAAGACCTTGACCAGCGTCCTATTATTTCGGCTGATCAGGCTTTGCAGGGGAAGGCTGCCGGAGTTTCGGTAATTAAACCAAACGGTTTACCGGGCGAAGGTATGGTAATTCGTGTGCGTGGTACTACCTCTATGAATTCAAGCAACGATCCGCTTTATGTTGTGGACGGTGTTACACTTGACAATATTTCGTTCCTTTCTGCCAACGACATAGAAAGTATGCAAGTGCTGAAAGATGCATCATCGGCTGCTATTTACGGCTCACGTGCTGCTAACGGGGTGGTGCTTATCACCACCAAGAACGGAATAAAAGGGAATCCGAAAATTTCATTGAATGCTTATACCGGCGTAACGAGTTTGTCAAATCGAATTGAATCACTAAATGTAGCTCAATATCGTGAGTTGATGCAGGATATGGGGTCAACAATTGCACTTCCTGCCGATCTTACCGACAATACCGATTGGTACAAGGAAACATTTCAGAATGCAGTAACGCAAAACTATCAGGTTTCTGTTTCCAATGCCACCGACAAACTGAATTATTACCTGTCAGGTGGTTATACCGGCGAACAGGGAATTATTAAAGTTGCATTTTTTGAACGATTGAATTTCCGTTCCAACATTGAAAATCAAATTCGTCCCTGGTTAAAAATCGGTGCGAATATCTCCTATTCCGATTATAAAAACAACGGTATTGTGAGTGGCTTGGGTGCTAATCGTGCAGGTGTGGTGCTTTCTGTAATTAATACTCCAACGTATGCTCCTATTTGGGATGCTGCGAAACCCGGACAGTATTATGATAATTTTTATGGAGTAAACATAACCACACCCGTTGAAAACATGTCCCGTACAGAAGATGATAAATCAAATAATAATCGATTAATTGCAACCGGTAACGCCGAAATCACCTTTATGCCCAATTTGAAATTGCGTTCGTCGGTAACATTGGACAGACATTATAACAACTACACTACTTTCCTCGACCCGAAAAAAACCGGTTATGGAAGAACACAGGGTGGAGTAGCGTCAGATAGTCGTTCTCTCAACACCGTAATGATTTTCGATAATATCCTGAGTTATAATAAAATGTTTGGTTTACATGCCGTCGATTTTATGGGTGGTACTTCCGGAACTACATCGCGTTACAACAATTCGTATGTAAGTTCTCAGTATTTTCACGATGGCAGTATTAAAACTGTGAATGCAGGAAACAAGGTTACAAATGGGGGTACGTTTGAATCAGAGTGGGCTATGATGTCTTACGTAGGTCGTTTGGCTTACAATTATGACAGCAAGTATTTAGCCACTGTAAATATGCGTGTGGATGGTTCGTCAAAACTAAACCCAAACCATCGTTGGGGCTACTTCCCATCGGCATCAGCAGCATGGCGTATTTCTTCCGAGGAATTTATGAAAGACATTAGTTGGATTGACGATATGAAAATCCGCGGAGGTTGGGGGCAAACAGGTAATCAAGCCGGACTAAGCGATTACAGTTATTTGCAGCGCTTCGTGATTAACCGTCAGAACTGGTGGGAAGAAGGCAAATCAACCGCAGTGCCCATCATCACCATGAATGAGCTTCGGAATTCAGATTTAACCTGGGAAACAACCACACAAACTAACTTTGGTATTGACCTGACGATATTAAAAAGCCGTTTTACGCTGGCGTTCGATTACTACTCTAAACAAACAACGGATATGTTGATGTATGTGGCATTGCCAGCCGGCGCATCTACTGCTTCGTCCATTGCCCGCAACGAGGGTGTAATGTCTAACAAAGGATTTGAATTTAGTGCTAACTCCCGAAATATTGACAATAAAACTTTCCGTTGGACAACAGATTTCAACATTTCGACCAACAAAAACAAACTGACAAAACTGGTTCTCTCGCAAGTATATTATGCCGCTAAAACCAGTGAGAATATCACCGAATATGTAGTGCGCAACGAACCTGGTCATTCCTTGGGAGGCTTCTATGGTTACTTCAGCGATGGAGTTGACCCGGAAACAGGTGAGTTAATGTATCGTGATTTAGACGGAAACGGCTCAATTACAACATCCGATAAAGCCTACATAGGGAACCCAAATCCTGATTTTACTTTTGGTATGACCAATGTGTTTTCCTATAAGAATTTTGATTTGAGCGTATTGCTGCAAGGCTCTTATGGAAATGAAATTTACAACGCCTCCAGAATGGAAACAGAAGGAATGTATGATGCCAAGAACCAGTCAACGCGTGTTATCGACCGTTGGAGACGTCCGGGTATGATTACTAAAATTCCGAAAGCAGGATATGATATGAAAGTTTCGTCCTATTATATTGAAGATGGAAGTTATTTGCGTGTAAAAGATGTATCGTTAACTTACAATGTAAATACTTCGAAGTTGAAAAAAATAGGTATTACCCGTATTCAGCCCTACGTAACAGCTTCAAACCTGTTTACCATGACAAAATATCTTGGCTTTGATCCGGAAGTAAATCAATGGGGTAACAGTGGTGCTGTTCAGGGTATTGACTGGGGAACTTATCCTCAAACCCGAACATTTATTGTAGGTCTTAATGTTGAATTTTAAATAAGAATATCCCAATGAAAACAAAATTTATATCAAAATTAATGATAGCAGGAGCATTTGTAGTAGCTTTAGCATCCTGTTCACTTGATTATGACCCCATTTCGGACTATTCCGAAAAAACGTATGGACAATCATCAAGTACCGACTCCATTAAATACAAAACAAGGGCTGAAATGTATTCACAATATCAGTCGCTCTACAATAAACTGAAAGATCAGGAACACTGGTATCTTGATTTTATAATGTTAGGGGAAACCCGTTCGGACAACTCATATGCAGGAAGCACCGGTTCGCAGGTAGTACCCGTTGAGGATAATTCCATTGATGGAGGCAATAGCGTGGTTGAACGCGACTGGGGACGCTTTCTGGCTGACGTGGCACAGGCAAACACAGTAATTGAGAATATCGATAAAGTGCCTGACCCGATGCTTACTGATGTTGAACGTAAACAATGGAAAGCAGAAGCAAAAATCTTCCGTTCGCTGGTGTGGTTTGATATGTTGCGTTTGTGGGGCAACATTCCGGTAGTAACTAAAGAAGGTAAGGACATAACTTCCGATAATATTGAAGAAGTATATCCGCTGTATTATCCCAAACAAACAGACCCGAAAGAGGCTTATGCTCAAATTATTCAGGATTTGACCGAGGCCATAGCAGATGCACCTTCTAATGCTCCGGCAAATAAAACCATTCTTTCCAAGTCGGTAGCTAAAGCATTGCTGGTTAAAGTATATGCTGAAGAACCTGCAAGAGATTATGCCAAAGTGTTGCAATATGCTGATGCTGTTATTGCTGATGGATTCAAATTGAATACAAACTATTCGGACTTGTATGCCATGAATGCAGCAGGAACTGACTTGAAATATCGTTCGACTCAAGAATCTATTTTAGAAGTAAACTTCTTCCCCGGTGGTGGCAATTGGGTAACCTGGATGTTCGGGAAAGACCTGTTAGACCCGGAGTCAAACTATGCCTGGGCAAAATGGCTGACTCCAACGCGCGATTTGATTGCTGCATTTGACAACGAAGGCGATAATATCCGCAAAAACGAAACAATCGTGTATTATCCAGCAACCTGGAGCAATTATTATCCGGCAAGTAATTATCCGTTTATGTACAAAATGCGCTCGGCGGTTCACAGTATTATTAAAATACGCTTTGCTGATATTCTTCTATTGAAAGCTGAAGCATTGGCTAATTTAGGTGATGCAGCTAATTTGGACCAGGCAGAACAAATTGTAAATCAAGTGAGAAGCCGGGTTTCATTACCTGCTCTTCCGCCAAGTGCTAAAGCATCAAAAGAATCGATGCTGAATGCTGTTCTAAAAGAGAGAAGATTGGAGTTGGCTTTTGAAGGGCAACGCTGGTATGACCTGGTTCGTAACAGGAAAGTGGAAGAAGTGATGAATTCGTTGAATTCAAGAGATAGCGGACGATTGCCATTAAGACGTGCCTATACAGAATCATCGTATCTGTTCCCCATACCGTCAACCGCCATTGACTTAAATACTAATTTAATCCAAAATCCCGGTTATTAATAATTGAAACAATCAGAAGAAGTGTCTCTAAGATTTACCAATTTAATGTTTAAAGATTGATTTTTCTGAATAAATTACACTTCTCATTAAACTTAGAAAACAAGTATGAAATGAGTTCCATTTTAGCGGGACGAATTCCATACGACCCTAAAAACAAAATTATTATCGTATGAAAAACATATTTAGAACCACATTATTTATCGGGATGATAGCCGTGTTCTTCGCATCGTGTAAGGAAGAAGAACTCAGAACGCATTTTCCGGAATCCATGCCCGTATTTGATAAAGCTGTTGTAGCTGAAAATGCAATTATGTATGGCGATTCGGTTACGCTATCGGTTGAAGTATCTGATCCACTCACTCCGCTATCCACTCTGGAGGTAACTGTAGTAGTAGGTGATGAAATTATTACCAAAGAATCGGTGAGAACAAAAGGAAACAATGCAAGTTACACACAAAAATATGCTATTCCGTTTGTAGCCCGAATGCCACAAGGAGCTAAAGTAGAAATGCACCTCACTGCTATCAACGTGGAGGGTACTGCTCAAGAATTGGTTATTGACAATACTGTAGCTTCCAGACCCGAAGTGCCAACCTTGTTTCTGGCTACTGCCACCAAAACAGTAGAATTAAAATTGGTCGATGCCATAAATCATATTTATGAAGCGAGTAACCTGACTTTTGACAATAGCATCTCATTCAGAATGGCAACGAAAGTAAACCGATTTAATAAAATCGACTATACGAATAAAGATAATATCATTTTCGGATGGATAAACGGAGGTCTGAATCTGGTAGATGTGACAATGGAGGGTACGTTACCCACGGTATCCGGAGAAGAGATTAAACTATCTGACCCAAAACTTGTGGGCTACAAGAAAATCACTGTTGATTTGTTTAACTTTACAGTGAAAGGGGAAGGTGATCTTCTAATGCCGGCAACTATACTTGAAATTAGTAAACTGGCAGTTAAGAGTCTTTCATCGGTTGACCACATGAATACTGTAACAAAAGAAGACTGGAAAACCGGTGTAATGTATCTAGGTGAAGGAACCGAAATGGAGATAATCGGGGTTACGGATGTTACAAATAGTTTGGACCCGACATTCTTTGAGCCAACCACAGACAACAAAGTAAAATTCCTCGGAAAAACAGGAATCTACACCGTTTATTACCTGCCAAGATTGGATTATGTGTTTGTTGAGCAGCCAAACGCCGTTTTCCCTGATGCACTCTGGTTAGTTGGAGTAGGCATGGGACCGGCACGAACACCGGCAGTTAAAACCTCTTCCTGGAACTGGAACTCTCCGCTTGAATACAAATTCTGTCGGAAGGTATCGGAAGGAGTATACGAAGCTGTTTTCTATGCCAACCATGAAGTGGATGAAACTGCTGCAGAGGCTTGGCGCTTAACGTTTGGTGTGAAGTTTATGCAGCAAAGAGGCTGGGGAGGCGAATTAAGCTCAGATGATTACCAAAAACCGGCTAATGGATACTTGTACTCTCCATCACCAAACGACAAAGGTAACTTCAATGGTACTCCGGCTTTTGCAGGACAACCGGGTGTTTATCGTTTTGTGATTGACATGAACCAGAAAACTGCTACCTTTGACAAAATCAAATAATCAACAACAGAATGCTATCTCAGGCCTGATTACCTGAGATAGCATTTTATTACTACATGAAAAAGAATTTCTTTATCCTCCCGGTCATCTTGCTTGTTTTGTTTGGTTTCCTGAATTGCAAACAAAAAACGAAGGATGAACCAGAGCCAGAACCGAATGTTTCCACTGGAGATGTTTCTGTATGGCTCACGACAGGCAACGAAGTGCATTTGATGAAACAACAAAATGGTGTAAACTTCTCGAAAGATATTGGAGATTTTACCATTGTGATTGATTCAGCCAGTACGTTTCAGACGATGGATGGTTTTGGAGCTGCACTCACCGGTTCATCTGCTTATTTAATCAAACAATTGAGTGAATCAGCACGAAAGACTTTACTGGAAGACCTGTTTGACCCGGAAAAGGGTATTGGGATAAACTACCTTAGAATCACTATTGGTTCATCCGATTTTTCGATTGGTACTTATAGTTATTGTGACAACCCGGATATCACCACTTTTGCAATTCCTGAACGTGACAAAACTGAGCTTATCCCCGTATTGCGCGAGATACTGGCAATCAATCCCGGTATGAAAATTCTGGCAAGTCCCTGGAGTGCCCCTGCCTGGATGAAATCGAATAACAGCATGAACGGCGGAAGCCTCAAAGGAAAGGAAGTTTACGATGATTTTGCCGAATATTTTGTGAAATATGTCAAGACTTTCCAGGCAGAAGGAATAGCGATTGATGCTATTACGATTCAAAACGAACCTATGCACGAAACAAACGGTTATCCCACGATGAAAATGCTCTGGACTGAACAGAATGAAATTATCCGGGATTATTTAGGGCCAAAATTTGCGAAAGAGAATATCAAAACCCGGATTATTATCTGGGATCATAATTTTGATATGGCATATTATCCAATGAGTATTCTTAACGACCCGCAAACCCGCAAATATGTAGCCGGAACAGGGTGGCACGGTTATGGCGGTACAGCATCAGCAATTGATGAAGTGCAGGCAAAGCATCCGGATAAAGATGTTTATTTCACCGAACAATCGGGAGGAGGGTGGAATACCGATACAAGAATGGGTAATATGTTTTGGTACATGAAGGAGTTTCTGATGGCTTCTGTGAATCGGGGTTCAAAGAACTTTATCATGTGGAATCTGGTGTTAAACGAAAATTACGGACCAACTACAACATCCGGGGGATGCCAAAACTGTCGGGGAGTGGTAACAATTAAGGCAGACGGGACATATACCCGCAACGAAGAGTATTATCTGCTTGGACATTTTTCAAAATTAGTTCGGATGAATGCTATGCGTATTCAAAATTCATCTGCCAAATGGCCGGGAGGTATGACTACTTCTTCATTCATGAATGCTGATGGATCGAAAGTGCTGGTGGTGATGAACCGTAGCGGTAGTAAGCAGAAATACAGCGTTCGAATCGAAAACAGGAAATTCACTTATGACCAATTCAATGAATCGGTTGTGTCTTTCAAATTCAAATAGTAGTATCAATTTCTCAAAATCTTAACTTACCATGAACATCAAATCTCTGTTTTTCTCTGCTTTAATTCTTCTTGCAGCCTGTTCTCCGAAAGAGAATATATCGGTGCTCAGTTCGCTACCCGATACAGACATTTTGCTTGTTGAAAAGCAATTCGTATTATCTACTTCATCCGGTGATGTGGCAAATGTTATCCGTATTTCTCCTACAGATACCTGTCAGACCGTACTGGGTGTTGGTGCAGCTCTTACTCATGCCTCTGCCTGGGTGTTTCAGAATAACCTGAATCAACAGCAACGTGACTCTGTTTTTCGTGAACTTTTCTCAGATCAGGGTGTAGGTATAAATTATACTCGTCTTTGTGTGGGAGCTTCCGATTTCTCGTTCAATTTCTTTAGCTATTGCGATACTGAAGATTTTACATTAAATAAATTTTCTATAGCTGAGGATTATAAATCGGTAATTCCGATGCTAAAGGAAATTCTTGCAGTTAACCCGAACCTTCAAATTATGGCAACACCCTGGAGTCCTCCGGGATGGATGAAAACCAACGGAAGCATGGTGGGCGGAAAACTGCGTACCGATTGTTACGATGTGTTTGCCGATTATTTGATTAAATACATTGAAGCGTATAAAAAGGAAGGAATTACCATTCATACCATGACGGTACAGAACGAACCGGAATTTGGTACGGCAGCCTATCCCTGCATGGATATGACAGCTGAAGAGCAGAAAGTGTTTATTCGGGACCATTTCGGACCCAAACTACAAGCAAGCGGATTGCAAACCAAAATAGTGCTTTTCGACCACAATTGTGATAATCCGGATTATCCGATTTCAATATTGAATGACCCAAAAGCAAAAGAATGGGCTGATGGTTCAGGTTTCCACCTGTATAAAGGAGATATCTCAGCACTTTGTAAAGTGCATGAAGCACATCCTGACAGAAATATCTATTTTACCGAACAATCTGGTGGCGGTTGGGCACCTGACTTCGACCAAAATGTACGCTGGTATGTGGGTGAATTGATAGTAGGTGCCATGAATTGCTGGAGCAAAAATGTTTTGCTATGGAATTTGGCTTTGGATGAGAACAACGGACCGAAAAACTCAGGTTGTCAGGATTGTTACGGTGTGATGGAGATTAATAAATCGGGCGAAATAAGGAGACATGGTGAGTATTATGCTTTAGCACATTATGGTAAATATATTCATTCCGGTGCTAAGCGTCTGGTATCTTCAGGTGATGCTGTAAAAGGTGCAGCATTCCGTAATCCGGATGGAACATTGATTTACTTAGGTGTTTATTATGGTCAAACTGAAAAAGAAGTTCGGTTTGAAGCCGGCAATAAATCTTTCACTTATCAATTTAAGCCCGGTGAAGTAGTAACTTTTCGATGGAAAGAATAAACTTAGCTTTTTATAGATATAAGTCAGATTGAATTTCATCAAAAGGACTTCTTACCGAAAATAGCCGGATAAGAAGTCCTTTTATTATTGCTTAGTTCTCAATTGAATAATTGCAATTTTTTTGAACAAATATTGGTTCAGGCCAAAAAGTTATAGGGAAAGTTTTTTTTGGCCTAGATGTTTGTAAACAACAATTATAAATTCAAACCCACTCTCCACTCTCTCACTCTCAAAACTAAAATTCTATCCGGCCCATCCTTCTCTGTCCAGGTTTCGATAATTAATTGCTTCGGCAACATGGTGAGTTTGGATGTGTTCACTGTCGTCAAGATCGGCAATAGTTCGTGAAACTTTCAGAATTCGATCGTAAGCGCGTGCAGATAGATTCAACCGGAGCATGGCGTTTTTCAGCAGTTCGCTTCCTTCTTTGTTCAGCTGAGCATGTTCCCGAAGTAGTTTGGAAGACATTTGTGCATTGCAGTAAACTCCATCAATGTCTCTGAAACGAAGTTCCTGAATTTCCCGGGCTTTCACAACGCGAAGTCGGACAGCCTCACTGCTTTCAGATTCCTTCAGCTCGGCCATTTTCTCAAAAGGCACTGGAATAATTTCAATATGGAGGTCGATTCTGTCGAGTAGCGGACCACTGATTCGACTCAAATATTTCTGCACCACACCCGGAGCACACATGCATTCGCGGGTAGGGTGGTTGTAGTATCCGCACGGACATGGATTCATGGATGCCACCAGCATAAAGCTTGCCGGATAATCGATTGCAAATTTTGCCCGGGATATGCTTATTTTCCGATCTTCAAGCGGTTGACGCATCACTTCTAAAACAGTTCTCTTGAACTCAGGAAGTTCGTCCAGGAACAAAACGCCATTGTGTGCCAGTGATATTTCCCCGGGTTGAGGGAAAGTGCCGCCCCCTACAAGTGCTACATCACTGATTGTGTGGTGCGGACTTCTAAACGGCCTTTGGGATATCAGTGAGGTGTTGCTGTCTATGTTTCCGGCAACAGAATGAATCTTGGTTGTTTCCAGTGCTTCATGAAGCGAGAGAGGCGGGAGTATGGTAGGTAAACGTTTGGCTAACATAGATTTTCCGGCTCCCGGAGGCCCAACCAGAATTATATTGTGTCCGCCGGCTGCCGAAACTTCAAGTGCACGCTTCACATTTTCCTGTCCTTTCACGTCAGAAAAATCAATATCGGTCAAATTCAGGTACTGATAAAACTCTTCCCGGGTGTTGACGATTGTAGGCTCCAGCGTGGATTCTCCTTTGAAGAAATCGATAACTTCCCTGATGTTTTCCACGCCATACACATCCAGGTTGTTCACTACGGCTGCTTCGCGGGCATTCTCTTTAGGAAGTATAAAACCTTTGAATTTCTCTTCCCGGGCTTTGATTGCGATTGGGAGTATACCCTTAATGGGTTGTAAACTGCCATCCAAAGACAACTCTCCCATGACAACATATTTGTCCAAATCATCGGCAGGAATTTTTTCAGAAGCCGCCATTATCCCGATAGCAAGTGGAAGATCATATGCCGAGCCCTCTTTTCGGATATCGGCCGGAGCCATATTGACGATGACTTGCTTTCGGGGGAGGTCATAACCGTTGTATTTCAGTGCAGAAACTACTCGCTCATGGCTTTCT
Organism: uncultured Paludibacter sp.; assembly: GCA_964541615.1. Lineage (GTDB taxonomy): Bacteria > Bacteroidota > Bacteroidia > Bacteroidales > Paludibacteraceae > UPXZ01. The sequence continues at coordinate 27,911 of CAZIRA010000025.1, forward strand.
CTTACAGCATTATCCGGCAGCCCCACAATCATAAATCGAATGCCCTGACTTACGTTTACTTCGATTGTCACAATCGTGGCGTTTATTCCCTGGACTGCTGCACCAAATGTTTTTACAAGCATTTTTGAGGCTTTTAGAGATTAGTATTACGTCTTTCAGACAAGTGTCATAAAAACAAAGATATGGATTATTTCGGAAAGAACAAGAATTGAGGAAAAATAAAAAACCCCTGCAAAATTTAGTTTTGCAAGGGTTTGTGTTATTCTACATCGTGATTCCATCCGATGCTCTTCCGCTTCTTGGGAAAACCCGCTCCCAGAATGTAGGCTCTCTTTTCACTTTTTTTGGATGGTAATTGTTTATGTGAGCACTCAAAGTCAACATTTGTTCGAAATAAAATTTTCCTT
>CAZIRA010000026.1:0-27509 GCA_964541615.1 uncultured Paludibacter sp.
CCTAATAATTGAAATGAAAATGAGCCGTATGGATTACAGCTCATTTTTTATGAATTAAAATCTTTTCAGAATTAAACGGTAGCTTTTGCAAACCACTTTTTCCTGAACCGGAATGCTACATTCACCAATCCAATCATCACCGGCACTTCTACCAGCGGACCGATTACAGCTGCAAAAGCTTCTCCTGAATTAATTCCGAAAACTGCGATTGCCACAGCAATTGCCAACTCAAAGTTATTGCTGGCTGCAGTAAAAGAAAGCGTTGTCGATTGTTCGTAATTGGCCCCGGCTTTCTTACTCATCCAAAACGAAAATACAAACATGATTACAAAGTAAATCAGCAGTGGAATAGCTATTCTCACTACATCAAGCGGTAGTTTGATAATATACTCACCTTTCAGAGAGAACATGACTAAAATGGTGAAAAGTAGCGCAATTAATGTCAACGGACTGATTTTTGGCACTAATTTCCTTTCATACCAGTTAACACCTTTTAATTTCACACCAATATATCGCGTCAAAAAACCTGCAAGCATTGGAATGCCAAGGTAGATCATCACGCTTTTTGCAATTTCCAGCATCGTGATATTTTCCACAATGGAATTAGTAGGAAGTCCGAACCATCCGGGCAAAACTGCTATAAAGAAATAGGCATAAAACGAGAAAAACAGGATTTGAAATATGGAATTAAACGCCACCAATCCGGCTGCATACTGACGGTCACCTTGAGCCAGGTCGTTCCACACAATCACCATGGCAATGCATCTCGCCAACCCGATCAGGATAAGCCCGTACATATAATCCACATTGAATTTGAGGAAAATAATGGCCAAGAAAAACATCAGTACCGGACCAATAATCCAGTTTTGAACGAGCGAAAGACCAAGGATTCTGGTGTTTTTGAAAACATCCCAAAGCTCTTCGTACTTTACTTTTGCCAGTGGCGGATACATCATTACAATGAGTCCGATGGCAATGGGTAAATTAGTTGTTCCAACCGACATGGAGTTCCAAAAACCGGCAATGGCAGGGAATTGCCAGCCGGAAATCACTCCGATGAACATGGCCAGAAATATCCAAAGTGTAAGGTAGCGGTCTGCCGGTTTTAGTTTTTTATTTGAAGGCATAATTTATTTTTTAGCTGAAATGGTTAGACTTAATATTCCAATCTCTTTATTGTGAAATCGCTCAAATTCACCGGGAGTGAGATACTCTGAGAGTACTTCGTTCGGAATTTGAACCGGTTTTTGCTTATGAACAGTTATTTCCTGAAATGAATTTTGTTCCACAAATTCAATGAATTCTGAAACCTGAATTGCTCCGGAAATACATCCGGTATACATCTCAGCATCACTCCTTAGTGCATCCGGCAAATCTCCTTGAATGACCACATCTGAAACACAAAAATGACCACCTGGTTTCAACACTCTGTACATTTCTGAAAAAGCTTTTTGTTTGTCAGGAACGAGGTTCAGTACGCAATTGGACACAATTACATCAAAATGATTGTCAGGCAAAGGCATTTCTTCAATGTCTCCTTTTACAAATTCCACATTTTTGAAACCTAACTTGGCGTTATTTTTCATTGCTTTTTCTATCATTTCATCTGTAAAGTCAAGGCCTGTCACATGCCCGCTTTCGCCAACAATGGCACGCGCCACAAAGCAGTCATTGCCTGCTCCGCTTCCTAAGTCCAGTACCGAATTTCCCTCTTTTATATCAGCAAACTGAGTAGGTATTCCGCATCCTAAACCAAGGTCGGCATCAGGATTATATCCTTTTTCTTTGTCGTAACTTTCGGCAAAAACAGCATAATCCACCGTAGAGCAGCAACTGCTTACAGCACCGCAGCACGAAGTTTCGTTTTGAAGTTTAGACTGCCTGGCTATTTGTCCGTACTTTTCCTGAACAATGTATTTTAACTCTCCGGCTTTCATAGTTGCGGAGCAATCTGCTCAGAGTAGAATTTGAAAAATCCTTCTTTGATCTCATCTCTTACACGAATGTATTCGCTGTCGATAAATTCAGGCGTTCCCACAGCGTGACTTGGATCATCAAAACCGATATGCAGGCGATGTCTTACTTTTCCAAGAAAAGCCGGACAAGTTTCATTGGCACCACCACAAACGGTTATTACATAATCCCATTCGTCATTCAAGTATTTTACTACTGAATCTGAAGTATGATGGCTGATGTCAATGCCGACTTCTTTCATTACGGCTACTGCTTTTTGGTTCAGCTTTCCGCTCGCTTCCGTTCCTGCCGAACAAACGTCTAAATTTTCATCAAATGATTGCAAAAATCCGTGCGCCATTTGGCTTCGGCAGCTATTCCCAGTACAAAGAATTAGAATTTTCATAAAATGCTTATTTGTTGATTATTAAATATTTATACCTGGTGAAAATTTTCTTACAATATTAAATTGAAAATATAGCCGGAAAGAATTATGGCTATCACCATAAATCCAAAGAAATAAACCATTAATCTCAACGTCATTACTTTTTTTAATAGCATGGCTTCTGGCAATGAAAGTGCTATTACAGCCATCATAAATGCCAGTGCAGTTCCCATTGGAACTCCTTTTGACACGAATGCCTCAACGATCGGTACCACTCCTGCGGGATTAGCGTACATTGGAGCACCAGCCAGTACTGCCAATGGCACTCCAAACGGATTGCCCTTGCCTATATATTGCTCAAAAAAGTTAGTGGGTACAAAACCGTGTATCATTGCGCCCACACCAATACCAATTAAAATGTAGATAAACACCGATTTAAGAATATCCCAGGCTTCCCGTGTAACTTGAGGCATGCGCTGTAAGAAAGATTGTGAATTATGTTCATCATCATCAAATCCTTGTGATTTTGCTTGCAATACATCCTTAACCCAGGGAGTGAGCAGGTGTTCCAAATTCATTTTTCCCAAAATATATCCTCCGGCCATACCCAGTACCATTCCGCTTATCAGATATGTAATTACCATCTTGAGTCCAAAAGAACCCCAAAGCATAGCAATGGCAATTTCACTGATTAAAGGCGAGCTTATCAAAAAGGCAAAAGTAACACCAAGCGGAATACCTCCTTTTACAAACCCGATAAACAGTGGGATAGATGAGCATGAGCAAAATGGTGTAACTGCTCCTAGCAATACGGCAATGAAATATTCCAGACCATACAGTTTTTTCGATGCGATGTGGTTTTTTATTTTTTCAATGGGAAAATAGGAATTCACATAACCCATTACAAATGTAATTACGAATAGTAAAAGCGATATTTTTAGGGTGTCGTAAATAAAAAAATTGAGTGCCGAACCCCAGTGTGTTTCAGGGTTCAGTCCTATAATAATATAAACCAGCCAATCTGCAAAACGTTGTATCATCTTCTTATTTTATCCAAAAAATCCAGGTGTAATACATCCCAACAAACATAAAAATCAGAGCAACTATCAATCTAAACCAATTTTCAAACGCTTGCATCCGTGTGTAAAATTTCCCGATTCCGGCAACGCTGTACGCCAAAATCCATGCAACAATAATCACAGGAAGTGACGTGGCAACAGCAAATACAGCAGGTAAAAAATATCCCATAGGCTCAACTGCAGACATAGGTATCAGCATTCCGAAATAAAAAACTGCGCTCGTGGGGCAAAATGCCAACGCAAATAATATCCCAAGCCAAAGTGCTCCCCAACTACCTTTTTCTTTGATTTTTTCAGGATTTTTGTTGTAACCTAATTGTGGGAGATTGAGTTTTTTGTTGAAAATCATAAAAATTCCAATTAGAATCAGCAGTGGTCCAATAATTTTTCCTCCATACTGACTGATAAATCTCTGAATACCGAACATACTAGATCCGCTTTTAAGAATGAGAATTAAAACAATCCCCAAAATAGTGTACGAAAGCACTCGTCCGATCGAATATAGCAAACCGTTTCGGAAAACTACTTTTTTGCTTTTGATGTCCTTACCAATATAGCTAATCGCAGTAATGTTAGTCGCCAGTGGGCAGGGGCTAATTGCCGTAAGAAGCCCGAGAATGAGCGCCGAAACAAACGGGATGTTATTGTTTTCTAGTATTTGTTGAAGAAACTGTTCCATGTTCTCAATTAACCAGAGATTCGGTGATAATTCGTTTAAGCTCGGATTTGAAAACATCCGGATTGCTTCTTGCATTGGCAAATGCAAATTCAGTCATATTATTTGTGATTTTTTCGCCGTTGATGTAATCGTTCACAAATAGAGAAGACCACGCCACTTCATATTTTTCGGCGAGCGATTCATTCTCTTTCTGAGAAAAGTCCACCACCTTAAATACTAATTTTCCATCAGCCAATTCTTCAGAAAAAGCACTGTCAACTAATTGCTGTGCCTCTCGCTCAATGGCATTGCAAGTCGCACAACGCTGTTTCCCATGAAAATATATAACTTCCACAGCATCACCTTCATTTTGAATGGTCGCAGTTGTGTCTTGATTAGAATTTGAAGGCTTGTTGCATGAAATAACAGCCAAAACTATAAGCAGGATAAATGAGATTTTTTTCATCACTTGGTTACTTTTGGGTTAATAATTCTTTTACTTCCTGCAATGAGAGTTTCTTTCCGGCTGATACAACTTTTCCATCGATAACCAATGCCGGTGTCCGCATTACATTGTGATTGATGATTTCCATCATATCCTCCACTTTAATAATTTCTGCATCCAGTTCAAGTTCCTGAACTGCTTGTTTTGTTGTATGTTCAAGCGTTTTACAGCTTGGACATCCGGTTCCTAATACTTTAATTTCCATAAGATTTTATTAATGATTATTTGTCAGTTCGTAAAATACCGAACAATTGTTGTAAAAAATTTTAATCGCAACAAAATTTTTCAGGTTTCACATTGAAGAAATCAGCAAATAACAATCGAGCCAACTCCCAATTTTCATAATTGATGCAATACTTTACCTTCGGTCCTTCGATTTCTCCCTGTATCAATCCCGCATTTTTCAATTCCTTCAAATGCTGTGAAATGGTAGCTTTCGCATTGGGAAAAACATCATGAATATCACCAAAATAGCATGTATCCTGTTCCAGCAGGAACGCGAGAATCTCCATGCGTGTCGGATGTCCCATTGCTTTAGCAAGAAGGGTCATTTTTTCGATATTTTCAGGTCTGATTTCCATGCGAAAATTTCTGTTCGCAAAAATACGAACAATATTCTTTACCCACAAATGTTTTTATGGAAAAAAATAAAAATTTAATTCAAATGAAATATTGCAATTGATAAAAAAGCCGGAGAATTTCTCTGGCTTTTTTCAGTCTGTGTTTAATTATTTTTCATTAAATCAACGGATTATTGCTAAATCTATTTCTTCGGATATCCAACCGGATGGTTCAGCCAGGTAATTTGAGCCGGAGAGAGTTTCAGTTCTTTTCTGAGTGCTTCGCCGTCCATTCCTACTCTTGGGCGTGTGCCCAAGCCAGCTCCCGAACAATAGATGGAAATATTTTGTGAAACAATTCCGGCATCGAGAGCGCTCATATCATACAACCGTTTATTGTTTGACGGATTTTGGGAATCATATGCCTTGTAGCGTGACAAATCAGCTACCAGCAACAATAGAATTGGTGCATCATTTGGACGGCTACCGTTCATAAGCGGGCGTAAATCCTTTTTCGCAACCAATCGGATTTCATTACTCAAAGCGTCGTAAAGATATGCACCGTCTGCTCTACAAACGTAAATGTCAATATCTTGTGAGTTGATAGCAGAAGGAGCTGTTTTTTTACCATTTTCAGGACGATTGATACCGTTTGCAGACCAAAGCAGATCGGATAAATCTTGTAGAGTCAGGTTTCGGCTTTCGTACACATTGGTCGATTGGCGGTTTTTGAATGCCATCATAATGTCTGCTTTACGGGATTTGCTGGGTGCATTCAGCTTTATTACGTCCGTGCTTTGTGCTGACAGGCTGAAAGTTAATAAGCATGTCAGAATTAGGATGGAAATTTTTTTCATTTCTGTTTGTTTAAAATTATTCATTAGCAAATATATGAAAATAAAGTAATTTCACATAGTAAATCACGTTAATTTATAGAATTTACCGTTAAAACACATTGTCTTTAATTCAATTAAAAGATTGAATAATTCATATCTTTGCAAGTACGAAACATTCAGCTCAATTTTTTTTCTGATACTAAATGATTTGTACTGAAATTGGTTAACTCCTTTTTTCTTAGATATAATTATAATGAAACGTTATTCATGAAATATGGAAAAGTAGAAAATCCTGAATTGGTCGATTTTTTGCTTCCGGCGGATCATCCGGATACCAAATTTGTTTTATCTTCTCAGATAGATACTACTTTTGATGTGTATGTGGGATGCGCCAAGTGGAATAGAACCGACTTGAAAGGCTTTTATCCGCGTGGAACGAAAGACGAACTTGCTTACTATTCCACGCAGTTTAATTCCATTGAACTGAATGCTACTTTTTACAGCATGCCGACCATTGATCAAGTGGTGAAATGGAAGAATAAAACGCCGGAAGATTTCAAATTTTTCCCAAAAATCACAAATACTATAAGCCATTACCGCAGATTGAAGAATGTTAAAGATTTGGTAGATGTTTACTGTGATTCCATTGCATTTTTTGAGGAAAAACTGGGAATGGTCTTTTTGCAGTTGAGTGATCATTTTTCGCCCAATGAATTTGCAAAATTGAGGGAATTTGTTGAGTATTTCCCTAAAGTAATTCCGCTGGCCGTGGAAGTTAGGAATAAAAAATGGTTTTCTGATGAATCAGTTTGGGATGAATTCTGCTCGCTTCTTCGGGAAAATAATACAACAAATTTAATCACAGAAGTAGCTGGCAGAAGAGATATGGTGCATCAGCGAATGACTACGCCTTCGGCTTTTATCCGATTCACAGGTTGCAATGTTGATGAAATTGATTATCCGCGGATGAATGAATGGCTGGACCGAATTGAAATCTGGAAGAATCAGGGCCTGAAGAATCTCTATTTCTTTGTGCATCAAAATGTAGAAGTATCATCACCATTGCTTTCGGTGTATTTCATTGAGAAATTGAACACCCGTTTTGAAACGAAGCTACCAATCCCGATTGCAAAGGGAGGGTTATTGTAAAAAAATGATTAGATTATTAAACTAATTTCACTATATTTGTGAACGATAACAACCACTGAATTGTTATACGAAAAAGATGAAATAGCAGGGTCAGGAAGCGTTTGAAGTTGCGTGTTGATTAAGTTGAAATACAACGGTATTTCAACCCCGGAGTGAATAAAAATTAAACATAATGATAAATAAATGGATTTATTCGGAGCTTTCCGAAGAACAAAATGAAATCAAAAACAATCTAGCCAATGAATTAAGTATCAGCCCAATATTGTCTCAACTTTTAGTGCAGCGAGGCATCAGCACCTATGATGAAGCTCGTTCCTTTTTTCGTCCCGATTTGAATGACCTGCATGATCCTTTTTTGATGAAAGACATGGACAGGGCAGTGGACAGACTGACAATGGCGATGCAGCAGAACGAAAAAATATTGGTTTACGGAGATTATGATGTTGATGGAACAACTTCTGTATCACTTGTTTATAGATTTTTAATCAAGTTTTATTCCAACCTGGATTTTTACATTCCTGATCGTTATATCGAAGGTTACGGTATTTCTAAGAAAGGAATTGACTATGCTCACGAGAATAATTTTAAGCTGATTATTGCGCTTGACTGTGGTATAAAAGCCGTGGAGAAAGTGAAATATGCCAAATCGCTTGGAATTGATTTCATCATCTGCGACCACCACAATCCCGACGATGAGCTTCCACCTGCCGTAGCTGTTCTTGACCCCAAACGCGATGATTGCGAATATCCTTACAAACATCTATCCGGATGCGGAGTTGGTTTTAAATTGATGCAGGCATTTTCCATCGTCAATGGAATTAGTTTCGAACAACTTACTTCACTTCTTGATTTGGTAGCGCTCAGCATTGCGTCTGACATTGTACCAATTACGGGTGAAAACCGAATTCTTACATTTTACGGTCTGAAACAGATTAATTCAAATCCGAGTACAGGCGTAAAAGCCATTATTGAAGTTTCTGGGTTGAAGGACAAAGAAATCAATATAAGTGATATTGTTTTCAAAATAGGTCCTCGAATCAATGCTTCCGGAAGGATGAAACTGGCTTCTGAGGCTGTTGAATTGCTTGTAGCAAGGGATTATTCATTTGCTTTTGAGCGGAGCAGCACCATCAATATTTATAACAACGACCGGAAAGACCTCGATAAAAACATTACTGACGAAGCACTTTCATTGATTCAAAGCGATGAAATCTATTCTCAGCGTAAATCAATCGTGGTTTACAAACCCGATTGGCACAAAGGCGTGATCGGTATCGTTGCTTCACGGCTTTCAGAAGAGCACTACAAACCGACCATTGTATTGACTGAATCGAATGGATTTGCATCAGGCTCTGCACGTTCAGTATCCGGTTTTGACCTTTACAAAGCGGTAGAATCTTGCAAAGATTTGCTTGAAAATTTTGGTGGACATATGTATGCAGCGGGATTGACAATGAAGACGGATAATGTGGAAGAATTTACCCGCCGTTTTGAAGAATATGTAGCTGAAAACATCCAGGAAGACCAGACCTATCCGCAAATAGAAATTGATGCTACGCTTGAATTCAAAGACATTACACCAAAATTTTTCCGGGTATTGAAACAATTTGGTCCATTTGGTCCCGGGAATATGAAACCAATTTTTGAATCTAAAAATGTATATGATTACGGGAGCAGTCGCCTGGTAGGGAAGGAGCAGGAGCACTTAAAATTGGAACTAATCGACAACAGCTCTGAGAACGTAATGAACGGAATTGCATTTCGGATGTACGAATTCAACGACCACCTGAAAGCTTTGAATCCACTGGATATTTGCTATACGCTTGAAGAGAATAATTTCAATGGAAATGTAACTATTCAGCTGATGATACGTGATATTAAGAAAGTTGAGAAATAAAACCGATACATTGAACATAAAACAAAAGTGACAAGCATTTTCTTGTCACTTTTTTATTTTGTTGCTTCATTGTAGCAATCTCTACAAATAGGTTCATACTCAGCCATTTCACCTATCAAAACCTGCTTCTCACCTGCCACAAGCCGGTGTGAAACATATCCCAGCGATCCGCATCTCACACAGATTGCATGAACCTTGTAAACATCATCGGCAATTGCCATCAGAGCCGGCATCGGACCAAAAGGTGTACAGCGGAAATCCATGTCCAACCCGGCTACAATTACACGAATTCCGTTATTGGCCAGGCGTTTGCAAACATCCACCAATCCTTCGTCAAAAAACTGTGCTTCGTCAATTCCAACTACATCTACTTCGCTGGACATCAGCAGAATACTTCCTGAAGATTCGACTGGTGTGGAGCGGATAGAAGTGCGGTCGTGTGAAACGACATCCTCATCAGAATAGCGTGTGTCAATTTTTGGTTTGAAAATTTCAACGCGCTGTTTTGCAAAATTTGCCCTTTTCAACCTGCGGATCAACTCCTCCGTTTTTCCCGAAAACATGGAACCGCAAATTACTTCAATACTTCCTTTCCTGAGCTGATTCGGATGATTTTGTTCTGAAAAAATCATTATTTTTTTTAAAATTTTAGTTAGACTCTGTTATTTTAGGTGGTTTAATTTGTATCTTTACACCTTTAAGTGCCAAAATACACGAGATTTATTATTTTTACAAAAATAAAGAAAATACTTAAATAGAACTTGTTTTTAAAGAAAAAGATATGAACAAAGATATTATAGTACTTTTATTGCAAAAAGATATAAAGGAATTGAGTCTGCTGACCGATGGTTTTGAAAAAATGAGTGATTTCCCGGAGCCGATTTTACGCCTGGCAAGGGACAAAGCAGAAAGTGTGCTCGATAGAATTGACGAACTTTCCAGTTTGTACGGTGAGGAACTTGGCGCGATGGATTATGAGTCTTTTGGTGAAGACTCAAAGGATACACGTGCAGAAATAGTTGAAGAAGCACCCAATTTTTTGGAAAAAAACAACTTTGACGCACCGCTCGATTCTCACCTGGAACCGCCTGTGAATCCGCATGATATTCAGGATAAAGTGCCGGAAATTCTAACTGTAGTCGAAGAAGTTGAACCAGAAAATGCAATCGACTATGTGGATCATGAGCATGCTCTTGACAACGCTTTTAATGATTTACCAATAATTGAAGAAGAACTGATTGAAGATAATTCTATACCGGAGGACCCTGGAGTTGAGGATTTCATTCACGAAGTTTCAGAAGAAATCTTCCATGCAGTCGAAGAACCAATAGTAGAAGCAGAAAAAATCGAACCTTTAAAAGTAGAATCCACACCTGTTAAATCAGTACTGAAAGATATGCTTTCTGTGGAAGATAATTCGCTTACGAATAATTTGGAAAATCAGAAAATAGATGATATCCGCCAGGCAATCAATATTGGCGATCGTTTTCGCTTCCAGCGCGAACTTTTCGGAGGAAACGGCGAAGTGCTGAACAAAACTATCAATTACCTGAATCAATTAGCGAAATTTTCAGAAGCTGAATCTTTTCTGAAATCAAAATTCGGTTGGACAGATGACAACATACATGCCGAAGAATTTTTGCAAATTGTGAAGAGAAGGTATGTGTAAAAGTAAAAAAGCTAACATTTCAAAATTCAATTTTTCAAATTTGTATTAAATGAAACTCTACGTTGTGCCTACGCCCATTGGGAATCTTGATGATATGACGTTCAGAGCTGTGAGGGTGCTGAATGAAGTAGATGTTATTTTGGCGGAGGATACGCGCACAAGCAGTGTTTTATTGAAGCATTTCGGTATCAAAACGCCGATGCAATCGCACCACAAGTTCAATGAACACCGCACGATTCAGCAGGTGGTGGATCGTATCAAAGCCGGACAATCAGTGGCACTGATTTCAGATGCCGGTACACCGGCGATTTCCGATCCGGGATTTATGCTTGTGAGAGCTTGTGTGGAGCAGGAAATTAATATCGAGTGCTTACCTGGTGCAACGGCTTTTGTGCCGGCACTGGTGGCTTCCGGATTGCCAAATGACCGGTTCTGTTTTGAAGGATTTCTTCCACAGAAAAAAGGACGACAGACAAAGCTTAAAGCACTTTCTACAGACCCGAGGACCATTATTTTCTACGAATCTCCTTACCGGGTTTTGAAAACGCTGACACAGCTTGCCGAATTTTTTGGAGAAGAAAGAAAAGCATCCGTTTCCCGGGAAATATCGAAAATTTACGAAGAAACCGTCAGGGGAACATTGGCCGAATTGATAATACATTTCACTCAAAATCCACCCAAAGGAGAATTTGTTATAATTGTTGCAGGATTTGAAGAAATAAATTAATTTTGTACATATTTTTAAACTATTGTATAAACTATTGTACAATAAAAACCACTTTTTCGAGTATTATTTTTACACTACATACTTACCTGTGATATGAAAAAAATAGCATATTTATTCGTGATTATTATGGTTTTTGCATCCTGCGGACAGGGCAAAAAAGCGGAAGTGGATCGTTTGAAAGCTGAGAATGATTCGTTGCAGCATGCTAAAATCATGCTCGAACAGGAGGTAAACGACTATTTCTCCACATTGAACGAAGTGCAGCAAAACATCGAAAAGATTAAAAGTGCTCAAAATGTTCTTTCTGTGAAACCGCTAAGTGAAAACACTCCGGAGGATGTGCGCAACAAGGTGACGGAAGATATGGCCTATATTAACGAAATGATCCTAACTAACAAGCAAGAGCTTGAAGATCTGCGTACTAAGCTAAAAAGAAGTTCATTCAAATTGGATGACGTGGAAAGAACGCTGGCTCAACTCACCAAACAGCTGAACGAAGAATCTGCAAAGGTTGCCCGTCTTCAAATAACGATTATGAAGAAAGATTCTGTGATTACCAAACTTGGAACTGCTGTAGATTCTCTGGGTAAAAACGTGGAAGAATTAGCCTCTCAAAACGAAGAAAAACAGGGCGTGATCAAAGAACAAGATCAGGCAATCAATTCGGCATGGTACGCTATCGGTTCCCGCAAAGAATTGAGAGACAATAAGATAGTTACTTCTGATGGGATTTTCAGTGCCCAAAAAGTTTTGCAAGCTGATTTCAATAAAAATTATTTTGTAAAAGTAGATGCAAGAAACACACGTTCTATTCCACTATATTCTACATCAAAAGCAAGAATTCTTACCAACCACACAAAAACAAGCTACACGCTTGAAAAAGAGAATGAAAACTATGTGCTTGTGATTACAAATCCGGCAGAGTTTTGGAGCGTGAGTAAGTACCTGGTTGTGGAAGTCGATTAGTCAGATTATTTCAAACTCATACCATAAAAAATGCGGTTTCAGACCGCATTTTTTGTAGTTACCAATTTATAAATCATTCAATTTTACTATCCATTGAGACGCAATTATAAGTATATATTCCTCGATTTAGACGACACGGTCTGGGATTTTCACGCAAATGCCAAAGAGGCGTTGCGAGATGTTTTTTTTGCTGAAAAGCTGAACGATCACTTTGATCATTTTGAGAATTTTTATCAGGATTACACCAGGCGGAACATTGAACTTTGGACGCAGTACGGTCAGGGATTGATTACAAAGGATTATCTAATTGTGGAAAGATTCCTACACCTGCTGAAAAGAATCGGGATGGACGATGAAAAACTGGCGCTTAAAATGAACCGTGATTTCCTCGATACACTGGCCGAAAAAACGATTTTGGTGCCGTTTGCAATTGAATTGATGGACTTTTGCAAAAGTCAGAATCTTCCTTTAACCATCCTCTCAAATGGCTTTACCGAAGTGCAGTACCGGAAACTCTGTAGTTCGAAGATAGAAGATTATTTCTCACATGTAGTACTTTCAGAGGCAGCCGGTGCACTAAAACCAGATCCTGCCATTTTCAAACATGCTTTGGATCTCAATGGAGCAACATCTGAAGAAACTCTGATGATAGGAGACAGTTTTGACGCAGATATCGTCGGAGCAGTTAATTCTGGAATCGATGCGTTGTTTTTGAATCATTCCACTAAAAAATATGAAATTCCGGAGGGCGTGGTAGAAATTAAATCGTTGAAAGAGGCGGTAGATTTTTTGAAGACTTCGAATTAGTTCTTTGTCGATCTTTTAGAAATATATTCTACAATTCCTTTTGCAGCATGTTTTGCAGCGCCTGGTTCTCCAAGTTGTTGTTTCATTGCTGCATATCCGGAAAGCATTTTATCTCTGTACTCCTTGTTTTTTATCAGTTCTTCCACTTCAATTGTTACATTTTCAGGAGTAAAATGATGTGCCAATAATTCTTTTACCACTTCTTTGCCGGCTATCAGATTCACCAACGAAATGAACCTGACTTTAATGAAAATATCTTTCAAAGTAAGAGCTATTTTCCCAAAAGCAACATAATACACCACCACTTGCGGAGTGCCGATTAATGCTGTTTCAAGTGTTGCAGTACCGGAATTAACCACCGCAGCATCAGCCATCGACAACAATTCATAGGTTTGATTAAAGACAATGGGGATATTTTTACCGGAGATAAATTGATTGTAAAAATCGGGTGAAATGCCGGGAGCTCCGCTCACCACGATTTGATGGTCGGAAAAATCTCTTAAACCTTCCAAAATTATAGGAAGACAGCTCTCAATTTCCTGTTTTCTGCTGCCGGGAAGTACAGCAATAATTTTTTTGCTATCCAATTGGTTAGCTTTGCAAAACTCATCGAAAGTCTGACTTTGGTTGGGTCGAGAAGAAATGCTGTCAACAGATGGATTCCCAACGTAATTTACTTCGTAATTGTGTTTTTTGTAAAACTCAGTTTCAAAGGGCAGAATGGTAAACATCTTGTCCACATACTTTTTTATCTGCTTGATTCTGAATTCTTTCCATGCCCAAATTTTTGGTGCAATGTAATAATAGACAGGCAGTTGTAGTTCTTCTTTTGCATATTTAGCTATTCTCAGGTTGAATGACGGATAGTCAATTAAAATCAATGCATCTGGTTTGAAATTGCGGATAGCTTGCTTGCATTCTTTCAGATTGTTCAGCACAGTTCCGGCATTTTTCAGTACGTTGATAAAGCCCATAAAGGCCATTTCGCGGTAGTGTTTCACCATTTTGCCGCCTTGCACCTGCATCAAATCACCTCCCAAAAAACAAAACTCAGCCCCGGCATCAAGATTTTTTATCTCCTGCATCAAATTGGAAGCATGCAAATCGCCCGAAGCTTCTCCGGCTATGAGGAAGTATTTACTGCCACCCCTGACCCCTGAAGGGGAATTTGATGTAAGTAAATTATTGTTTTGTTGGTCGAATAACATTTTCTAAAATAGTTGACAAAAGAAATATCTTTCACATAAAAAGCCAAATTGTTCCCCTTTAGGGGCTAGGGGGTATTACATCATAAACATCGCCATTACCAGAAAAGGCAGTGCACCCATCATCATCCCGATCCCGAGTTTGAAATTGTCTTGCTTGTAAAAAATAAATACGCCAACTAAATTGGGCATTATCGATAGCAGAAACAATTTTCCGAGCATGACGCTTGGAAATAGTTGCCGGATAATTTCAAAAAACGAAGCATCCACCGGATAAAAACGGCTCAGGTATATCCACAGGAATAGGACTGGAAGCAGTATTCCGGGTATAAAGCCGTATAGAAAGCGGTTGTAGCGATGCACTTTGCGATTTTTTTATTTATTTAAGATAGCAGTTTCCAATCAAAAAATAGATGATAATTCCCATTTTTCCATTTCATGAATGAATTTATGCGCTGTCAGATCAATAGTTGTCGGCACAACAGACACGTAGCCATTTGCAAGTGCCCATTCGTCCGTATCTTCTGCATCAGGCTCAAAGTTTTCAAAGTGTCCTGTAAGCCAGAAATAATCTCTGCCGTGCGGATCAGTTCTTTTCTCAAACTCTTTCATCCATTGGCCACGGCATTGGCGTGAGATACGGATGCCTTTTAATGGACCAATTGGAGCATTCACGTTGAGACAAACATTTTTAGGAAGGCTGTTTTTTATGGTTTCCTCCGAAATTCTCAAAATATGGGATTCAAAAAACGAAAAATCAGCTCGTGGAGAGTGATCGCAAATGGAGAAGCCGATGGATGGAACTCCGTGTTCGCACCCTTCCAGTGCAGCTCCCATTGTGCCGGAATAAATCACATTTATTGCAGCATTGGAGCCATGATTTATTCCTGCCACCACCAAATCAATTTTTCTTTCGGCCAGACTGTCAAATGCCAGTTTTGTGCAGTCGGTAGGCGTTCCTGTGCAGGAATAGCGTGTCAAACCATCTTTTTTTTCAATCAATCTGGCTTTGATGGGTTCATTTACAGTAATAGCATTGGATTGCCCGGAACGCGGTCCGTCCGGCGCTACCACCAGCACATCACCCAGCTGCATCATCAGTTTTGTTAATACTAAAATTCCGGGTGCATCCGCACCGTCGTCATTTGTAACTAATATGTAAGGTCTCATGAGTAGTTTATAGTTTTCAGTAAATAGTAAAATAGTGTAAAGAAATATTGAACAAGAAACCCGCGCCGGAATATTCTTTGTTTTAATGATTATACGCATCATCACCCTCTCCATAAGGGATATAATAGTTACTTCATCTTTCGTACTCTCCAAACAGTTAGTGTCAAGAAAATTGTGCCAACTGCCAGAAAGTAAATCACATCTCTGCTGTCAATCACGCCTCTGCTCATCGACTTGTAATGTGCATGAATGCCTAAGTTTTCGATAAAATGCATTTTTCTCCCACTTGTAAAAAATGAAGTGAGAAGATCAAAGCCGTAATAAAGGAAAAAACAGAGCACTATTCCGATGATAAATGCAACGATCTGATTTTTCGAGAGGGAAGATGCGAAAGTACCGACTGCTGTGTAAACGGATGCAAGGAAAATAAGTCCGATAAACGAGCCCCAAAATTGCCCGGCGTCTACATTTCCATTCGGCTCGGCAATGAATGATACGGCGAAAAAATAGATTATTGTAGGAATTAGCGCAAAAATGACTACGATTGTTCCTGCCAGATATTTTCCAAGAACCAACTGCCATTCAGAGATTGGTTTAGTGGCAAGTAATTCCCACGTTCCTGTTTGTTTCTCTTCGGCAAAAAAACGCATACTTACTGCTGTGCAGAGAAAAAGAAATAGCCAGGGTGCAAGATAAAATAGCCCGTCAACATTGGCGTAGCCGGCATCAAGCACATTAAACTGCCCTGGAATTACCCATAAAAACAGTCCGTTCAAAAGCAGAAAAATTCCGATTACGATGTAACCGGTTACACTGCTGAAAAACGCACGAAGCTCTTTTTTGAGAATGGATAACATCTATATTGATTTTTTGCTTTCAAAGATAGAGAAAAAATGACAATGAGCCAATGTGCAAATAAGAGAATAGCTAATAAACCACTCAACTAATTGACCATTAAACTAAAAAATCCTTATACCAAAACCGTATTTGATGGACTAATGTAATTCATCGCATCCAGAATCAGCGGGATATCCTGCTCGTCCACTTCATTTTCAATTAAAAGTTCTTTGTGCTGCTTGAATAATTCCACGAAAAGGTCCCAATTGTTTTCCAGCATAAAGAGGGCTTTGTTGTAGTTCTTTTTGGCTTCTTCGTGTTTGTCCATGCACCAACCAATGTGTCCGGCAATCATGTAATCTGATGCTCTAAGTTCGTTTGTGTCAAGCAGAAGTGAGGTGAAATAATGTGCCTGAGCAAGGTTTTTGGCAGTAAACGAGCTCAAAATCAACGTTCGAATCACACGGGTGTTTTCCGGATATTCTTTTTGAATCTGAGTGAGTTCATTTAATGCTTCATTGAATTTTTTCAGCTCCATCAGGCAGTTTACCACCTGCAATTTCACGGATAGATTTTCCGGATTGATGTGCTGAGCATGACGATATGTTTTCAGCGCATTTTCAGCGTCACCCATCAGTTTGTAGCACATGGCCATTTTCCGGTTGGTCCAAAAATCATCCGGCTGGATCAGATCAGCTTTTTTATACGCTTTCAAGGCATTCATCAGCTGTGAAGTCTGCTGATATCCATAGCCAATTTTCTGGTAAAGGACAGCCGACGGACTATCTTCTTTCTCAATTTCTTCAAATAATTCCAGTGCTTGCGGATATAGTTTTTTTGAAAAATAATATTCTGCAATATTTAATTTTAATTCATCGTCAACAGACAGTAAATCAAATAAATACGTTTTATGTAAAATCAACGAAGTTGAGAACATATCAGCAAAATCATTCCGGTTTGGATTGAGTTTGAAGAATCGGAACAAATCCTGGATGTAATGTTTTGCAACGGCTTTTGCCTGAATTTGCGGAGAATACAGCGCTTCTTCCTTCTTCATCTCTTCCATTTGTTCGGCCGCTTCGCTGAACGACTGCTTCATCAGATTTCGTTGCACGTCCGGCATTTGTAAAATACTAAGGCAGAAAGAATAACGGTCTGAATTACACATGATATTTGAATTCAGGAACATGGTTATCATCGATTTTTCTTCTGTGCGGAAAAGCTTGTTTATTGCCGAATTGTTCGGATCAAAAGGTAAAAACCAGTTGGAGAAATCGGAAAAAAACGGAAATGATTTCAGCATCGCAAAAGTGCTCATGTAGACATCGGCTCCGCTCATTTCCATCTCGGCAAATTCCTGAATTTTTTCGGAAGCATTACTTTTCTCAATCATTTCCTGCCAGTCCGGATTTATTTCGCCCCATTCGTCGGTGTTCAGCAGATTTTCGTCAGTCAAGCCTTTGTCCATCATCGGACGCAGTTTCATCAATTCAGGGAAAATCTCTTCCTGCAATTTTTTTGAAATCTGTTCGGTTTCTGTTGTTGCAATAATCTGGATTATAATGTTTTGCAGACTTTCGGATGTCGCACCATCATCCGCCATAATGATCAGACGATTTCTGATAGTTGGGAAGTAGGGGAGAAAACGGTTGTATTTTGCGAGTACAAAGCAAAGCCCTACAAGTGCACGCTGTTTAGCAAAAACATCGTTGCTTTTGCAGGCATCAAGAAGCATCAGCACCTTATTTTCGTCAAATGTCCTCCAGATATTCAGCGTTAGCGCCGACACAAGCATGCTTTTGGCGGTTGAATCTTTGTAATCGTCACTCATGATATTGTTGAAAATCTCCAAAAACTGTGGTGAGTCGTAAGAAGATTTCAGCCAGAAATAGTTGAAAAGAAATCGTAGGGAATTCTCAAATTCAATTTCATTCTGCTCAATTTTTTCTGCATTATCCGTTTCGCTCTCCTGCAATTCAGTTTTTGCATCAATTCGTTGGATGTCCCAGGCAATTTTTCCTGCGCTAATTTGCGGAGTAAATGGAAAATATCTTTTTTGGAGAAATTCAAAATTATTTGAATCACGGGTAAGCAGTTCCTCTCTCAATTGTGAAACGAGGACGAAAAGTCTGGCTATAAGCTTGTTGTAGATTGATTTACGCTCCGGATCATTTTTCCCGTCAATGAAATATTGGAGCATGTATTTGTAGCTGGTCTGCATATTTTGCAGACTTTCCCGATGCAGAATCGATTGAAGTTCGGTGTTCAGGTTCTCGGTTTTCTCGAATGCATTTTTCAGCCTTCCCTGCGAAAGGTAGGACAGGACTTGCTTGTATGTGTTGTGTACGTCTGTTGGTGTCATCTTTTGTTATTATTTTTTTTATAAAAAATCAGCGAATAATAAAAGATAACCCGGTTTGCTTTGCTATCCTAATTTGCTTATTTTTCGCAGTTTTTCCATGTCAATGATTTTGATCTTTCGTCCGTCCACTGTGATCATCTCTTCGTTTACGAAACTTGCCAGTGTGCGGATGGCGTTGGAAGTGGTCATGTTGGAGAGATTAGCCAGGTCCTCACGCGCGAGGTAAATGCTGATAGTAGCTCCGTCTTCATCCAGTCCGTAATTTTCAATCAGGAAGAACAAAGCCTCTGCCAATCTTCCGCGAATGTGTTTTTGTGTCAAATTGACAGTCCGGGCGTCAGATTCGGCGAGATCAAACGCCAGTTCTTCCAAAAACCGGTAGCAGAAAGCGTTGTTGTTTTGTAGAATGGAGATGAAATGCTCGGCGCTGATGGAGTAAACTGTAGATGCTTCAAACGCAATGACAGTCGTACTGTTAGGTTCGTTGGCAATGATGGCACGGAAGCCGAAATGCTCGCCTGGTTTAAGCATTCTGACAATTTGAGGACGGTTGTTTGTCCCCATTTTATTCACTTTAACTTTTCCGCTGGCCAAAATCATCAGATGAGTCGGTTTGTCACCTTCACTCTGGATCACTTCATTTTTCTTGAAATGAAGAACCGAGTAGGTGTTTTTAATGAAATTCCGCTCGTCGGGTGTAAGAACATCCCAAAAAGTGAGCACTTCATCTATGGGCTTCACAGCTGTGTTTTGTCTTTTACTCATGGAATGGCCGAGAAACTATGTTTAATAACTATGTTTTATAGCACAAATTTACAACAAATTAATCTAATAAAACAAAAAAAAGTGTGGATATTTGAAATAATTGTTACATAATTGAATTATTTTAAGTTAAACCTGACATGAAACAGCCTTGCCAATTTACTTTTGACACACAAGCGAATGATTAAACCGACAAAATATTTTTCAAAATAACAAATCAAAGCTCAACATCCCTCCGTCAGTTGACGGATTAGGTGGTAGATATAAAAAAAAACACATAAAAATATTCTCAGGTCAATTATTGAATTAATAGAATCGAAATAATTATCTTTGTGGAGCAGTAATTATTCCGCCCATGAAAAGAATCTTCACAATTATTTTTTTGATAACGGCTTTTTTGACAGTTTCAAAATCTCAACTGTTAACTCTCACTGATTCGACAAAATTCAGCCTGCTTACCTGTTCGCCCGGTCCGGATGCTTATGAAAAATTCGGACATACGGCCATTCGGATTTTGGATGAAAGTCAGGGAGTTGACATGATTGCCAACTGGGGAATTTTTGATTTTGATAAGCCCGGATTTTACTACAAATTTGTAAAGGGTGAAACGTATTACATGCTTGGTGTGCACGAGACTTTCTATTTTTTAGAAAGTTATCGGAGGAGAAATTCCTATGTTATTGAGCAGGTGCTTAATCTTTCTCCTGACGAAAGAAAGCGGCTTTATGACGCAATTTCGGTCAATTATCTGCCTGAAAATAGAGAATATCTCTACAATTTTGTTTTTGACAATTGCGCTACACGTCCGCGGGAACTCATCAATCAGATTGTGAAACCGAAAACTATTGAAGCAGTCAACGAGATTGAATACAAATCTTTTCGCGATTGGGTAGGGGCGTACACCGGAAAATACAGCTGGTTGCAGTTTGGAATCGATTTGGTTTTCGGAAGGGACGCTGATGAATATGCAACTCCATATCAAGCGATGTTTTTGCCCGAGGTGCTTTATAAAAATTATAATGGTGCAAAAGTCGTTGATCAAAGCAGTACTGAAGTTCTTTTTATTTCTGAAGAAAGATATTTAGTAGAAAAGAGCGACGATCGTCAAAAATCAAACGTTTTATCAGTACCGATTTTCGTTACAGCTTTCTTACTGATAATCGGCTTCATAATCACATTTCGGGAAAACAAAAAGAAGAAACATTACAAAATCATGGACTTCTTATTATTGTTGATCACCGGTATTGCAGGTTTGATAATTTTCTACCTGATGTTTTTTTCTATTCATCCGCTTGTAAAATCCAACTTCAATCTGATGTGGTGCAATCCGCTGAATATCATTGCTTCGGTGCTTCTCTTTACAAGAAAAATAAAAAAAGTTCTGAAAGCATATTTTTTGATTTACTTTGTAATGATTGTGGTTGCATTCATTGTAGCCGTACTGAAAGTACAAATTTTCAACATCGCATTTCTGCCTGTTATGGGACTTATACTGGTACGGATTCTATACTGGTTTAAGTTTCAGAAAATTGCAAATCCGATAAATGAGGAGTAAGAATCCTACAATTTGGTTATTTTATATTCGTACAAACCGCTTTTTTTCAAATCTTTTGCTTTTAGTGTAATTCTGTAAATTTTATCTCCCCAAACGTCCGACAACCGCTTGTCGGTCAGTTGGATATTTTCTGTCGCCACGCTGAAATCATTTTTGTTGTAGGTCAGCTGAGCCTTTTTTCCATTGACTTCAACAATTATTTTTCCAGGGAAATTCTCAATTTTTCCTCTGGTAAGGAAGTTAATTGCATTGGGTGTTTCTGGTTGTTGAAGTACAAATTTATCTTTGATAGTAAGCATATTGCCTTTTAACGTGTATTGGCGATTCCAAATGGAGTTTTTATTCAGTTCCGGATAGGCGGAATTGATGTCCAGTGAGAAAGTTGATTTTTTATGATCAAATTTTACATTTGTAGCTTTGTTTGTTCTCCCGAAAACCTGACTCTTTCCATCAATCACCGGCAAATTGTGGTACTGGCTTTGCATAGACCAGATGGTGTAACGCTCACTGCTGAAAGTTTGCCGGGTATAAGTGCCCACTCCGGCATCTATGAAAACCGGTTCGTTCTCTATCCACATCGTGAATGTCCCTACGTCGTTGTGGTTGTGGCTTTCGTTGTTATGTCCGCCTTTCATTGCTACGAAAATATCCATGCCGTTCATGTAGCAGAATTGAGTTTCAGGATACCAGGTATAGCTTGGCGATTTATGTTTTTGAGTCACTGATACCAGTTCGTCTTTATGACGCAGTGTTTCGAATAATCTTCCTATTTCTCTTCCTTCATTTGGAACTCCTTTCGTGGGATTAATGCTTTTCAGATATGCTGCAAATTCCATCATTTCATTGCTTTTTACTGCTTTTCCGTATCTGTAAATCAAATTGTAATCGGGTTTCAGCTGCGCTACAGCATCGGCAAAATTCACTACCCAATTATTTCCAACATATGAACGTGATATGTATTCGCCCATATTTTTTATCATAGGATTTCCGAAAATATTTATTCCCCCGTTCGTAGCATCGTATAGGAGAGCAAGGTAGTCGTAAAGTTTGCCTCCCGCATGCGCCCAGTAGGATGGACCTTCATCGCAGGCGCCATCAGCATTTACAAAATTCATGTATTTATCGATTGAAAGCATGGTTCTGTACACTTCATTTGCCAATTTCTCCGGATCATTTTCCATCAATAACATGGTTTGAAGTACATTCGAATTACACCACGGATTCCAGTTGTTGAGTAGACCGTTTTCAGGCAGTTCAAATCCAAGCCACCAGTAGTGATTATTATTCATGTATGGAGTGATTATCCGGCGGTAGATTTCGTCTGAAAGCCGTTTTGAAACCATGGGTTCTACCTTGTCAAACTCATCCTTCATGTAGTAATGAATCCACGAAAGTAAAGCTCCAAAATCCGTTGAGACCAGCTCAACGGCATAATCATCTGGAAGTGGAAAGCGTTTATAGGTCTTTTGAAGGGTTACATGAGCCGAGATGGACCAGGAAGTCATTTCGCAGGCAGAAAATACCAAATCCATCAGCGGTTCTGTGAAACGTCCCTTTCCTTCGGCAAGCTCAGCTAAGAAAAGATTCATTATCGCGTAAATATTTTCGTTGTATTTGTCCTGCATGTTGGTCCTGTTTCCACTTCGAAAATACTCGATGTAATCCGTAGCTCTCACCGCTTTCCATTCGTGTTTCAGGCTTTTCTCACCCCGTTTGATGTATTCGTTTTTGAATTCACCCAAAAAATTATCCCATCCTGTTCTGTCAGAATAATCGGGGTATTTTATCCATGATTTGTCAGTGATAAGTTCTTTTTTCAACTTTTCAATCGTCGCCTCTTTCTGAAGAATATTTCTTTCTGTAATCCCGAATAAAAACTGCGTAGCTATCAGTGCAAACAACACTAAAAATGCTTTTCTTGATTTCATAATACTTTTTATTTTTTGATGTACAAAAATAGTAACAAAATGAAGAGTGAAGGTCTGATTTTGTACTGAAAAAAGGCAAAATTATTCTGTAACCAGAAAATTTGGATAAAAGTAATAAAAAAAGGTGTCCGATAATGAACACCTTTTCAATTGAATTTCAATTTCTTATATTTCCAGCAAAGCCTTTTCACTACTGCTCTTTCCAAAAAGCATGTCGGTTGGATTTTCAAGCAGTTGTTTTACTCTTACTAAAAATCCGACAGACTCGCGACCGTCAATTACGCGGTGGTCGTATGAAAGTGCAACGTACATCATTGGTCTCGCAACAATCTGACCATCAATCACTACAGCTCTTTCGATGATGTTATGCATTCCCAAAATGGCCGATTGAGGCGGATTGATGATTGGTGTGGACATCATTGAGCCGAAAACTCCTCCATTGGTCACAGTAAAAGTTCCGCCGGTCATTTCAGGAATGGAAAGTTTTCCCAATCGGGCTTTTTCGGCAACTCCTGCAAGGGTTTTTTCAATTTCTGCCAATCCCATGCTCTCCACATTGCGGATTACAGGTACCATCAGCCCTTTAGGAGTACTCACGGCAACAGAAATATCTGCATAGTCAAATGTGGTCATGTTTTCACCGTCAATCATGGAATTTACGCTTGGAAATTCCTGCAATGCGATGGCACAGGCTTTCAGGAAAAACGACATCATGCCCAGCTTTATTCCATGTTTTTCAACGAATTTGTCCTGATGTTTTTTCCGTAAATCCATGATCGGCTTCATGTTCACTTCGTTGAAAGTAGTAAGCATGGCTGTCTCATTTTTCACAGAAACCAAGCGTTCGCTCAGCTTACGGCGGAGATTGCTCATCCGGTCGGTGTTGGAATCACGGCTGACAGGTTTTTTCATGCCGGAAATAACTGAGGATCCAGTGTTAGCCAGAACCGCCTCAACATCCGATTGTTTAAGTCTTCTAAGACCATTGATTACATCTTCCACCGAAAGATTATTGTCATCCATCACTTTTTTTGCCAGAGGAGTCACTTTTACTGCATCCAGCTCTGAA
The DNA here is from genome assembly GCA_964541615.1 of uncultured Paludibacter sp. Classification (GTDB taxonomy): domain Bacteria; phylum Bacteroidota; class Bacteroidia; order Bacteroidales; family Paludibacteraceae; genus UPXZ01. The sequence goes on from CAZIRA010000026.1 coordinate 24,080, forward strand.
GATTTTGGTTCAGCTTTCTGTTCAGCTTTTGGAGATTCGCTTTTAGTTTCTGCAACTGCTTCCTTTTTAACTTCAGCTTCAGGTGCTTTTTCCATAACTGCAGGTGCATCAGTTTCTTCAGGTTTGAATGAAGTGTCAATGGTACAGGCTACAAAACCAACATCAAGGCTTTCTCCTTCTTTTGCTTTCAAAGAAATTTTTCCGCCTTCGTCAGCAATCAGTGGTAACGTTGCTTTCTCTGATTCAAGCTCAGCTAATTCGGTGTCTTTGCTGACGATAGCGCCATCTTCAACGAGCCATTTGTAAAGTTCCACCTGTGAAATTGATTCACCCGGACTCGGAACTTTTATTTCAATTATTGCCATAATATTTTCGGTTACAATATGTTTTTGTTTATGATAGATTTAAGTGAATATTTGCCTGAAAAGCATCAATGAAAATTTATTTCATTGCTTCTCGGATAATGGCTGCCTGATTGATTTTATGCATTGCAGTCAATCCTTCTGCTGTAACACCGCTGGCAGGCCGGCTGATAAATTTCAGATCACAATTTTCCATCTGAAGTCTGATAAATGTTGCCGCGCCCATGTTCAGCGGTTCATCTTGCACCCACACAAGCTCCACGTCCTTGTTGTATGTTTTCAGTAATTCATCCAGCTGTTTTTTTGGGAACGGATATAGTTGCTCGATTCTGATAATGGAAATATGCTCTGCTTTAGCTTCTCTTCTGGCAGCAGCCAATTCATAGTAAATTTTACCGGAGCAAATTAAAACTTTCTTGATTTCCCTGGTAGATTCCAATTCTTTATCAACGATTATTTCCAGGAAATGACCTTCCGTAAAATCGGAAAGAGTGGATGTACACTCCGGGTGACGAAGGAGGCTTTTGGGAGTAAACGTGATCAGCGGAACACGGATATCTCTGTGGAGCTGACGGCGTATTGAATGGAAATGATTGGCTGGTGTAGTAGGATTTACAACCTGCATATTCAGATTTGCACATAGAATCAGGAAACGCTCAATGCGACCGCTCGAATGTTCTGCTCCCTGACCTTCGTAGCCGTGAGGCAAGAACAAAACCAAGCCCGATTTTACGCCCCATTTTTCAGCTGCTGAAGAAATGTACTGGTCAACAATCACTTGTCCAACATTGAAGAAATCACCAAACTGGGCTTCCCAAATCGTCAATCCATCCGGGTGTGCCAGCGAATATCCGTATTCAAAACCAAGAATTCCGTATTCGTTAAGCGGAGAATTGTAAACGCGCACCGGTGCAAATTCACCCCCAAGATTTTTTAGCGGGAAATATTTTTCTTCGCCATCTACAGTGATAATTTCAGCGTGACGGTGCGAGAAAGTGCCACGCTCCGAATCCTGTCCGCTCAAACGCACCGAGTGATTTTCGCGTGCCAAAGAAGCGTAAGCCATCAGCTCACCCATCGCCCAGTCGTACGCATCAGAATCAATCATCGATGCTCTTTGGTCAAACAAACGGACTGTTTTATTGTAAAAATTCTTTCCTTCTGGAAGCGTGGTTATGTTTTTTGCAAGTTCCAGGAAGAGATTTTTGGAAATCTTGGTGTCTGCTATTCTTTCGAAATCTTCCGGAATCGGAAGGCGTATTTTTTTGTATTTATTTTCAAAAAACGGTTGAATATTCATTTGTGAAGCAGCATTTGCCTCTTCGTGTGATTTATCCAGTACAGCTTGAAATTGCGAGGTTTTTTCTTCAAATTCTTGTTGAGAAATATCACCATTTGCTATCAGTTTTTCTGCATAAATATCACGTGGATTTTTATGTTTCGCAATGATGTCGTAGAGTTTTGGTTGCGTAAAGCGTGGTTCATCACCTTCGTTGTGTCCGTATTTACGATAAGAAAGCAAATCGATAAACACATCGATTCCGAATTTTTGACGGAACTCGAGTGCAAGTTTTGCAACATAAACCATCGCTTCCACATCATCTCCATTCACGTGGAAAACAGGCGATTGAGTCACTTTTGCAATGTCTGTACAGTAGGTGCTGGAACGCGCCTGAGTGTAATTTGTGGTAAATCCAACCTGATTATTGATAACGATATGGATAGTTCCGCCGGTTTTGTAGCCTTCCAGTTTCGAAAACTGAATAGTCTCATACACAACGCCTTGCCCTGCAATGGCTGCATCGCCGTGGATTAAAATTGGTAAAACTTGATTGTATTGAAAGTCGTGGTCGTTCTCCAATTTTGATTTGGCAATTCCTTCCACAATAGGCGAAACAGTTTCGAGGTGTGAAGGATTCGGAACAAGACTGATAGAGATTTTTCGGCCTTTGTAGTCAAATGTATTATTGTAGCCGAGGTGGTATTTTACGTCACCAAACATGATTCCCTCGTTATAATTTTCAGCAGTAAAACCTCGCAAAACCTCAGCGTAAGGTTTTTTCATAATGTTTGTAAGAACGTTCAGTCTGCCTCTGTGAGCCATTCCGATGACAATGTCATTAACATCAAATTCACCGCCATGATTAATAATTGCATCCAATGCAGGAATTATGGCTTCAGATCCTTCCAACGAGAACCGTTTCTGACCAACGTATTTGCGGTGCATGTAATCTTCAAATCCGGATGCCTCAATCAAACTCTCAAGAATCAGGTGCTTCTCTTCTATCGAATAGCTTTCCTGATTTTTACTGCTCTCCATTTTTTCCTGAAGCCAACGCACAATTTCGGGTTTGGTCATGTAGCGGTATTCTACACCAATCGATTTACAGTAAGTTTCATCCAGATGAGCTACAATATCACGAAGTGTTGCGCGCCCGATTCCGATTTCTTTTCCGGCTTCAAACTCCAGGTCGAGGTCGCTTTCTGTCAAACCAAAATTGGTAATCTCCAGCGTTGGTGAATAAGTTCTTCGTGAGCGTACCGGATTTGTTTTGGTAAATAAATGTCCTCTACGTCTATATCCTGTAATCAGATTGATTACGGCTATTTCTTTATTGGAAACCAAAGGATCTATTTTTCCGTTTAGAGGTTTTAATGAAAAATGCTTTGTGGCCAAATCAAATCCTTGAAAGAAAAATCGAAAGCTTTCGTCAACGCTTTCCGGATTCTCAAGAAACTGCTTATAGAGCTCTTCAATAGCTCCAATTTCCATATAACTTATTTCTTTGTTGGTATTCATCAGTTAATTTTTGAATTATCTTAAATCAAACGTAAAGATGATGAATTTGTTCAATATTTGCAACTATTTCTGTATAAAAAGTCTGATAGACTAAGTCTATTGAGAATAAAAATAAAAATTCAGCAAAAATATTTTGTTGAAATTATATTATTGCCTATCTTTGCACCCACAAAATTTGAAATGATGGCGAGATAGCTCAGTTGGTTAGAGCGCATGATTCATAATCATGAGGTCGGGGGATCATGCCCCCCTCTCGCTACGAAAAAAG
>CAZIRA010000027.1:0-6924 GCA_964541615.1 uncultured Paludibacter sp.
ATAAACATTGTTTCTTAAAATGTCAATTAAATGACGTTTTCAAGTCAGAAAAGTGTCTTTTTTTAATTAAAGAAAAATTTCATTAAATAGTTTTGCATTATCTTTTCCATGTCAATAATAATGAGTAAATTTGCACTCTCAAAATTGAAATTTATTAACCCAAAATTGAAATTTATTAACCATTATAACAAAAAGATTATGAGCTTTTTAACAAACGACAAATTAGTAATCGTAGGCGCAGCCGGTATGATCGGATCCAACATGGCACAAACAGCAGCTATGATGAGGTTAACTCCAAACATTTGCCTTTACGACCCATTTCCAACAGGATTGGAAGGTGTATCCGAAGAAATCCGCCACTGTGGTTTCGAAGGGTTGAACCTGACTTATACTACCGATATCAAAGAAGCATTTACCGATGCAAAATACATCGTTTCTTCCGGTGGCGCGCCGCGCAAAGACGGAATGACACGCGAAGACCTGCTGAAAGGAAACTGCGAAATTGCTGAGCAACTAGGTAAAGACATCAAGGCATACTGCCCTGATGTAAATCATGTGGTTATCATTTTTAACCCGGCTGATATCACAGGTTTGGTTACATTGATGCACAGCGGCCTGAAACCTAATCAGGTGACTACTTTGGCAGGTTTGGACAGCACGCGTCTGCAAAGCGAACTGGCAAAACACTTCGGCGTAAAACAGAGCGAAGTTACCAATACACGTACCTATGGCGGTCACGGTGAGACTATGGCAGTATTTGCTTCAACTGCAAAAGTAAACGGCACGCCGCTTCTTGAACTCGTTGGAACAGAAAAACTTACAAAAGAAGAGTGGGCAGATCTTAAAACCCGCGTAACAAAAGGTGGTGCTAATATCATCAAACTTCGCGGACGCTCATCTTTCCAAAGTCCCTCATATGTTTCTATCGAAATGATTCGTGCGGTGATGGGTGGCGAAGCATTTCGTTGGCCTTCCGGTTGCTATGTAAGCAACGGCGAATTTGACCACATCATGATGGCATTGGAAACTACGCTTGACAAAAACGGCGTTTCTTATGGCGAAATCAAAGGTACAGAAGAAGAAATGACAGACCTTCGCACAAGCTACTCTCATCTTCGCAAACTGGTGGACGAAGTAATCGGTTTCGGTATCCTACCTGCTTACGAAGACTGGAACAAACTGAACCCGAATATCAAATAAAGCCCCTATCCCTATTCCTTTCGCTGCAACCGAAAGTGAATTGTGAGAGCAAAAGGTCGAATGTTTTTTCAAAAATGCGTATCAAGAGTAATTTTGATACGCATTTTTCATTCACATTAGCCACGACTAATTTAAAACAATTTCCACTTCCTGTTGTTATTACACTACTATTTCATTGGAGAAATGAAAGCTATTGTTGTGTAAATAAATCTGAAATAATTTTTTCTATCTTTGATGGCAATGTGGCAACATATTGCCAACATTTCGATAAGCAAAGCTATACCGGAACAATTTTCTTATTTCAGATTTCTAATCTCTAACTTCTAATTTTAAAAAATGTCTGACGAAATATTATATGAAGTAACCCAGAGCGAGTACAAATACGGATTTACAACCGATATTGAGACTGATATTATTCCTCCTGGGCTGAATGAAGACGTGGTGCGATTGATTTCTGCGAAGAAGAACGAACCGGATTGGCTGCTCGAATTCCGACTGAAAGCGTACCGTCACTGGACGAAGATGGAAATGCCGGATTGGGCGTATTTGAAAATTCCGCCGATTGATTATCAGGCGATTTCATACTTTGCCGCTCCGCGGAAAAACGCTCCAAAAAGCCTGGACGAAGTGGATCCGGAACTGCTCAAAACTTTTGATAAACTCGGAATTCCGCTTGAAGAGCAGAAAATTCTTTCGGGAATGGCCGTAGATGCTGTGATGGACAGCGTTTCAGTGAAAACTACTTTTCGCGAAAATCTGGCTGAGCTGGGCATTATTTTCTGTTCGTTCAGCGAAGCGGTTCAGGAGCATCCTGATTTGGTGCAAAAATACATGGCTACGGTAGTTCCTTATGCCGATAATTACTTTGCAGCGCTCAATTCAGCTGTTTTCAGCGATGGTTCATTCGCTTACATTCCGAAAGGTGTGCGCTGTCCGATGGAACTTTCCACCTATTTTCGCATCAATGCGGCCAACACAGGGCAGTTTGAGCGTACGCTCATTGTAGCCGAAGAAGGCAGCTACGTATCCTATCTCGAAGGCTGTACAGCACCTATGCGCGATGAAAATCAGCTCCATGCTGCCATAGTGGAAATTGTAGCTATGAAAGATGCCGAAGTTAAATATTCAACGGTACAGAACTGGTATCCGGGCGACAAAGAAGGCAAAGGCGGGGTTTACAACTTTGTAACCAAACGCGGCATTTGCAAGGGTGAAAACTCCCGTATTTCGTGGACACAGGTTGAAACCGGTTCGGCTATTACCTGGAAATATCCTTCGTGCATTCTGATGGGCGATAATTCATCTGCCGAATTTTACTCTGTGGCCGTAACCAATCATCATCAGCAAGCCGATACAGGAACTAAAATGATTCACATTGGTAAAAACACGTCGAGCCACATACTTTCCAAAGGAATTTCGGCTGGTGTGAGCAACAACAGCTACCGCGGTTTGGTTAAAATCAATCCAAAAGCTGAAAATGCACGTAACTTCTCACAATGCGATAGCTTGTTGCTTGGCGACAAATGCGGTGCACACACATTCCCGTATATGGAAGTAAACAATGATACAGCCATCGTAGAACACGAAGCCACCACATCCAAAATCAGCGAAGACCAGATTTTTTATTGTAACCAGCGCGGAATTGATACCGAAACTGCTGTTGGATTGATAGTAAACGGCTACGCCAAAGAAGTACTGAATAAACTTCCGATGGAATTTGCCGTAGAAGCTCAGAAACTCTTGCAGATAACGCTGGAAGGCTCGGTAGGATAAACATCGTTTTTTTGTTTAATAATTTTAAAACATAGAAAACAATAGTTTTGAAAAGAATTGAATAGTTTTAGAAAATGTCAAACTCTTTTTACTTCAATTCGAAAACATAGTTTAAAAATATCTTCGATATTTTTGTTGTAAAAGAAACTAGTGTGAATGTGTTTTTTTAGTAAATTAATGAAATGACTAGAACTGAAATAGATAAACTTTCCAAGATAATTATTGGTTGTGCTATTGATGTTCACAAAGAATTAGGACCGGGTTTGCTTGAAAAAGCTTATGAGCGAGCCTTGATAATGCTACTTGAAGAAAAAGGATTAAAAGTTGAAAGTCAAGTTTATGTTCCTGTTGAATTTCGTGGAGTTGAAATTTCAGACGCCTTAAAATTAGATATAATTGTAAACGATTTAATTATTGTCGAAATAAAATCTGTTACAACTTTAATCCCGGTTCATGAAGCACAATTGCTGACTTACTTGAAATTAATGGAAAAGCCGAAAGGTATTCTGATTAACTTTTACTGTAACAATCTATTTTATGAGGGCCAGAAAACATTGGTAAATAAACATTATTTTGAACTTGAGAATTAAAAACCTATTAATGGGGTTATCTTGACTTTATTAAACAATAGGAAACAGAGTTAATCTTTTTGCATTTTCTCTATCTTTCTGAAACCTCCGCTAAGGTTCGGACAAGATAAAAAAATATCAAAGATATTTTTAAACTATGTTTCCGAAAAAAAGAATTTTATCCAATAGAATAAAAAAAGATACAAACTATTGTTATCTATGTTTATAAAAAATATTTATGTTAGAAATCAAAAACTTACACGCTACCGTTAACGGTAAAGAGATATTAAAAGGAGTGGATTTGACCGTAAAAAAAGGCGAAATTCACGCTATTATGGGTCCGAATGGATCCGGAAAATCCACACTGGCATCGGTAATTACCGGTAATCCGGCATTTGAAGTGACCAAAGGAAAAGTGATTTACGAAGGAGTCGATTTGCTGGAAATGGCACCGGAAGAGCGCGCAGGAGCAGGCGTTTTCCTGAGTTTTCAGTATCCGGTGGAAATACCGGGTGTGAGCATGGTCAATTTTATGCGGGCTGCCATCAACGAACAACGTAAATATCGTGGTCAGGAACCTGTTTCTGCCACCGAATTTCTTCGTTTGATGCGTGAGAAAAAAGAACTGGTGGAAATGGACAGCCAGTTGACCAATCGCTCTGTGAATGAAGGTTTTTCCGGTGGTGAGAAAAAACGGAACGAGATTTTCCAAATGGCTATGCTGGAACCAAAATTGGCAATCCTGGATGAAACTGACAGCGGTTTGGATATTGACGCGCTTCGCATTGTAGCCAACGGCGTAAACAAGCTGAAAACTCCCGAAAATGCTAGCATCGTAATCACGCACTATCAGCGACTTTTGGATTATATTATTCCTGATTTCGTACACGTGCTTCACAACGGAAAAATCATCAAATCGGGTAATAAATCTTTGGCAATGGAACTGGAAGAGAAAGGATACGATTGGTTGAAGTAGATAAAGTTGGGAGATGGAAGTCGGAAGTGCAGTTTCAGGAATTTAGACATTCTTGTCCGAATTTTGGCGAAGCCAAAAAAAAACGAAATTTCCGCTTTCAAAAATTACAAAAACTTCCGGAAAAGGAAGAAATAAATTGAAAATTTTGTATCAATAAAATGGCAAATACTAATACAAACGTTCAGGAACAAGCAACTCCGAAAAAAGAAGCGATTGTTCTTGAACAGCAATATATCGAGCTTTACGAGCAACATTCGGAAACCATCCGCAAGCATTCGGCGTCCGCACTGAATATCGGTCGCGATAAAGCTTTTGAGAAATTTCGTGAATTGGGATTCCCTACACCGCGCGTTGAGAATTATAAATACACCGACCTCCGTGAGCCGCTGACCGTAGATTACGGTCTGAATATCAAAAGAATGAACATTCCCGTAAACCCGTATGAAGTGTTCAAGTGCGACGTGCCGGGAATTTCGGCTTATCTTTATTTTGTGGTGAATGATGCGTTTTATCCTGTAAATTACGAAAAAAACAAATCATTGCCGGAAGGCGTGGTAATCACCAGCTTACGGAAAGCTTCAGAAGAATATCCGGAATTGGTTGAAAAGCACATCTCCAAACTGGCTGAAAAACACGTAGACGGCATGATTGCTTTCAACGGAGCTTTTGCGCAAGACGGATTTTTCATTTATGTTCCTAAAAACGTGTTGCTTGATCATCCCATTCAGATTATCAACATCATGCGTTCGGATGTCGATTTTATGGCGAACAGTCATAATCTCGTAATCGTGGAGCAAGGAGCTAAGGCTCAGGTGCTTGTGTGTGATCATACGGTGGATGATGTGCGATTTTTTTCCAATCGGCTGACGGAAGTTTTTGTGGGAGAAAATGCATTTTATGAACATTATAAATTGGAAAACGTAAGTCGAAAAACGACCGACGTTTCAACGCTATTGATTGACCAAATGCAAAATTCCAATGTGTTGGGAAATCTTTTGACGCTTCACAACGGCATGACACGAAACACTGTGGAAATCGATTTGGATGGCGAAAACTGCGAAACGTATCTTTGCGGAATGGCGCTGTCTGACGGTAAACAGGTGATTGATAATTACACATCTATCCTTCACAACAAGCCAAATTCGCACAGCAACGAACTTTTCAAATACATTCTGGAGGATGAAGCCAAAGGTGGATTTACCGGAAGACTTTACGTGGCAAAAGACGCGCAGAAAACGCTTGCATATCAGAATAATAAAAACATTCTGCTTAACCGCACGGCAAAAATGCGTACCAAACCACAACTTGAAATCTATGCTGATGATGTGAAATGTTCGCACGGCGCTACGATTGGTCAGCTGGACGAAAAAGCGATGTTCTACTTGCGTCAGCGGGGCATTTCAGAGAAAGAAGCCCGTATGCTTTTGATGTATGCGTTTACAGCCGATGTTATTGACCATATCTGGATTGATGCTTTGAAAGACCGCATTAAAATTCTGGTTGAGAAACGGTTGCGCGGCGAACTAAGCAAATGTGAAGGATGTAGTATCTGTTAAGTGGTGGTACGAATTTCGCGAATTCCAATCGTAAATTGTAAATCAATGAATGGTTGCCAAACCAACCAACATCAAAGCACTTGAAACCGGAACCGGCCAAAGCTGGGAATTCTGGCAGGAATTTCTGGAAAGTATTCATGCCAAAGACCTTCCGCACGATGAAATTGCCCGAAAAGTAAACGCTCACGGCGCCAACGCGTGGTGGAGCCAGGGTGTAACTGTTGATTATGAATAACATATTGGGCGACGAATTTCCGGACAAACTTGCGATGGTGATTTTCAGGTGACGGTGAGCAAAACCGTTGCCGGCAATATGGATGAAGCCTTGGAGAAATGGGTGAAAAGCTTGGATGGAATGACCGAATTTGATGGAGTAAAAATCACCAGTGAACCCAGCATCAGCCAAACTGAGAAATGGCGCTACTGGCGTTGTGGATTGGAAGATAAATCTGCTATCAGCGTAAATATCCAAACCAAAACCGGAGGTGAGAAATCTTCGCTTGCCATCAATCACGATAATATTCAGGAAGCCGGTGATTTGGAAAAGTGGAGAAAGTATTGGAAAACATTTGCGATAACAACCCCCAACCCCTAAAGGGGGGATAATCCAAATTATCTCAAAAAGTGGCGTTTAGAATTAAGGGTATTTATCTATCACTCCGCAATGAAACATTTTTATGCGAATTTAATCCTTTTCACTCTTAAAGTTTCCCTTTAGGGGTTAGGGGTTTTACAATCTTCTCCAGCCACTCCACATCCACTTCGTCCAGCACATCGTTACGCTCGCTGTCCACATCCAGCACGGCGAAAACTTCATTATCTTCGCCAAAAACCGGAACTACAATCTCCG
>CAZIRA010000027.1:7024-26739 GCA_964541615.1 uncultured Paludibacter sp.
TCCAGCACGGCGAAAACTTCATTATCTTCGCCAAAAACCGGAACTACAATCTCCGAAACCGAAGCGCTGCTGCAGGCGATATGTCCGGGAAACTGATTCACATCCGGCACTAAAACAGAGCGTTTTTCTTTCCATGCCGTTCCGCAAACGCCTCGGCCAAAAGCAATCCGCGTACAGGCAACCGGCCCCTGAAAAGGTCCGAGAACCAGCTCATTTCCCTTTACCAGATAAAATCCTACCCACCACCAGCCGAAAACTTCTTTCAGCGCCGCAGCCACGTTTGCCAGATTGGCAATTAAATCTTTCTCGCCTTCCATTAGTGCTTTGATTTGTGGAAAAAGTTCTTGATATACAGCTTTTTTTGGCTGATTGGGTGTAATGATAAGTGTTTCTGACATGTCGGGTTGATGTGTGTAAAATAGATATTGAATGAATTATATTGAGATACAAAATTACAATTTTTTATTGATAAATGATTTGTTTCCTGATCAGTCATTGTGCTATTCAAACCGTACTGCCAATGTTAAGTAAGTGACAGATTTTTTGGGAGTAACAACTACTTAAATCTTAAAATTCTTACATTTTGATTGCCAGTCTTTAGTGGAATATGAGTTTGACCTATGAATTGCTTTCAAAATGTAAAAACTAATCAAAAAAAATTTCTATAAAATTAACGCATAAACTGATCAAGTTTGTTGGTTGTTTGTTAAAAAATTCTTTCCTTTGTATTCACTTACAATTCCTTTTAAGATTGTAACCTGAAAAAGCATTACAGCAATTTGCAAGCCTTATTGATCGAGCTTTGAGCTTGATTTTTTTTAATAGCACTACTAAAACAAATAATAATTATGATTAAACTGAAATCTTTTGTGATTACAATGCTGATGGTATTTTCAGCAAGTTTATTGGCACAACAAATGCAACCGCTTCCGATGGACCCTAAAATCCGCTACGGAAAGCTGGAAAACGGCCTTACTTATTACATTCGCCACAACGAAGAACCAAAACAACGCAGTGTGTTTTACATTGCTCAAAACGTTGGAGCCATTCTGGAAGAAGATCATCAGGATGGACTTGCTCACTTTTTGGAGCACATGGCATTCAACGGAACAAAGAATTTCCCCGGTAAAGGAATTATCAATTATTTCGAAACATTAGGGGTGAAATTTGGAGCAGATATCAATGCAGGCACCGGTCAGGATATGACGGTGTATTATCTTACCAATGTCCCTACAGTCCGCGAAGGAGTTATTGACACCACATTGCTGGCACTACACGATTGGTCGGGCTCTATCACGCTGAATGAAAAAGAAATTGACAACGAGCGCGGTGTGATTCGTGAAGAATGGCGTACTGGCAACAATGCCAACAGACGCATGAGACGCAAATCTGACGAACTCCGCTATCCGGGCAGTCAATATGCCAAACGCGATATCATCGGAGATACGGCAGTTATTAATAATTTTACATACGATGCACTTCGTGCATATTATCAAAAATGGTATCGTCCTGATCAGCAGGCAATCGTTGTTGTAGGTGATTTAGATGTAGATTTGGTAGAACAAAAGATTAAAAATTTGTTTAACGGAATACCCCGCAAGGAAAACTTTGGCGAACGTCCGATATATGAAATAGCTGATAATAAAGAGCCGATCGTGGCTATTGTAACTGATCCGGAAGCAACTAACACACAAATCCGTATTGATTATAAAAAAGATAAGCTGCCTCCTCAATTCCAGCTTTCTATGGGAGGATACATGCTCAATACATTGAACAGCATCATAGGATCCATAATGGGTGAACGCTTCGATGAAATCAGCAAGAAAGCGGATGCCCCGTTTGTCGGAGCAGGGACTTTCTATTCGGCACTGGTTAAATCCAAAGATGCTTTGATCAATCTGGTAATACCAAAAGAAGGAAAAGAAATTGAAAGCTTCGATGCACTTTTGCTTGAAATTGAAAGAATGAAACGTTTCGGCTTTACGAATGCAGAAGTGGAACGTGCCAAAACGAACATTTTGAGCAGCATGGAAAAAGCATACAACGAACGCAATAATCAAAACAGTCAACGCCTGGCTATGGAATATGTAAGACATTATCTTGATAATGAGCCGATTCCAGGAATTGAAGCAGAATTTGAAATGGTAAAAATGCTACTGCCACAGTTGACAACAGATGCAGTTAATCAAGTAGCAAAATCATATATCACCGACGAAAATATAATCATTTCCGTAAATGCTCCTGAAAAAGCGGAGGTGAAAGTTCCAACCGAAGCACAATTGCTGGCTTCACTTGCCAATATGAAAAATGCTGAATTAGTAGCAAATGTGGAAGAAGAAGCTACGCGTCCATTGATGGCAAAAGCTCCAAAAGCAGGAAAAGTGAAGAAAATAACCACTAATTCTGCGGTTGAAACTACTGAAATGATGCTTAGCAACGGTATTAAACTGGTCTTCAAGCCTACAACTTTCAAAAAAGACGAAATTTCACTGCGTGCTTTCAGCGACGGAGGTTTGTCAAAAGTGAAAAATATTGCCGACCTTCCTACTGCAAATTTGGCTTCTACAATTGTTTCTAACAATGGAATTGGCGATTTCTCAGAAACTGATTTGAGAAAAGTATTGACTGGAAAAATTGCTTCCGTAAGTCCTTACATCAGCACGTATGCCGAAGGTATGAGCGGAACATCATCGGTGAAGGACTTTGAAACAATGCTTCAATTGGTCAATCTTTACTTTACTGCTCCACGTAAAGACGACGAAGCCTTCAGTTCTCTTGCAAGCATGCTACGGACTTCATTGGCCAATGCCGAAAAAAATCCGGCAAAAGCTTTCTCTGACAGTATCCGCGTTGTTTCTTCTGACCACGATCCAAGAGTTATTCTTCAAACATTGGATATGGTGGATAAATTAGATCAGGATAAAGCCATCGAAATTTACAAAGAACGCTTTGCCAATCCGGCCGACTTCACTTTTGTATTTGTTGGAAATATTGATCCGAACGACAAAGCCACACAAAAACTGCTGGCTTCATACCTGGGAGGACTTAAAACTTCTAAGAAAGCGAAAAAAGAGAACTACGAAAAAGTTTACCGTTCGTCTCCAAAAGGAAAAGTAAACAACTACTTCAAACGTGAAATGCAGACAAAAAAATCATCTAACCGCATTCAGTACACAGCTCCAATGGAATATAACATTACAAACGACATGCTTGTATCTTCAATCGGTGAAATTCTCGACATGCGTTATATGGAGAGCATCCGTGAGCAGGAAGGTGGTACGTACGGAGTAGGTGTAGCAGGCCTTATGAATAAAATACCTAACGAAGAAGCTCTTGTTTTGATGCAGTTTGATACTGATCCTGAAAAACAAGCACGCTTGATGGAAATCATTCACAAAGAAATGAACGAAATTGCAACTAACGGACCTAAAGCAGAAGACTTGCAAAAAGTAAAAGAAAACCTGCAAAAACAATATGCTCAGGATTTAGAGCAAAACAGCTGGTGGTCAAGCTCCCTGAAACTTTACTACGAAGATGGAATCAATAAGGTTAAAGATTACAAATCTGCAATCGATGCGGTTACATCTGAATCTATCCAAAACACTATGAAACAGATTATAAATGCTGGTAATGTGATGGAGGTTGTAATGATGCCAAAAGAATAATTCTTTATAATTCACTATGAAAGACGGTATGATAGTGCCGTCTTTTTTTATATCCATAATCCAACTTTTTCATTCTGATGTTCTCAGAAAGGGGAAATTCATACTTTAAAATAAAATTCTGAATTTCAAATTGGATTTGTTATTCTAATTTAATAATGCATCAAGCCTTGAAGCAGTAAAAACCAAAACAAACATTAAAATAAATGGTTAAAAGAGATATGTTTTATAATTTTACAACTTATTATTAGCCTAACAATTTGTTGCACCGATTTTCTCCCATGTGCTAACTCTTTTCAATGAATAATTTTCCGTTATCTAATTATTTGCTCTTCGTAAAATATGTCACTCAATAAAATTTCGGCTTCTGCATATTCAGATACAAAACCTCACTACGAGCTACTAAATGGTCTTCGGGGAATCGCTGCATTGATGGTGGTATTGTATCATATTTTCGAAGGATTTGCTACAAGTCCCATCGACCAGCGTTTTAATCACGGTTATTTAGCCGTAGATTTCTTTTTTATTCTTTCCGGTTTTGTAATCGGATATGCTTATGACGACAGGTGGCAGAAGATGAAAACCAGGGATTTTATCAAGCGGAGGCTGATCCGGCTGCATCCGATGATTGTGCTGGGACTTGTGTTTGGAGTCATTACTTTCCTGATTCAAGGCGGTAAACAGTGGGATGGAACGTCTGTTTCACTGTCAATGGTGATACTTGCATTACTCCTGAGCTTATTTTTGATTCCGGCTATTCCTGGTTCCGGAGTCGAAGTACGCGGAAACGGCGAGATGTTTCCCCTGAACGGGCCTATCTGGACGCTGTTCTTTGAGTACATTGGGAATATTCTGTACGCTTTGATATTACGGCGTCTATCGAATAAAATGCTCACAATCCTTGTTGTCTTTGCAGGATTGGCTTTGACTTCTTTTGCAGTTTTTAATTTTTCAGGTTACGGGCATTTGGGTGTCGGATGGTCGCTGTCTGAAAATAACCTTCTGGGCGGATTACTTCGGTTGCTTTTTTCATTTTCATTGGGATTGCTGATGTCCCGAAAATTCAAGCCCATAAGAATAAAAGGAGCTTTTTGGATAAGCAGCATCACTATTATTGTATTGCTTTCCATGCCTTACATTGGTGATGGAAGTATGCCCTGGAAAAACGGATTGTACGATTCTGTTTGCACAATTTTGATTTTTCCTGTGCTTGTTTATTCAGGGGCAAGCGGCAGTACTGCCGGCAGGCATTCATCGAAGCTTTATAAGTTTTTAGGAGATATTTCATATCCGCTTTACGTGGTTCATTATCCGTTTATGTATTTGTTTTATTCTTATCTGTGGAGCAATGGAAACCTTCCATTTTCTCAGACTTGGCACGTGGCGGTCTTATTATTTGTTGGAAATGTTGTTTTAGCGTATGCCAGCCTGAAATTGTACGATGAACCGGTAAGAAAATTCTTGACAAAACGATTTTTATTAAAAAATAAATAAATCAAAATCATTCCCTTACTCCACAAACACAAAACAATCATTAAAATAGATTGATAAAAGAAATTTGTTTTATACTTTTGCAGTCTTAAATCATTTGGATGAAGACGATAGTCATTAAGTATAACGCAGGCAATATCCGTTCAGTCGATTTTGCGTTGAAAAGATTGGGTTTAGAACCGGTTATTACGGATAATCACGATGAGATCAGAAGTGCTGACCGTGTGATTTTTCCCGGAGTAGGAGAAGCTTCTTCGGCAATGCAGTACCTTAAAGAGCGGAATCTCGATCAGTTGATTGCCAACTTGAAACAGCCCGTACTGGGAATCTGCCTTGGAATGCAGCTGATGTGCCGGCATTCAGAAGAAAATGATACGGAATGCCTGGGAATATTTGACCTTGAAGTACGAAAATTTCCTGAAATCGGCATGAAAATTCCAAAAATCGGATGGGATAATATTTACAATCTGAAAACCGGTTTATTTCAAGGAGTTTCCGAAAAAGAATACATGTATTTTGTGCACGGATATTACGTGGAAAAATGCAGACATAGCATTGCATTAGCCGATTACGGATTTGAATACAGTGCTGGAATACACAGGGATAATTTTTTTGCAGTGCAGTTTCATCCCGAAAAATCGGGGTTGATGGGGCAGAAGATATTAGAAAATTTCTTAACTTAAATTCACCACTAGGCCCTGAAGGGGAAAACTGTGTAGAAAATGTCAACATTACAATAAATACCAACAACTCGATTCTTATTCCCCTTTAGGGGTTAAGGGTTTGTTTTATGAATTTTACCTTACAACATACCGACCCGAACAGCCGTGCCCGCACCGGCCTGATTCAAACGGATCACGGAGAGATAAAAACTCCGATTTTTATGCCTGTGGGCACTGTGGGAAGTGTGAAAGGCGTTCATTTTCAGGAATTACGGGAAGAGGTTAATGCGCAGATTATTCTGGGCAATACATACCATCTTTACCTTCGTCCGGGGATTGAAATCCTGGAACAAGCCGGTGGACTGCATAAATTCAATAGCTGGGATCGTCCCATTTTGACTGACAGCGGCGGTTATCAGGTGTTTTCACTTTCCGGCACCCGCAAAATGCACGAGGAAGGCGTTACGTTCAGCTCCCACATTGATGGGAGCAAGCATCTGTTTACACCGGAGCGGGTGGTGGATATACAGCGGAGCATTGGAGCCGATATTATCATGGCGCTGGATGAATGCACGCCAGGAACGGCAGACTATAAATACGCCAAAGAATCGATGGAATTGACACACCGTTGGTTGGAGCGTGGCGTGAAACGTTTTGATGAAACAGAAGCTAAATACGGCTATTCACAGACATTTTTCCCGATTGTTCAGGGTTGTGTTTATCCCGATCTGCGCCGTCAGTCGGCTGAATTTATAGCTTCACAAAACCGCGAAGGCTACGCGATTGGTGGTTTGGCAGTGGGCGAACCGGCCGAAGTGATGTATGATATGATTGAGGTGGTAAATGAAATTTTACCCAAAGACAAACCACGCTACTTGATGGGTGTCGGCACGCCGATCAATATTCTGGAAGCCATAGAGCGTGGTGTGGATATGTTTGACTGTGTAATGCCTACCCGAAACGGCCGGAACGGCATGCTGTTCACTTCACAGGGAATCATGAATATGCGGAACGAAAAGTGGAAAAACGACTTTTCGCCAATTGATGAAAATGGAGCAGCTCTTGTGGATAAAATCCACACAAAAGCCTACCTGCGCCATCTTTTTATAGCCAAAGAACTGCTGGCCATGCAGATAGCTTCGGTACATAACCTGACATTTTATCTCTGGCTGGTAGATGAAGCCCGTAAACACATCGAAGCAGGAGATTTCTCCTCTTGGAAAAAAGAAATGGTGGTGCAGTTGGGAAGAAGGCTCTAAAGTGAAAATATTTTAATGTGCTAATAAACTAATCAACCAATTAACTAATCAACAATGGATTATCAAAAAATAGGATTAAAACGCTTAGATGTTTACATTATCAAGAAGTTTCTTGGTACGTTTTTCTATTCTATTATTTTGATATTGAGTATCGCAGTCGTATTTGACATTACAGAAAAAATCGACAACTTTTATGAGTACAACGCACCTTTTAAAGCCATTGTGATTGATTATTACATGAATTTTATTCCGTACTACGCGAATATGTTCACGCCTCTTTTCACGTTTATTTCCGTAATTTTCTTTACTTCCAAAATGGCCAATAATACCGAAATCGTGGCCATCCTCTCAAGCGGAGTAAGTTTCAACCGGCTGATGCGTCCTTACATCGTTTCGGCGACGGTTATCACTTTGCTGGCTTTTTTGCTGGGTGCTTTCATCATTCCAAATTCGACTAAAGGGCTGCTTCAATTTGAGAATCAATACATCAAACCTTTTAAATCTGATAATAAGAGGAATGTACAGATGGAGGTTGAAAAAGGGGTAATAATGTACATCGAACGCTTTGAAATCAGTACAAATACGGGCTATTCATTTTCCCTGGAAAGTTTCGATGATAAAACACTTGTTTCCCGTCTGACTGCCGAATCGGTTGAATGGGACTCGCTTTACAGCTGGAAAGTAAACAATTATGTTCAGCGGGAATTTGACGGAATGCATGAGAAACTGACTCGTGGAACAAAAATGGATACAACTATCAATGTACAGCCGGAAGAATTTTTCATTTCTCCGGAAGAGGCTCCTCAGCTCAGTCTGGGAGAGCTGAAATCATTTATTTCAAAACAGAAAGAACGAGGAGTAGGAAATGTGCAGGCCTTTGAAGATGAGTATTTCAGAAGATATTCCTTCCCGCTTTCGGTATTGATAATGACTCTGATTGGTGTTTCATTGTCGTCAAGAAAAATACGGGGTGGTATGGGGTTGAATCTCGGAATCGGTCTTGGATTGAGTTCTCTTTTTGTGATTTTCACGACCATGTCCACCACTTTTGCGGTCAATAACGCCATGCCCATTTTACTGGCAGTCTGGCTGCCCAATATTATTTTCCTCACCATCGGTCTGATTTTATACGTCAGAGCACCGAAATAGCAATTACCACATTGTCTTTTGCAGCACTGAGTTTTTCAACAGTTTGTTGATAACTTTCCAGTGAGAAATTGCTAATCTTTTAAAAGGATTGCCTATTTTTGCAATAATGGAAAAAATGATTCATCATATCGAAACACTACTCCGCAGGTACGATTTCGTAATTGTACCAGGCCTTGGTGGTTTTGTTTATCAATATCAGTCGGCTGTAATTACGAAAGACACAATTGAACCGCCGGTTGTTACAGTAAGTTTCAATCCGTTGATGAATGTGTCTGACGGCCTTTTGGCCATCGAAACTTCCAGGATGGAAGGCATTTCTTTCCGTGAAGCATCCGTTAAAATTACACAGAAAGTTGAAAAAATTCTGACCTTGCTTAATGGCAGAAAAAATGTTGAAATTGGTTCTTTGGGATCATTGCAAACTTCTGAAGAAGGTAAAATCATTTTTACACCATCAGCATCCGGTCATTCAGTGCCGGCTAATTTTGGATTGAGCACGCTTCACTATTCTCCGGCACAACCGCTGGTTGAACCAAAAGTTATTACTTTTGCGATGCCTCCAATGAGGAAAATTACGCAGTATGCGGCGGTAGGAATAGTGGCTGTCGGATTGTTCTTTGCAGCGCCTCAGTTAAACAATGCAACCAAAAATCTGGCCAATCTGCTTCCATCCAAACAAGCAAAAATTGAGGTAGAAAATACTGTTTCGCCTGAACCATTGAAAATCGTAATTCCAAAATCAGACTACCAGGTCAAGGCTGCAACTACTGAAACATCCGAACTGACTCATCACGTGATTGTATCGTGCATGGCTACACTCAAAGATGCCGAAGCGTATCAGGAGTGGCTAAAATCACTGAATTATCAACATGCACGGATACTTCCACCTGTAAAGACCTACAGAATAGCCATCGAATCTTTCACCACAAAAGAAGAAGCCATCGTTTATATGCAGGAACTGCGTAATAGCAAACCACAGTTTGCCGATGCATGGGTGCTGAGCGACTCCGGGAAATAGTTTTCATTTGTTCAAACGTTCGGATGTTCAACTGTTCGGGTGTTTGGTAGTTCAAATGTTCGGGTGTTCAACTGTTCGGCTGTCTATTTAAATCTAATTTACCCATAAACATTCAAACGTACGAACACGCAAATAAACGAACGAATAAACAATAACTTCCAGCTTCTTTCTTTTGTTATCCAACATAAAAACTCTATCAACTCTTTTTCATTCCAAAATAAAACACTACCTTTGCGTCCGCTTTTCGAGTAAAAGCAACTAATATTTTAATAATAATTTTTTTTAAAACATTTCGAGAAAATGGCAGTAAAAATGAGATTGCAGCGTCATGGTCGCAAAGGGTATGCATATTACCACATTGTGATTGCTGACAGCCGCGCGCCACGTGATGGCAAATTTATCGAACGCATCGGTTCGTACAACCCAAACACCAATCCTGCAACAGTTGATTTGAAATTCGACCGTGCATTGTATTGGCTGAATGTAGGCGCACAACCTACCGACACTACCCGCACTATCCTTTCAAACGAAGGAGTGTTGATGATGAAACACCTTCAGGGTGGTGTGAAAAAAGGTGCTTTTGACGAAACTGAAGCCGAAAAACGCTTCAATGCATGGAAAGCAGGCAAAGAAAACGCAGTAAGCAAAACCAAAGCTCAACTGGATGCTGAAAAACAGGCACAGATCAAAGAGCGTCTGAAAGCCGAACAGGAAGTAAACAAAGCGAAAGCAAAAGAGCTGGCTGCCAAAAAAGCAGAAGCCCTGGAAGCACAGGTTGAAGAGGCTGCTGAAGCCGTTGCTGCTGAAGAAGTTCCGGTTGAGGAAGCTCCTGCTGCAGAAGCCGCTGAAACTACAGAAGCTTAAACTTCAAACTTACAGAAGTAATATAAAACCCGAGCAATCGGGTTTTTTTATTTTACGATTTTCCTGATTATTTTGCTTGTAACGTGCAATTTTTAGACATTCTATTCGTTTAGAAATAAATGTACGTATTTAGATAGATTTACACAGAAAATTAAGAGTCAGGACGGTAAGAACCAAGAGTCAAGACGCTTAAAACAAAGACTTTATCAGCCAAATTTTGAACTCCCAATCGTAAATTGTAAGTCTGAAAATTGTAAATTTTATTGGCCTATGGATAATATCATTAACGCTTCCTTGCAGGTTCTGCCATCCGGCGGACCGTTACATCCTTACGAACTTGTTGACCGCGCCATTGAAGTAATCGAAAAATCAGGCTTGAAATACAAAGTATGTCCATTTGAAACGGTAGTAGAAGGAGCATACGATGAGGTTATGGCTGTATGTAAGCAGGCACAACAAGCCTGCTATGATGCCGGAGCTACGAGCGTGATGGCGTATATCAAAATTCAGAGTGCGACAGAAAATGTGGTGATTGAGGATAAGATGGGGAAATACGAGTAGTAGCGAAAGACAGAAAAAAAGCATAGAGTGAGCAAATAATAATACTGTAAAATCCGACAAATTGTATTATATTAGAGATTGTAATCCAAATATATAGATAAAATATTGGATTATAATCCAAAAAATTTAGTAATCGCAAATATTAGATTGAATTTGCGAATGTGGTGATTGAAGATAAGATGAGGAAATAATTATAAAATAGTGAACTAACATTACCAAGTTTCTAGTCATTTTAAATGAATATTCCTTATATGCATCAAGTGATTCCAGGAAGAAAAAAGATGCCTGAGGCTGCTGGCAAACTGATATAAGTTGAAATTTGTAACGGGAAATATGGGTGAGCATAAGAGAGAATTGCAGGATGTTCTTTTTTTGACAGCGTTACAGGGGCTTAATTACTTAGCTCCATTGATAGTGTTTCCATATTTAATGGTGGTGCTTGGAGCAGAAATGTTTGGGTATATTGGTTTCTCGCTCTCTATAATACAATATTTAATGTTATTTGTTGATTTTGGATTTAATTTTAGTGCAACTAAGCGAATTGCACAATCCAAACATAATTACGATGAATTGAATGAAATTTTCTGGTCAACACTTTATGCGAAGCTGATTTTTTTATTGCTGAGTTTTTTTGTTCTTTTAATTTTTGCGTTTGGGATATCCAGATTTCAGATGTATTCACAGACGATGATGATAATGTTTGTAATGGTTGTCGGGAATGCATTTTCATTTGTATGGTTTTTTCAGGGTATTGGGAAAATCAGGGTAGTGTCAATTATAAATATTATTTCTAAGTTGGCAATTTTACCTTTAACATTTATTTTTGTTAAAGTACCATCAGATTACACCAAAGCATCATTAATCTTATCTCTCGTATATCTTTTGGGAGGATTGATAGCTTGTTTTTATTTGGTTAAAAAGAAATACATTGTAAGCAGGGTAAAACCTGTAAAAAATAAAATATTCAGTGAGATAAAATTATCCTATCCAATTTTTATTTCAACGGCTGTAGCAAGCATTTATACTGCTCTGTTCGTTGTGATTTTAGGTTATTTCTCAAATCCGATAGAAGTTGGAAAATATACGGCAGTTGAGAAAATTGTAAGAGGAATTTGTTTCCTGATATTGCTTCCGGTTACACAGGCTTTTTATCCAAAAATAAGTTCGATGTCAATTTCTGGCAATGTATTCGGATTAATTAAAAAAAGTCTTTTTGCTGTAAGTTCAATTATGATGGGAGCATTTATAATTTTGTATTTCTTTTCAGATTTGATTGTTTCACTTTTGGGTGATGATTACGCCGGAGCTGAGGTTTTATTTAAAATTATGGCTTTTTTGCCCCTGATTATATCGGCAGGAGGTATATTGGGTCAGCTTGGTTTGCTGGCGGCAGGTGATGAGCGTGATAAACGTAACTATCAGCTTGTGTATGTAGTGGCTGCGGTTGTTTCTTTGATTTCAGTCTTAATTCTGGTTCCCGGATTGTTTGCAAATGGAGCTGCTATTGCACTTCTGGTAACCGAATCTATGGTTTTTTTAGGGATGCTTTGGTTTAATAAAAAAAATCTTTTGTATAAAAAATGATTGTTTTTGTGTGCATATTTTTTCTTGCGTTATTTGTTTTGAGTCTTTATCTCTCAAAGAATGCGTTGTATGCTCCGGCAGTCATTGTCTCCGGACTTTGGTCGGTTTGTCTTCTCACGTTTATTTTAATGGATCACAAACTCAATGACCCCGACGGAGCTTTTTTGATTGGAATAAGCATTTGGGTTGGCACCTTTTGTTTTTTCTCACTTTTTGCACAATCGTTGAAATTTAATACTCCGTTCAGGAATGCGATGCCCAGTAAAATAGCAAGAGATATCTATTTTTATTTCTCTTTGGCTACTTTACCATTTTTAGTAATTAGTGTCCACGAAATTATATCTTCGGGATTTATACAGAATCCTTACAATACATTACGCATTGAAAATGTAAAAGGGACTACTGCTGCTTTTTTTGTTGTATTTTGGATGATTTCCTACGTGTTGGAACTCTACAATTTAAGTGCACAAAATAGAGTAAGAGTGTTGCTGATGTTTGGGTTGAATCTTTTCTATGCGGTAATTTCTTTGGGAAAAACAAATTTTTTGACATTGTTTGCCGTAACGATTATTATCCTGTTACATAAAAAACTTATCAAAGCCAAAGTTGCATTTTTAGGTGCCGCTTTGTTGTTACTTGTGTTTATTTTTATTCAGATTTTGCGAAGCAATGCCGGTGAAAGTTTAGATCTGAAGAGCTTTATTGCCATGTATTTTTTATCGGGAGTTCCTGCTTTTGAAACCGTTACTCCACATTCAAATGTTTATTTTGGTGAAAATACATTTCGATTTTTTTATGCAGTAAGATACGAATTGGGCTTAAGCAGCATAAAACCCGTTAATCCGGTTTTGCCGTTCATCAATGTGCCGATTTTAACCAATACATATACCGTTTTGTATCCTTATTATAAGGATTTTGGTTTTGCGGGAATCGCAGTTTTTGGCTCATTTGTCGGATACGTATACGGATGGATGTTTAGAAAACTTCAGCTGAAAGATTATTATTTTACAACAATTTACGCAATTCTGTCTGTTGGGCTTCTTGTACAGTTTATGAATGAAACAATATTCACATTGTTTTCACAAAACCTGCAATACGTAATCATTGCGTTGATACCATTTGTCATTAGTAAATATCATCTTTTTGAAAAGAAAACAGCAGGTGCATAAAATGTTTTATGAAAAGCTCACTGGAAATAATAATCGTTCTCTATCGGTGCACACTTGAAGAAAGCCGGGCTTTTAATACGCTGCAGGAGCAGCTGAAAGGTGTGGATATGGATTACGAACTGATTATTTTCAATAATGACAACCGGCAGCAGATTATTGATGAGAAGTACATTGTGGTAAATTCGGAAGAGAATAAAAAATTGGCATACGCTTATAATTTTGCATTGAAAAGAGCAGTTGAAAATGGGTACAAATGGTTGTTATTGCTTGATCAGGATACTTCGGTACCTAAAGGATATTTCAACAGACTTCAGGATTTCCTGAAAAGCGGATACCCTGAAAATCTGGCAGCAGTCGTTCCAGTTTTGAAATCGGGTGATGTGGTGTTGTCGCCAAAGGTGGTTTCTCCCAGATTGAGGATTGAAAAAGAAGTAAAGCCAAACGAATACGGACGGTGGATTACAGCCATCAATTCCATGTCATTGATGAATGTTGGTTTTTTCAATTCGATAGGGGGATTTAGCAGTAAGTACGAGCTGGATATGCTGGATCGCTGGAGTTATAATCAAATCATGAAGCTCAACCGGTTGGTTTACGTGCTGGATGTAAATTCAAATCACGAATTGTCCTTTCTGGATTTTGAAAAAAACGTAACACCGGAGCGATATTCAGATTTTATGAAGATGGAAAACCGATTCTCGACGGATGAAATGGATTTACTTTACCTCATTTTTTATAAAGTAAAACTTATTTTGAAAGGATTGAAACAGTTTGTGAAGTATAAAAATAAAGAGTATTCAAAAATCACTTTTTCGTATATTTTTAAGAAATGATCTCAGTCTGCATGGCAACATATAACGGCGAAAAGCACATCGAATCTCAGCTCCGCTCCATCCTGAGCCAACTGAGCGCCGGTGATGAAATTGTTGTTTCAGACGGCGGATCATCTGACCATACGCTGGATATAATTACATCCTTCAACGATGATCGGATAAAAACGTTTTTACTGAAAGAATCCGGGTCTGCAGAAGCGAATTCCGTTTTTTCCAAAATGGAAAAGATAAGGAGAAATTTCGAAAATGCGTTGGTTCAGGCCCGGGGTGAAATCGTGTTTTTGGCAGATCAGGACGATTTGTGGCATTCAAACAAAGTAGAAAGAATGTTGAAATTGCTCGGAAAATCAGACTGTGTAGTGCATGACTGCGCTGTGATGAACGGTGAAAAGGTAATTTATCCCTCCTTTTTGGATTTTTTCAAACCGGGAAGGACAAAATGGAAAATGTATGTAAAATCCCCTTTTATGGGTTGTTGCATGGCGTTTAATAGAAACGTACTGGAGAGGGCATTGCCTTTCCCGGACATTCACATTGAACATGATACCTGGATTGGTATTTGTGCATTCAAAGTTGGGTCAGTACACATAGCTGACGAGGTACTTATGAACTACTACAGACATGGGCAGAACGCATCACCTATTGCAGAAGACAGAAGTAATTCGTTGTATATTAAATTGATGAGACGATGGTATATGCTGAAAGCCTATATGAACTATTAAGAATATTAGAGTTTCGACCTCAAAAAGATACCGTATGAAGTACAAAATAGCATTTGTAGGAAACAGCTCGCTGACTATGCACAATTTCAGGATCAATCTTCTGAGAAGCATGGTCAAGCTTGGCTACGAGGTTGTTGTATTGGCGCCGAAAGACAGTGATACAACAAGTTACAAGTCAAACAGAATCCGCTATATCCCTATCGATGTTGATTGCAAAGGAGTGAATCCTGTCAAAGATTTTGCCCTGATGAATCAGTTGAGAGCTCTTTATGTGAAAGAAAAATTTGACTTTGTGTTTCATTATACCATAAAACCTGTTATTTACGGTTCGATTGCCGCCAGGTTAGCACGCGTGAAACACATTTCAGTGATAACAGGTCTCGGATACACGTTCTTAAATTCAGGATTTTTAAATAAATTAGTTATATCTTTGTATCGCTTCTCTTTGAAAAAAGCAGAGGAAGTTTGGTTTTTGAATGAAGACGACCGTGAAGTTTTTCTCACCAACGAAATTCTGAAAAAGAGAAGAACAAGGGTAATAAATGGCGAAGGAGTTAATACCCGATTGTTCAGGCCGGCAAAAAAAGAAACGTCAAAATTTAAGTTTCTATTTATCGGACGAATGCTTTGGGACAAGGGCATCGGCGAGTATGTTGGCGCTTCTCGAATTCTGAAAAAGAAATATCCAACCGTAGAATTTGAAGCACTTGGGTCGTTGGGCTCTGCCAATCCTTCGGCTATCTCACGTGAAAAAATGGACGAATGGGAAAGCGAAGGAATCATCAATTATCTGGGTGAAACTCATCGGGTTATCCCGTATTTGTCCAACACTTCTTGTGTGGTGCTGCCATCCTATCGAGAAGGAATTTCAAGAGTTTTGCTGGAAGCCAGTTCCATGGAGAAACCGATTGTAGCTACGAATGTGACCGGATGCCGTGATATAGTAGAAGATGGGATTTCAGGTTATCTGTGTGAGGTGAGAAATGTAGAGAGTTTGGCAAGTGCGATGGAAAAAGTCATTCTTTTGCCAAAAGAACAGCTTGAAGAAATGGGTAAAAAAGGGCGCGAAATCGTGCTGTCGAAATTTGACGAAAAAATTATTATGCAGGAGTATAAAAATAAATTGAATGAAATTTTCTTGAACGAATATGATTAACATCTCCATCGTTATTTACAACCATCCGTTTATCGAAATAGAGCATTTGGTTATCTTGCTTGCCAGTTCGCCCAAAGTGAATGAATTGTTTCTGATTGACAATTCTGCAGAAAGAAACGATGTTTTTCTCACGCTTCCATCCACTTATGTTTTTAACGGGAAGAATTTGGGCTACGGGAAAGCGCACAATATAGCCATCCGCCGTACGATAGAGCAGAATATCCCGTATCACTTGGTGATAAATCCGGATATTCAGTTTGACGGTGATGCATTGGTCGAATTAGTTGATTTTATGGATAAAAACAAAGATGTAGGCCTGCTGATGCCGAAAATTATTTATCCCGACGGAAGTGTTCAATACCTGTGCAAACTCCTTCCGAAACCATCAGATTTGATTTACAGAAGATTTCTGCCTCCTAAATGGACTAGAAAAAGCAATAATCTCTTCGAACTTCGTCATTCCGGGTATAATAAAATGATGGAGGTACCCTATCTATCCGGCTGTTTCATGCTGTTGCGTACCGAAGTACTGAAAGAAGTTGGATTATTTGACGAGCGTTACTTTATGTATCCGGAGGATATTGACCTGTCACGTCGGATTCATCGAAAATACCGCACAATTTTCTATCCAAATGTGAAAATTATCCACCACCATGAGCAGGGATCGTACATCTGTAATAAACTGCTGCTTATCCATATGTGGAATATTGCCAAATATTTCACCAAGTGGGGTTGGATTTTTGACAAGGAGAGAAAGAAAGTTAACGAGGAGACATTGAATAAGCTAAAATTATTGTAATTTTGCACATTAATACGGAATTTATTCAAAAAAAGCGGCTATGAATTTTGATTTAGTGCAGATTACCAGTACATTTATTGCTTTATTTATCATTATTGACATTTTGGGCTCCATACCCATTATCCTTGGACTAAAGGAAAAAGGTGTGAAAATCAAGTCTTTTAGTGTCAGTGTGGTTTCATTTGTCATCCTGCTTATTTTTCTTTTTGCTGGCGAATGGGTCCTTGATTTGTTCAACGTTGATATTCAGTCGTTTGCGGTGGCGGGTTCGTTGGTGATTTTTCTTTATGCCATCGAAATGGTGCTTGATATAGAAATTTATAAAAATCGTGGTCCGGAAGGAAGCGCTGCATTTGTGCCCATTGCATTTCCACTTATTGCAGGACCAGCTTCATTTACCACACTTCTCTCACTTCGTGCGGCTTACGATGTCGAAAATATAATTGTTGCGCTTTTTATCAATATTGTCTGGGTATTTCTAGTGCTGAAATTCACTGGTAAGCTGGAGAAAATTTTTGGAAAAGGCGGGATTTACATCATGCGTAAGATTTTCGGAATTATCCTTCTAGCTATCTCAGTAAAGCTTTTCACCGAAAATATCGGAAGTCTGATAGCTGTGCCTTAGAAAAAAAACTTGTCAAATTTGCTGGATAAAAATAATTGTTGTATCTTTGCAGTCACAAATACATCGCGGAGTGGAGCAGTGGTAGCTCGTTGGGCTCATAACCCAAAGGTCGTTCGTTCGAATCGGGCCTCCGCAACTAAACAAAAAGGAGAATACATTGTATTCTCCTTTTTGTTTTCATCATTCAGTTTCCACCATTCACTAGCTCAATCCCACAATCTCACCATCCACGATGTCGATGTACTTCGCTTGCGGTTCTTTGGGCAGTCCCGGCATACGCATCATGCTTCCGGCTATTACCACTATGAATTCAGCGCCGTTATTTATCACCAAATCGCTGACGTGGAACGTAAAATCTTTGGCTACACCGTATTGTTTTTCGTCATCAGAAAATGAATACTGAGTTTTTGCAATGCAGACAGGATAATGCGACACACCTAATTCTTCAATTTTCAACAGCATTTTTTCAGCTTTTTCAGAGATAACAACTTTTTTTGCACCGTAAATCTTCGAAGCGATATTTTCAATTTTCGTTTCGATGCTGTCCGAATCATTATAGGTAAATTGAATGGGCGAATTTTCAGTGGTTTCTGTTAATTCTACCACTTTGTGAGCCAGTTCTTCTGCTCCTTTCCCGCCTTCGGCAAATGCATTGTTAAGGGCAAATTGTACTCCCAGACTCTCACAATGCTTTTTCAGCAATTCGATTTCCTCATCCGTGTCAAAATGATATTTATTGAAAGCCACAAGCACTTTCTGTCCAAATGAATGAAGATTCCGGATGTGCTTGTCCATATTTTCAAATCCCTTTTTCAATCCTTCGGCATTAGGAAGCCTGATATCTTTTACGGCTACTCCACCGTGCATTTTCAATGCCTGAGTTGTTACGACTAGTACTGAAAGAACCGGCTTAATACCTGCTTTACGGCATTTGATATTTAAAAATTTCTCCGCGCCCAAATCTGCTCCAAAGCCAGCTTCCGTAATCACATAATCTGAATAATTCATCGCAGTTTTTGTGGCAATTACGGAGTTGCAGCCGTGGGCAATGTTGGCAAATGGACCGCCGTGAACAAATGCCGGAGTCCCCTCAGTGGTCTGAACAATATTAGGTGAAATAGCATCTTTCAACAACACAACGATGGCTCCCGCAATTCCCAGATCCTTAACAGTAAATGGTTTACCGGAATAAGTGAAACCAAGCAGAATTTTCTCGATCCGTCTTTTGAGGTCGTCTTCATTTTCTGCAAGACAGAGAATTGCCATGATTTCGGAGGCAGCCGTAATGTCAAAGCCGGTTTCGCTTGGAATACCGTCTGTATATGCTCCTAATCCCGAAATTATATTTCTCAAGCTGCGGTCATTAACGTCCAAAACACGTTTCCAAAGTACCTGTTTCAGCCCGTCGGCTTCATTTTGATGCTGATACCTGTAATTGTCGAGCAGGGCGGCAATCATATTGTTGGCAGAAGTGATGGCATGAAAATCGCCTGTGAAGTGCAGGTTGATTTTTTCCATCGGAAGCACTTGCGCGTATCCGCCACCTGCTGCACCGCCTTTCATTCCAAAACAGGGGCCGAGAGACGGTTCGCGAAGTGCCACAGTAGCTTTTTTCCCAATATAATTAAGTCCAAGTGCCAATCCGATAGATACAGTGGTTTTACCTATACCTGCTTTTGTAGGCGTAATAGCGGTTACAAGCACCAACTTGCTCTTGTCCAAACTTTCTTTATCACCCTTTGGGTTAACTACTTTGGCAATATTCCTTCCAAATGAAATTAAATTATCTTCTTGAATGCCAATGCTTGATGCTACTTCTGAGATGTCTTTTAGTTTGATTTCTTGTGCAATCGCAATGTCGGATTTCATAGGTATTTTTTATGAATTTGTTAAAATATTATGATTGTGGTTTTGATAATTTATTGAAACATAGCAATAATCAGTGTTTCGAGAGTCGGCCTAAACTCTGTGATACAAATATAATCAAATTTTATTAGAAAAAACACCTACCTTTGTACCGAAATTTGAACATTATTCAGTTTCAAGCATTATATCTTTAGAAAATGGAAATTAGACTGTCAGACCGTTGCACTTTTAGATTCAAGAATTTTTACTTCGAGCTATGTACTTTGAATTTCCGACTTTTTCTAATTTCAAATTT
>CAZIRA010000028.1:0-4903 GCA_964541615.1 uncultured Paludibacter sp.
GCCAATGGTTTTGAGGAAATTGAAGCCATAGCACCGATTGACATTTTGCGGAGAGCAGAACTGGATGTGATAACTGTATCTATTTCAGACAGTAAAACAGTGGCAGGAGCACATGGAATCAACGTAGAAGCCGATCAGCTTTTCACAGAAACCACTTTTGGAGAAAATGATTATTATGTGTTGCCGGGCGGTTATGACGGAATGCTGAATCTTTCGGCTCACCAAGGCGTAAACGAACTACTTACAAAACAACATAACGCCGGCAAGAAACTGGCTGCCATCTGTGCATCACCTTCAGTGCTGGGGAAATTGGGTATTTTGGAAGGAAAAGAAGCTATTTGCTACCCGGGATTTGAAGGGAACCTGACCGGAGCTACTATTTCCAAAAACAGTGTGGTGGAAGATGGAAACGTGATTACCGGTAAAGGTCCTGGTGTGGCCGTACAGTTTGCGCTGAAAATTGTAGAATCGCTGAAAGGAAAAGAAACTGCCAATCAAGTGGCAGGCGGATTGATGATAAATTAATTTTATGAAAAGAAATTTTTTAATTTTTGCTATCCTGCTGTTGTTCGTTTCTTGTAACAATTCAGGAAAATTCAGTATTTCCGGAAACATTACGGATGCTGATGGAGAAATGCTTTATTTCGAAAGAAACGGACTGCTAAAAGACAGTTTGATTGACTCTGTAAAACTGAGTGCCACAGGCAATTTCAAATTCAAAACACAAAGTCCGAACTACCCGGAGCTTTACCGATTGAGATTGAAAGATCAACGGTTGATTTTTGGCGTTGATTCGATTGAGAATATCCAGGTCGAAGCCAGTGGAAAGCAGTTGATAGACGCAAAAATTGTCAATTCCCAGCAATCGGAGCAAATTCAGAATCTCCGTAAAAAAGTACTCGTACTTCAGCAGGATTTTGACAAAATAAGCAAAGAACAAGATACTCAAAAAAGAACCGTTATGCGGGATTCTTTCCTTACCCGTCTTGATTTTCACAGAAGGGAAGTATTGGATATGATATTGAACAATCCTCTTTCAATGGCGTCTTATTTCTCTCTGTATCAACAGATAAGCGGAAATTTTATTTTCTCGCCCTATGTGAAGGAAGATTTGAATTATTACCGGGCGGTAGCTACTTCGTTTCACAATAAAATGCCAGAATACGAACGTACAAAAAACATCTACAATCTTGTCCTTGACGCGATTAAAGAAGAAAGACAGGCACGCCAGCAGATAGACTGGACAAAACTTGAGGTTAATGAAATCTCAGGATTTGTGGACATTGAACTAAAAGATAAAAACGGCTATCCGCAAAAATTATCTTTGATGAAAGGGAAACCAATATTGCTGGATTTCTTTGCCTATGCAGCTGAAACAAGCGTGGATCACACCTTTGAACTTCGCGATTTGTACGACAAATATGCGCCACAAGGCCTTCAAATCTTTCAGGTATCTGTTGATCAAAACAAAATTCTTTGGCAGCAATACGTATCTAATGTGCCGTGGACAGCGGTGATTGACGAAACCGGAAGAACAGCCCGGCTTTACAACTTACAGCAGATCCCGACACTGTTTCTGATAAACAAAGAGGGCACCATCATCGGCAGATACAACGATACGAACGCCATGAAAGCTGATTTGAGTAAAGTACTCTAAAAACATAATGAATTCGATACTCAAAAGGTATCGAATTTTTATTTTAAGTTCATCTCAGAAATTGACAGAATTTATAAAAAATACTGCGTTAGAGATTGGTTTTGATGCATGCGGCATTGCCAAAGCCGATTTTTTGGAAGAAGATGCCCTTTTTCTGAAATCGTGGCTCAGTAATGAGTTTAATGGCGAGATGAGCTATCTGGAGCGAAATTTTGAGAATCGCACAGACCCGAGAATCATGGTGAAAGGCTGTAAATCGGTGATTGTCACTCTGCTGAACTATTATCCGGCGCAGTTTCAAAACCCCAACGTTCCCAAAGTTTCCAAATACGCGTACAGCAAAATTGATTATCATACCATTATTAAAGAAAAACTATTGCAACTGGAAAACAGGATTATTGAGCAATTCGGCGAAAATGTTTTCAACAAAAAGCAACAACATCGTTTTGTGGATTCGGCTCCTGTTTTAGAGCGCCGGTGGGCACAGCGGGCAGGTTTGGGGTGGATTGGGAAGAACAAAATGCTGATTAACCCAACGCTTGGTTCGTTTTGTTTTATCGGTGTGCTGATGATCAATACTGAATTGGAATACGACGATCCGATAAGAAATCGGTGCGGAACTTGCAGGAAATGCCTGGATTCGTGCCCTACAAAGGCTTTGACAGTGGATAGAGGACTGGATGCACGAAAATGCATATCGTACCAAACCATTGAGAAAAAAGGGGAAATATCAGAAGAAATCAAGCCAAGACTTTCTGGTTATATTTATGGTTGTGATATCTGCAACGATGTATGTCCATGGAACAAGAGTCGGGCAAAAGCAACTCAAACACCTGAATTTGAGGCATCAGAAGATGTAATAAATTGGGAAACCGAAGATTGGAAAAATCTGAACGAACAGGAATTCAATTGGGTTTTCAAACATTCAGCAGTACAGCGGGCAGGATTCAAAAAATTGAGAGAAAACATAGCTATTTATACGCAGATTTACTCTGATTCCACAGATATTTAGCGTTATATAAGAAAGTACATCAACAAATGAAACTTTGCAAATCTGAAATAAAAACCCGAAAACCAAAATTCGAAAACTATAAGATTTACTGGCAAATGTTTTTTACATTCGTCCGTATCGGCTCATTCACATTTGGAGGCGGCTACGCGATGATTCCGCTGATTCAGGAGGAAGTGGTGAAAAAGAGAAAGTGGATCGATGAGCATGAATTCATCGATATGCTGGCTATGGCGCAGTCTGCACCGGGCGTAATGGCAATCAACACAGCCATTTTTATCGGCTACAAAATGCGCGGATTCAAAGGCAGCGTGGTTACAGCGCTCGGAACGGCGCTACCCTCTTTCATCATAATTTTGTTGGTTGCCATGGTTTTTACTTCGTTCAGAGAAAACCCAACCGTCGAGCGGATTTTCAAAGGAATCCGCCCTGCTGTCGTTGCTTTGATAGCAGCTCCGCTTTACAAAATGGGAAAATCTGCCGGCGTAAACCGGAAGACGATTATCATTCCTGTTGCCTCCATTCTGCTTATTTGGCTGGCAAATATTTCACCTATATGGGTTGTGCTTGCGGCGATTTCAGGAGGGATACTTTTTGGAACTTATAATGCAAAAAAACGCACGAAAACTGATTAATGGATTTTGAAGTATACATACAGCTTTTTATTTCGTTTTTCAAAATCGGATTGTTTGGTTTTGGAGGCGGATATGCCATTTTATCGCTTATTCAGCACGAAATTGAGATTCACGGATGGATGACTCCGAGCGAATTTACAGACGTTATCGCCATTTCGCAAATGACACCCGGACCTATCGGAATAAATAGCGCCACTTACGTTGGCTACACCGCTTCGGGCACGATTTTGGGATCGATTGTGGCTACTTTCGCAATAGTGCTCCCCTCATTTATCATTATGATCACCCTTGTCCGGTTTTTCTTTTATCTGCGGGGAAATAAATACATGGAATACGCTTTCCTTGGACTGAGACCAGTCGTAATCGGCCTTATCGGTGCAGCAGCGGTTGTGCTTATGACCGATGAAAACTTCATCGACTACATCAGTTTCATTATTTTCGGAGCAGTATTTCTTCTCTCACTACGGGGGAAAATTCACCCCATCTACCTGATTGTCATGGCAGGAATAGCCGGTTTCATAATTTACTGATTTTCGAATCTTTTCTTATAGTCGGTAGGGCTCACTCCAAATTCATCTTTGAAGTATTTGCGGAAATATTTCACATCATTGAAACCAACCCGATAGGCCACTTCATTAATGTACAACTGACTCTTTTCGAGCATCGAAGCCGCTCGTTTCAAGCGGATAAAACGGATAAATTCAGACGGCGTTTTGTCTGTGAGAGTAGAGATTTTTTTGTAAAAATAAACCCGGCTCATGCCCATTTCCCGACATAGATCTTCCACCAAAAAGTCCGGATTATTCATATTTTCCTCTACCAATTTCACAGCTTTCTTGACAAATTTTTCGTCCATAGACGTAACTTCTACTTCTGATGGAGTAATGTCAACTTTCTGCCTGAAATTGTCGTGAGTCTGCTGTTGCCGTTCGATAATCCGATTCACTTTCAGCTCGAGCATTTCCATTTTGAATGGCTTAGAAATGTAATCTTCTGCACCAGCTTTAAGTCCGACAAATTTATTTTCATCGCCGGTTTTGGCAGTTAAAAGTATGATCGGAATATGTGAAATCCGGATATCCTCCTTCACTTTTCGGCAGAATTCGTACCCGTCCATTTTCGGCATCATCACGTCTGAAATTATCAAATCGGGCATCTTATTCAGAGTCACTTTGAGCGCCTCTTCTCCATCGCCGGCTGTCAAAATTCGGTATGAATTGGTAAAAATCGACGCGATAAAATTCCTGAAATCAGCATTGTCATCCACAACAAGCATCGTTGGCTGTTTTTTGGTGGATTCGGTTTCAACTTCATTTTCAGTTTCCAGTTCGACTTCTTCGATTTGCAATTCCTCTGCTTCTACGATTTCGGTAGAAATTATCTCTTCTTGAATCTGCTGTTTTGCAGGAATTTGAACGATGAATGAAGATCCTTTGGCAGGTTCGCTCTCTACTAAAATCCTTCCATCGTGCAACTTGACATATCCTTCAACAATGTGTAATCCCACTCCTGTGCCGGTTTGGTGCCCGTTTTCACTGTTTTCCACCCGGTAGAACCGCTCAAAAACGTGCTCCAGATCACTTTTGGAAATGCCAATTCCTG
>CAZIRA010000028.1:5003-26473 GCA_964541615.1 uncultured Paludibacter sp.
GTGTAGCAGATATCTTTTACAAAAACTACGATATCGCCTGTAGAAAGATTGAGTTTGTCTTTCTGCACATCCAACCTTCTAAAGTCAAGTAGCTGATTTACAAGCTCCAGCAATCCATTGGTATTTCGTTGAATGATTGAAAGGAGATTTTTGTGGTCTGGACTGCTTACTTCCTTCATCATTTTTTCTACTGGATTGATAATCAGTGTCAAAGGAGTTCGGAATTCGTGGCTGATATTGGTGAAAAACCGAATTTTCATCTCATCCATTTCGTGGATCCGCTGTGCTTCAAGCATCCGTTTTTCATCTTCGAATTTCTTTCGCTGTTTTTTGAAATTGTAATCTACCGCAAACCAAACTAAATAAAGGAGAAGCAAAATATAGAATAAAATTGCCAACCAAGAGAGCCAAAACGGCGGTTTTACGACAATTTCAAGCACAAGTGGCTCTTTGCTCCACACATTATCGTTGTTGCTCGCAAAGATCGTCAGCTCGTAATTCCCAAAATTCAGATTCGAGTAATTGATCACACCATTTTTCGTAGTATTCCATTCATCATCAAGCCCTTTCAGACGGTATTTGTACTGATTTTTCTCAAGGTGGATGTAGCTCATGGCCGAAAAGAGTATGCTGAGATTATTCTCGTTGTGCTTCAGCACTATTTTCTTTTTCAGATTTATTGATTCATCGAGGATAATCCGGTTTTTAAACTTTTTGTTGGGTTTAATTTCCTCATTTCCAATCATAAACCCGGTAATTTGTGGCTTGGGCACCGATTCGTTGAAACGGATATTTTTTGGATTGAAAACGGTGTAACCGCCCGTACTCCCAAAATAAATCAATCCTTCCGTGTTTTTGAATGTAGCATTCTGATTGAAAATGGAGCTGACCAATCCATCGTTCTCATCAAATGAAACCACGTTGTACTCGCACTCCTGCGACTCTTCATTCACCTTGCAATAGACGCAAGCCAGGCCGTTGCGTGTGCCGACCCACACATTTCCATCGTTGTCCTCCACCAGCGAAACCACCTGATCACTCGGAAGTCCGTTGATCATATTGATGTGCCTGATGGTTTTGCGCTTTTCGTTGTAGATATTAATTCCGTTGTCCGTGGCGATCCAGAGCTGGTCACGTGAATCGAGCAGTGAATTAGTGGTGATTAAGTCAGTGAGATTTTCTACCAATTCTTCACTTTCTATGGCCTGCCTGATGGATTTTTTCTCAGTGTTAATCACATCCAAACCACCCGCAGTGCTGACAAAAATATTCTTTTTATCTCGGGTAGAAACAGAAAGAACGTAGTTGGAAGAAAGTCCGCCTAAATTTTCCGAAGTAACACGCTTAAACTGGGTCCGGTCAGCGCTCAATTTGTCCACACCGCCACCGAGTGTACCGATCCATAGATTCTGGTTTTCATCTTCTACCAGTCCGTAAATGCTTTTATTGGAGAGCGAATTTGGATCATTAGCTACAGGAAGATAACGCTTGAAACCTGTTCCGGTGTATCTGTTCAGACCACCCAAAAAAGTTCCAAACCACATCACACCGCTTTTATCCAGAAGCGAAGAAATGATAATATCGGATGAAATCGACGATGGATTACCTGCATTGTGACGGAAAATTTGAAAATTTTCATCGTTTTTATTGTACCTGAGAAGTCCGCTTCCATTTGTTCCAATCCAAAGATTGCCCTGTGAATCTTCGTGCAAGCTGTTCACATCTTTATTTTCCAACAAGGGATTCTGGTAGTAAAAAAAAGGTGATTTTTCAAACTTGAACATTTCCGGATGGTAAAACGAAACGCCATTTTTGTAGGTTCCCACCCACATGATTCCGCTGTCATCGGCATAAAGACTGATTACCGTGTTTTGGCTGATCGAATTCGGATTTTGCCGATCGTTGACGAGAACTTTTATCTGACGCGATTTTTTATTGAAAATGCAAATTCCGCCGTGGTCGGTACCTATCCAGATATCGCCGTTCCGCTCCTGCTCCACATCCCTTACGAAGTCGGTGGTTATCAGCACATCCTGCTGATTTTTAAAATCGCTTTTATTCCCACCAAAATAAGTCCATTGCGTAGTTGAAACATCGAAAAAAAGTACGCCTTTGTCTTCGATTCCGGGATAAATCCAAGGGCATCCGTCCTTATCAACATACAAATTTTTGGCAATTGTAGCATCTGCAGAATTGTTCTTCACGTATGAATTGCGAATATCCACCCGGTTCGTTTTTTCATTGAATCGCTCCAAAATTCCTGAATCGTAAAGTACCCAAAACGAGTCACCCAGCCCTTTCAGCCCGATCACATTTCCCCGACTAAGCGAGTTTCTGTTTCCACCCTGCTTGAACGAAACAAGTTTTTTCTTTTTTACATCGTACTTGAAAATTCCAACGGTATATTGGTAGAAATAGTAGTTTTTCTCTTCGTCAATATTCACCAATACCGGGATGAAATTGATTCCCAAAGGAGCCAGAATTGAAGATAAATTTCGGATAAAGTGCTCATTTCTTATGTCGTACACCACGTATTGAGGATTTCCCCTCATCCAGAGATTGCCGTTGACGTCTTCCTGAATGTCTGATATAACATTGTAAATCAAGCTTGTAGTGTCGTTTTTCTCCGATTTATACACTTTTACTTTGTATCCGTCGTAGCGGTTCATCCCGTAATTTGTCCCAAACCACATGAATCCGCGCGAATCTTTGAAAATGCTTTCGATCTGATTGTTTGAGAGTCCGTGCGTATTGTCAAGCCGGGTAAATTCGTACGACAAAGGCAGTGCGGATACCGAAATCAGCAAAAGAAATATGAGTGAAAAGATTTTCTTCATTTATGGTTTTGATTTTTCCAGAATTACAGTAAGAATAATAGTACAAAATTAAAAAAAAACGGGGCCTTTTTGCAGAAATCGAACCTTAGTTATCAAATTACACCCATTTCGACAACATTTAACCCCCATTGCTTATCATTTAACGCCTAATTACTAAATATTTAACACCCATAAGACCAGTTTTTTAGATTAAATTTGTAAAACTTAAAAGCTGAGTTTATACCATAAAAGCTAAAATATCATGACTAAAACAAATTTGTTTCTGCTGTTTTTTGTGTCCATATTTTTAGTTGGATGCAGTAGCCAGAGTTACAAAAAGAATGCAGACGGAGTTGAAATCTCCATACTATCTGCCACTCAAAAAGTTAGATTACAAGTAATTAACGAAAAAATCATCCGGGTATCAGCTACACCTGAAAAGAATTTTTCCACAGAAAAAAGCCTGATGATTGTTCCTCAGGACAAAAAAGCTGATTTCATTGTTGAGGAAAAAGATAATCTCATAGCGCTTCACACTGATTCTCTACAGGTTACAGTGGATAAAACGACCGGAGAAGTCGTTTTCATGAATAAAAACGGCGAAATTATCCTTCAGGAAAATGCCGGCGGAGGAAAATCATTCTCGCCCATTGAAGTGGAAGGGACAAAAGGTTACACCGTCCGCCAGGTTTTTGAATCGCCTGATGATGAGGCGTTTTACGGACTTGGACAGCATCAGTCTGACGAATTCAACTACAAAGGCAAAAACGAATCACTGTTTCAGTACAACACCAAAGTTTCAGTTCCATTCGTAGTTTCGAATAAAAATTACGGAATTTTGTGGGACAATTACTCCTTATCTCGTTTTGGCGACAGCCGTGATTACACCGATCTTGACCAGTTCAAACTTTTCGATTCCGAAGGAAAAGAAGGTGGTCTGACTGCTTCCTATATTCCATTAGATCCGTCAAAAGAAAAGATAGTACGCACCGAACCCATCCTGAATTACGAGTTCATTCCGCAACTGAAAAACTTTCCAAAAGATTTTGAATTGAACAATTCAAAAGTGACCTGGGAGGGCGAAATCGAATCCAATGAGACAGGAAACTACCATTTTTACCTCCACTACGCCGGCTATGTGACCGTTTATCTGAACAACGAGGTTGTAGTGAAAGAAAGATGGAGAACTGCCTGGAATCCAAACGATTATAAATTTGCCTACAACATGGAAGCCGGTAAACGGATTCCGATCCGAGTGGAATGGGAACCCGACGGAGGCATTTCCTACGTAGCTTTGAAAGCGCTGAGCCCACTTCCTGAAGCAGAACAGAACAAGCTTTCGATTTGGAGCGAAATGGGTAATGAAATTGATTATTATTTCGTTTACGGCAAAAACATGGACGAAGTGATAAGCGGATACAGAACTTTGACCGGAAAATCGCAAATCATGCCGAAATGGGCCATGGGATTCTGGCAAAGCCGCGAGCGATACAAAACTCAGTATGAATTGGTTAATACGTTGAAAGAATTCCGCGAACGAAAAATAGGTATTGATAATATTGTACAGGACTGGTTCTACTGGCCTGAAAAAGAATGGGGAAGTCACAAATTCGATCCGGAGCGATTTCCAAATCCAAAAGAAATGGTGGACACCGTGCATCAGCTGAATGCAAAAATCATGATTTCCGTTTGGCCGAAATTCTACACCACTACCGACCACTACAAGCAGTTTGACACAAAAGGATGGATGTATCAGCAGGCCGTTAAAGACAGCATCCGCGACTGGGTTGGTCCCGGCTACATCGCTTCTTTCTACGATGCTTACTCAGAAGGTGCACGTAAGCTTTTCTGGAAACAAATGGAAGAAAACCTCTATCCAAAAGGTTTTGACGCCTGGTGGATGGATGCCTCTGAACCTAATGTGCAGGACAACACAGAGATTGAATACCGGAAAAAACTGGCCGGTCCAACTGCACTCGGACCTTCAACTAAATATTTTAATGCGTACGCTTTAGTAAATGCACAATCTATTTACGAAGGACAGCGCGGAGTTGAACCAAACAAACGGGTTTTCCTGCTTACCCGCTCGGGTTTTGCAGGCACTCAGCGTTACTCTACCGCCACCTGGAGTGGTGATATTGGTACGAGATGGGAAGATATGAAAGCCCAGATTACTGCTGGATTGAACTTTGCTATGTCCGGAATTCCTTACTGGACCATGGATATTGGCGGTTTCTGTGTGGAAAAAAGATACGAAAACGGTCAACGACTTTTCGATTCGATGGGAATTGAAAACGAAAACCTGAAAGAATGGCGTGAACTGAATGCCCGCTGGTACCAATTTGGTGCATTTTCGCCTCTCTACAGGGCTCACGGACAATTTCCCTATCGCGAACCGTTTAATATTGCTCCCGAAAATCATCCTGCTTATCAGACCATTAATTATTATAATAAACTCCGCTACCGACTGATGCCGTACATTTATTCGCTGGCCGGAATGACTTACCACAACGACTACACCATCATGCGTGCCCTGGTGATGGATTACGGAAAAGATATCAAGGTAAATAATATCAGTGATCAGTACATGTTTGGAAAATCGCTGATGGTATGTCCGGTTTATGAATATAAAGCAATTAAACGCAACGTTTATTTCCCGAACACAACGGGCTGGTACGATTTCTATACCGGGAAATTCATTGCCGGAGGCACACAGCAATCGGTGGAAGCACCTTATACCCGCATGCCTTTGTACGTTCCTGAAGGAGCTATCCTGCCTTTTGGCCCGGAGATTCAATTCACTGACGAGAAAAAACCTGAATATATCACCCTTTTTGTTTATGGTGGAAAAAACGGCTCATTTACCTTGTACGAAGATGAAGGCGTGAATTACAATTACGAAAAAGGTGCTTTCGCAATGATTGATTTCAACTACGATGAGGGTTCTAAAACGTTGGAAATTGGAGACAGAAAAGGTTCTTTTGAAGGAATGTTGCAAAACAGAAAATTCAATGTGGTATTTATAAATCAATCTTCACCAAAAGCTTACGATCCTGATACTAAAGGCATTGAGGTTAATTACAATGGAACAAAACAATCTGTAAAACTTTGAATTTCAGCATAATAAAGACTTGATTAAAACGAAGATTATCTGTTTTTGAAATACAATTATTACTTATATGAAATATAAAATAATTTTTCCGCTTCTTGCAATCATTCTTTTTACGTCCTGCAAAAGCGAATCTCCACGCCAAAAGGAAAGTTTCAATGAAAATTGGACCTTCCACCTGGGAGATGATACCGAAGCTTACAAA
This sequence comes from uncultured Paludibacter sp., assembly GCA_964541615.1. Classification (GTDB taxonomy): domain Bacteria; phylum Bacteroidota; class Bacteroidia; order Bacteroidales; family Paludibacteraceae; genus UPXZ01. Next base: position 11,134 of record CAZIRA010000028.1, read on the forward strand.
CCGGAATTTGATGATTCCGGCTGGCGCAAACTGGATGTTCCACACGACTGGGCGATTGAGGGAGAATTCAGCGAAAAAAATCCATCCGGAAGCGGTGGCGGTGCGTTGCCGGGCGGAATCGGATGGTATCGGAAGACCTTCACCGTTGATAAAAAATCGGAAGGAAAGAAAATCTTCATCGATTTCGACGGCGTGTACATGAATTCGGAAGTTTGGATCAATGGTATAAGCCTTGGAATGCGTCCATACGGATACATTTCCTTCCAATACGATTTGACAGAACACATCCGGTTTGGTGAGAATAACTTAATTGCAGTGCGCGTTGACAACAGCGAACAGCCCAATTCAAGATGGTATTCCGGATGCGGAATTTACCGCAACGTATGGCTTACCATTACCGATCCGATCCACGTGGATTTGTGGGGAACGTATGTCACAACTCCTGAAATCACCAAAGAACAGGCAAGTGTATTGGTAGAAACCAATGTAAAAAATGAAACCAATACCGCTGAGGAAATCGTTGTTTCAACTTCCATTCTGGATGCAAAAGGAAAAAGTGTGCTTGAGTACATCTCCTCACACGTGACTAATCCGGGAGAAATTGCCAAAGTTTCTCAGCATTTGCACATTAACGACCCAGTTTTATGGACCTTAGAAAATCCTTATCTCTATTCAGTTTTTACAAAAATTTATACCGGAATTAAGCTGAGAGACGAGTACGTCACTCCGCTTGGAGTCAGAAGTTTCGTTTTTGACGCAAAGAAAGGATTTTCATTGAACGGAGTTCCTACAAAAATCAGGGGAGTCTGCCTCCACCACGATTTGGGAGCGCTCGGCTCGGCTGTAAATACGCGTGCCATTGAGCGCCAGCTCCAAATCATGCGAGACATGGGCGTGAACGGCATCCGCACTTCGCACAATCCTCCCGCACCCGAATTGCTTCAGCTTTGCGATAAAATGGGCTTTATCGTAATGAACGAAACATTTGACATGTGGCGGAAGAAAAAAACGGCGTACGACTATTCCCGCTATTTCAATGAATGGCATGAGCGCGACCTGACCGATCACATATTACGCGACAGAAATCACCCTTCCGTATTTATGTGGAGCATTGGAAATGAAGTACTTGAACAATGGACTCATGCCGATGCTGATACGCTCGATATTCAGAAAGCAAACCTGCTTCTCAACCTGAAACGTGATCCGAATACGCTGGCGCACGACGGTGAAGAGTTGAGCGTAAATTCATTATTGACAAAAAAATTGGCCGATATTGTAAAAAAACTCGATCCAACCCGACCTATAACGACAGGAAACAACGAACCAAATCCGAACAACCACCTTTTCAAATCCGGTGCGCTTGACATCATCGGATTTAATTACCACGAAGCTGATTTTTTCAACGTGGAGAAAAATTTTCCGGGAAAACCTTTCATTGCGGCTGAAACAACCTCGGGCTTAATGACGCGCGGATTCTACCGCATGCCGAGCGATTCGATGTTTATCTGGCCTGTACGCTGGGACATCCCATTTTCAGATCCAAGTTTCGCCTGCTCATCGTATGATAACAACCACGTGCCCTGGGGCTCTACGCACGAAAGTATGTGGAATATCGTAAAGAAAAACGATTTCATCAGCGGAATGTATATCTGGACCGGATTTGACTATATCGGTGAGCCAACGCCGTTTTGGTTTCCAGCAAAAAGTTCCTATTTCGGCGTGGTGGATCTTGCCGGCATTCCTAAAGATGTATATTACATGTACCAATCGGAATGGACGGACAAAGACGTCCTGCACATTTTCCCGCACTGGAATTGGAAAACAGGTCAAACAATCGACATCTGGGCATACTACAACCATGCTGACGAAGTGGAATTATTCCTAAACGGCGCTTCGCAGGGAGTCAAAAAGAAAGGCGAAAATGATTATCACGTTTTCTGGCGATTGACGTATGAGCCTGGAACGGTGAAAGTTGTTTCGAGGAAAAATGGCAAGGAAGTACTCTCCAAAGAGATAAAAACCGCCGGTGAACCTTACCAAATCAAGCTTACGGCCGACAGAAATGAAATCCATGCCGACGGAAAAGACTTGAGCTTCGTGACGGTTGAAATCTTGGACAAGGACGGAAATCTGTGTCCGAATGCAGATAATCTGGTAAAATTCTCAGTTTCTGACAATGGATTTGTAGCTGGTGTGGACAATGGAAATCAAATCAGCTTAGAGAAATTCAAAGCATCAGAACGAAAAGCATTTTATGGTAAATGCTTGGCCATCATTCAAAACAAAAAAACAAAAGGCACCATCAATCTGACCGCAAAATCCGAAGGATTGAAAGAAACCACCATAAAGATTAATGTAAAATAAAGGTACAACCAATAATCAATTTCATTATTAGTAATCAGGGTTTTCAACTTCCGCCAAAGATATTTTCCTAAAGCGGAAGTTGGAAATTGTGAATCCTCAGCAAATAAATCAACAAAATAATTACAACGCTTATGTGAAAAAACTTCTCGTCAAAAAAAACAAATTATTTCTAAAATTAAGACAATATGTTTAACCTTAAAAAACATGTACAACAATGAAAATACCATTATTATTTTCAAATCGAAGATGTATAAATTCAAGTTTATACACACTGCTTTTCACAATTATTTTATTTAGTTCCACACTTCTTGCCAATGGCCAGAATGTAGTTTCGGGAACTGTAACTTCACTTACAGACGGCGAACCGCTGATCGGCGCAAGCGTTGTGGTGAAGGGGACTTCCATTGGTACTACCACAAATTTTGATGGAAATTACTCCATTCAAGCCGAACAGGGACAAACGCTGGTTTTCTCATACGTCGGTTTCAGCACTCAAGAAATTTCCGTAGGTGCACAGCGCGTAATCAACGTACAACTGAGCGAAAACCTCGATGTTCTCGACGAAGTGGTGGTGATTGGTTACGGAGTTCAGAAGAAAAAATTGTCAACCGGAGCTACCGTTCAGGTAAAAGGTGACGATCTTCAGAAACTGAACACCATCAGTCCGCTACAAGCCCTTCAGGGACGCACTCCCGGTGTCAACATCACCTCAACTTCCGGTCAGCCGGGTTCTGGAATGAAAGTGACCATCCGCGGTTTGGGAACCATCGGTAATTCAGGTCCGCTTTACATCATCGACGGAATTGAAGGCGATATCAGCATTTTGAATGCAGCTGACATTGAATCAATCGACGTGCTGAAAGATGCTGCTTCTGCAGCAATCTACGGAGCGCAGGCTGCCAATGGTGTGGTACTTGTAACCACAAAACAAGGATCTAAAGGCAAAGGCCAGGTCTCTTTTGACGCTTATACCGGCGTTCAAAACATTGCCCGTAAAGCTCAGATGCTAAATACCGAACAGTACAAAGTCATCATGGACGAACAGGCTGTGAATTCAGGTGCTGGCGTTTATGACTGGGCTTCAAAAGGTGATTTGGCCGACACCGACTGGGTAGGACAAATGTTCAAAAAGAATGCAAAAACTTCCAACTATTCGCTGAATATCAACGGTGGTTCTGAAGGTTCTGTGTATGCTTTGTCGCTCAATTACACCAATCAGGAAGGTATTGTCGGAGGAAAAGATGTTTCTTACTACGAACGGTACGGCTTCCGCGTAAATACAGAACACAATCTTTATAAAAATTTCTTGAAAGTTGGACAACATCTCAACTTCAACTACATTAAAAATAACGGAATAAACGTTGGAAATCAATACAACAACACGTTGAGAGGAGCATTTACCACTTCTCCGCTTTCTCCTGTTTACAGCGACAACAACGTTTACGACAGTCCGTACAACGATACCAGCAACTCGCTTTGGTTCAACGGTGAAGGCAATCCTTACGGCGCCATGATGACCAACACCAACAACCGCAACGACGGTCAGCGTCTTATGGGTGACATGTATGCAGAACTGAATCCAATTAGCGGACTTACGCTCCGTTCAGTTTTTGGTATCAACTACTACGCATCCGAATATCGGAGTTTCAATCCGTTGTACCAATTTTCAATTTACAGCTACAACCGCGACCACACTACCACCAACCAAAGCATGGGAAAAGGACACACGATGACCTGGACCAATACTGCAGGTTACGATTTCGCAATCAACAACGACCATGTTTTCAATGCATTAATGGGTATGGAAGCAGTTCGTTACCAGGGAACTTCGCTCGGCGCTTCCAACTGGAATCTGCTTTCGCAATTCGATGACTTTGAGCATGCGTACCTTGACAATACCACCGGAAAAGCTTACATCGAGTACAACGACGATGGCACTGTGAAAGGCGTTGTGGAAACCCGTTCGGTAAGTGGCAGACCTGAAACAAAATCCCGCCGTGTATCTTATTTCGGACGTTTGGGCTACAATTACATGGAAAAATACATGGTAAATGCTACGCTTCGTGCCGATGGTTCTTCAAAATTTGCCAAAGGAAAAAGGTGGGGTTATTTCCCGTCAATTTCTGCCGGCTGGGTTATTACAAACGAAAATTTCATGGGATCAACAAATCAATGGCTTGATTTCCTGAAACTCCGAGCCAGCTGGGGACAGGTAGGCAATCAAAATATCTCCGATTTCCAATTTGCTTCGCCAATCAACACTTCTACAGGATACAACAGTGATAATCCTGCTGCATATTATGTGTTTGGAACCGAAGGTTTGAACGTTCCGGGTGCTTATCCGAGCCGCTTGTCTAATGCTGACGTTCGCTGGGAAACATCTGAGCAGATCAATCTTGGATTCGATGCGAGAATGCTGAAAAGCCGATTGGGAATTAATTTCGATTACTACGTAAAGACTACCAAAGACTGGTTGGTACAGGCTCCTATCCTTGCCACTGCTGGTGCAGGTGCTCCTTTCATCAATGGCGGTGACGTAAAAAATACCGGTGTCGAAATGGCTTTTACGTGGAATGACCGCATCGGTGAATTGAATTACTATGCAGGATTAAATGGTGCTTACAATAAGAATACGGTAGGTGAAATCCCAACCGTAGATGGAATCATTCACGGATTAACAAACATGCTTTACGACAACTCAGAAGAATTTTACCGTGCACAAAACGGAATGCCGATCGGTTATTTCTGGGGATACAAAACTGACGGTCTTTTCCAAAATCAGCAAGAAATCGATAGTTGGAAAGCGGCTAAAAAAGGCTACCTCCAAGCTGATCCAAAACCAGGTGACGTAAAATATGTAGATATCAACAACGATGGACAAATCAATGCAAAAGACAAAACCAATTTAGGAAACGGTGTGCCTGATTTCACACTTGGATTCAATTTTGGTATTGAGTACAAAGGATTTGATTTCTCTATGAACGCCAACGGTGTGATGGGCAACAAAATCGTTCAGTCATACCGCAACCACACCAACAAACAGGCGAACTACACCACCCGCATCCTCAACAGATGGACCGGCGAAGGGACTTCCAATCGGATTCCGCGTGTGACAGAAACCAACGTAAACTGGCAGTTTTCAGACCTTTACCTGCAAAACGGCGATTTTCTCCGAATCAGCAACATTACGGCCGGATATGACTTCTCGAAGTTAATTGACTGGAGATATTTGAGCCAGCTCCGACTGTATGCTTCCGTTCAGAATGCATTCACATTCACCAAGTATGACGGAATGGATCCTGAAATTGGATATGGCACAAGTAACTGGGTATCAGGCATTGACCTTGGATACTATCCACGTCCACGTACTTTCTTAGTTGGAGTTAATGTTAAATTCTAAAAACCTTCTATCAATGAAAAAGACAAAAATATATATAATCGCATTGGGGATACTAAGCGTAACTTTGTTCTCCTGCGCCGATAGTTTTTTGGATGTAGAGCCAATGACTACAATTCTTGATGAAAATTTCTACAAAACGGAAGCAGATGCTGAAATGGCGTTGATAGGATGCTACGACGGATATCAGCGAACAGGCTCCAACGGAAATCTGGCTTTTTACGTAGTTTCCGAAGTACTTTCTGACGACTGCTTCGGCGGAGTAGGAAATACCGACGGACGAAATTACCAGGCGCTGGACCGCTTTGATCTCTCTCAGTCACCATCTGACAACGACCTTTTCAACGGAACCTGGGCTGATTATTACGCCGGAATTTTCCGTTGCAATACGCTATTGAAAAAAATCGATGACATTTCTGTATGGAAATCAGACGATGAAGAAGCAGCTAAAGCTGTTCAAAACAGAATCGAAGGCGAAACCCGCTTTTTGAGAGCCATCATGTATTTTGACTTGGTCAGGTTGTTCGAAAAAGTGCCTCTGCTTACCGAACCTACCAAAGAGAATATTCCTCAGTCAGAAGCAGTTGAAACTTACAAACTCATTGTTGAAGACCTTAAATTTGCTGCTGCAAACATTCCTGCAGCCGCCTATCCGAAAGCCAATGCAGCTAAAAACGATGGCCGTGCAACTTCATTTGCAGCCAAAGCGCTTTTAGCACGCGTTTATATGTTTTATTCAGGCTATTATGGAAAAGAGGATATCGGTATCACCAAAACAGAAGTTTTGGCTGGATTGGAAGATGTTATTTCAAGCAATGAGTTCGATTTAGTTCCTGAATTTAAATCGCTTTGGCCGGCTGCAAGCTACTTGGCAGATGCTGAAAATAACGTTCTTGACAAAACAGGTTATGCCGGAAAAGGCAACAGCGAAGTGGTTTTTGCACAGAAATTCAACAACACACAAAACTACAACGGTATGGTTGACGGTAACCGCTGGCTTGTGATGATGGGACTCCGCAACACACCTGCAAGCCCATACGGAAAAGGATGGGGTGCATGTACCGTAAATCCGAGAACCGTTCAGGCTTTTGCAGAAGGCGACACCCGCAAAACTGCCTCTATCATCGACATTGAAGGAGAAGGCATTGCAGAAAAATTTGATTTGAAAGATCAGCGTGAATACACCGGCTATACAGTGAAAAAATACACTCCGACCTCTAATCCTGACGGAACGGACGATGTGGGTGGCGACAAAGATTTTCAGATTTCACAAGATCAGGACTTCATAGTGATGCGCTATGCCGATGTACTTCTGATGGCTGCAGAACTTGGCTCGCCAAAAGCTGCACAGTACTTCAACGAAGTGCATGTGCGTGCCGGACTTTCTCCAAAAACTACCGTGACCAAAGAAGATATCCTGAAAGAGCGCCGTTTCGAATTTGCATTTGAAGGAATCCGCTATTGGGATCTGTTACGCCAGGGATTGAATAATGCCGCCACAGCAATAGCTCAAACTCAGGCTGTTCTCAGTGGAAATGCTGCCGACCAGGTTGTGATTAAAGCTGAAAATATCACCAAAACGAGAGGGTTTATGCAGATTCCGAACACTCAGATTACGCTTTCTAACAACGTTTTGAAACAAAACAGTGGATGGTAAAAGTTAATACGAAACATAACTTCTTAACCATTTTCTATTATTTATTTGAAAAAAAAATAATAACATGACCAAACCAGGATTAAAAAACGATCTCTTTTTTATAATAACTCTTGGTTCAAAAAAAAACATCATAAAATGAAACATTATATAAAAATTTTCGCATCGCTCTTTATCTTCACATTGATATTTGCAGCCTGCTCTCCTGAAGATTTTGCTTTGGGTATGAAAGATGTAAAGCCGGAAGATTTGGTGGAAGGAATTGCTTATAAAATAGAACACGATGCAAGTAATCCAAACATCATTTACCTCACCAGCTTGATGGGAAATAAATACACGCCGCTCTGGAATCATCCGCAGGGACGCAGTCAAGAGCAGAAGATTACACTGAAGATTCCATTTTCCGGAAATTACGAAGTTCAATTCGGAGTTGAAACCCGAGGTGGAATAGTTTGGGGACCTGTAACCACATTCAATGTAAAAGATATGTATGCCGGGTTCATAAGTGATCCGCTCTGGACATTGATTTCCGGTGGAGCCGACAATGAGAAAACCTGGTATCTTGACCTCGACGAAAACCAGATAAGCCGCTATTTTGCCGGACCGCTTTATTTCTACGGAACCTATGACAGCTGGGATCAGGTGACCAATGGTATCAAAGCACCTGAAGGAGCAGATTCATGGAACTGGAATCCTGACTACAAAGGCAATTCATGGCTGATGAATGCAGCCGATTTTGGATCAATGACTTTCAGTCTGAAAGGTGCTGCAACTGTGACAGTGAACCACAAAACAATTCCTGCAAGAGGAACTGAAGTGGGCAAATACATGCTTGATGTGGAAAATCATACTATGCGCACGCAGGATGCTACGATTTTACACGACATCAACCGTGACCACGTAGTGGCAGATTGGGGAAATATCAAAATCATGTCGCTGACAGAAAACACGATGCAGCTGGCTGTTCTCCGCGACCCAGTTCTTTCTGGAGAAGGCGCTTGTCTGTTGGTTTACAACTTTATTTCGAAAGAATACAAAGACAACTGGACTCCTGGTGAAGTTGTTGAGCCTGAGCCGCAACTTCCAGACAACTGGCAGAGCGATGTTTCTCAAACCGTTTCTACAACTATAAAATGGGTTTTATCTCCTGAAACTCCATTTAACTGGGCGCAACTGGACGGCACGTTGATGAATGCTGACTGGACATCTGTAAGCAATTATCCTGATTGGACAGGATTTAATGCAGCTGTTCCCGACACTTATCAAAAATTCTCGTTGACCATGAATTCAAGCAACAAATCGGTGACTTATACAGCTCCGGACGGAACTGCTACAAAAGGCACCTATACTCTTGATGAAAAAGGATACTACACATTTACCGGCGTTACCCCAAAATTCACCATCTGCTCTTGGGTAGAGCTGAAAACATCTGCCGAAAACCAATGGCGAATCACAAAAATTGAAAAAGACGCTGCCGGAAATGTAACTGGTATGTGGGTTGGTGTGCGTGATCCGGCAAAACCAGAATACATGGTATATCACCTTATTCCGCAAATTGGCGGAGGCGGAGCAGCAGATCCGCTGGCAGCCTGGAAAAACGCCCTGATTGGAAAAACATTCACACCTGATATCCATGCATTCGTGGACTGGGTAGGTTTTCCGCCTGATTTCACGGGTGGCTGGACAGTTGCTGACACCAATTTCGGTGGAGATAACTACACAGCTAACTCATGGATTTGGACACAAGATACCAGAAATGTGTGTGAAAGTGTTACTCTTGCATTTACTGAAGAGAGTGGCGTGATCAAGCTCACTTTGAACCAAAAGAAAGAAGGTGTGGACTATTCTGCCAAAGGCGATGTTTTGATCGATGCAGCCAAAAATATTTTAAACATCAGCATTCCACTGGTTGATTATGCCGGAACACCTGCTGCCTGGGTTGGCACTACGAACGAGAAAAGCGTCACAGGAAATACACACGACTGGTATTTTGTTTCACACGACGGAGCTACACTCGCAAATATAGCCACAAAAGGCTTCTGGTTGGGTAAAGTCTCAAACAGCATCGCTGCCGGTGACACAAAAGATGAAATTCTCTTATTCCATTTTGTAGTAAAACCATAAATTTAACATGGCAAAGATAGGAACAGTTCTATTTCAGGCTGTTTCTATCTTTTTTTCTTTCAAAATCGGCTTTCAGAATAAATTTTATTTTGTAATTTTGAGAAACCAATACTTATTTTTGCAACAATTTTCATTTATCAAAAAAAATTGATTGTTTCTATACTTTACAATCACAAACGCCTCATTATGAGAAATTTTATTCATACCATCATATTGTTGTTTTTCATTTTCGGAAGTTTGAATTCCTGCAAACCTGTCGAAGCTATTCAGCCGGAACTGATTGTTGCCAAGGAAGAAATGGCTTTTGAGAACGAAGCCGGGAGCGCTCTTCTCGCCATCAAATCCAATGTGAAATGGGCTGTGAACAGCGCACAATCCTGGTGTACAGTTTCACCTGCATCAGGAGAATCTGGTACGCATCAAATCACAGTTTCGGTCACAACAAACGAATCAACCACGGCTCGTGAGGCTATGCTGATAGTTGCTGCAGGCACAATCACAAAACACATAAAAGTCATACAGGCTCCAAATTCTATACTCACCCTTTCTCAAAAAAAATTCAATATTATTTCGACTGGTGGTGAAATAACGCTAAGTGTCAATTCCACTTCTGACTTTACCTCGTCTATTCAGGCCGATTGGATTACGCAGAAATCGGTCGCTGCAGATAAAAAAACTTATGTTTTCACTGTTGCTGAAAATCATTCAACTTCAGCCCGGGAAGGTACGGTCACATTCACTTCCGGAAATCTGAAAGAAATCGTAACCATCTACCAAAGCGCAAAAGATATCTCAATTCCGGCTGACAAAACCGGCATGGACAGTGATGCAAAAGTTCTTGCAAAGAAAATGCATTTGGGGTGGAACCTGGGAAATTCACTCGAAGCATCAGGCGGAGAAACCGGATGGGGAAACCCACGAACATCAAAAGTGTTTATCGATTTTGTGAAGGCGTCCGGCATCAATGCAGTGAGAATTCCGTGTGCCTGGGATCAGTATGTAGAAAATCAAACTACTTACAAAATCAAAGATTTCTGGTTGGCAAGGGTGAAAGAGGTGGTTGATTACTGTGTTGAAAATGATATGTACGCCATCTTGAACATCCATTGGGACGGCGGTTGGCTCGAAAACAACCCGACACCAGAAAAACAGGTTGAAGTCAATAAAAAGCAGAAAGCTATCTGGGAACAGATTGCACTTTATTTCAGAAATTATGATGAAAAACTGCTTTTCGCCGGTACCAATGAAGTCCACATCACTTCCGGCAATCCGACTCAAGCCAATTTTGACGTTCAGATGTCCTACAACCAAACTTTCGTGGATGCAGTTCGCTCTACAGGTGGGAAAAATGCCTATCGGAATTTGGTTATTCAGGCCTACAACACCAACATTGATCAGGCCGTCAGCTACTTGAAAGTTTCAACGGACAAAGTTCCTAACCGCCTGATGGTTGAAGTGCACTATTATGACCCATGGAATTTCTGCGGATTGGAAAAAGACGAAAGTTGGGGGAAATATGCCGCGCTTTGGGGAACGCCGTACGAAAAATATGCCGTTGGCGTGCTTGCTGGAAGAGCATCTACCTGGGGAAAAGAAGACCATGTGATAGCTCAGTTTGCAAAGATGAAAACCAACTTTGTGGACAAAGGATATCCGGTGATTTTGGGAGAATATTCTGCAACCCGTCGCTCCAATTACACAGGCGATGCACTCATTCACCACTTGGACTCACGCGCCTACTTCAACCGATACGTGACCGAACAAGCAAAAAAACACGGTTTGGTGCCGTTTTATTGGGACAATGGCGGAATCGGCAACTTAGCATGCGGAATCTTCAACAGAAATACGATCCAAGTCTATGATGAAAAAGTGATGGAAGCGCTTGTTCAAGGCGCTGCTGCAGGAATTTATCCTTTCTAATAAATTCAAAAATCAATAAAAAAAGCTCCAATCGGAGCTTTTTTTATTTCAAATCTGTTGAAGTTTATAAATTAGATGTAGATATATCATCACAAAATATTGACAAACAAACTGCTTTTTTACCAATCTAAAACTCGCTTAAATTTCTAAAATTCGGAAAGAAACACTATTTTTGTAGATTGGAATTAAAAAATTCTTGAAAAAACTCACTTAACTAAAAAAATTGCAACAATCTTATTTTATAAACTTATGTTAGATATTTTTGATCGTCTGAAAGGCATGGAAGGTCCGCTGGAACAATATCGTAAAAAAGCGGAAGGGTATTTTATGTTCCCTGAATTGGAGGGAGAAATCGGACCTAGAATGAAGTTTCTGGGACGTGAAGTAATCACCTGGAGCTTGAATAATTACCTGGGACTTGCCAACCATCCTGAAGTACGCAAAGCCGATGCTGACGCTGCCGCGCAGTGGGGAATGGCTTATCCGATGGGTGCCAGAATGATGTCCGGCCAGTCAAAATACCACCGCGAACTGGAAGACCGCCTTGCTAAATTCGAGAAAAAAGAATCGGCTTATCTGCTCAATTACGGTTACCAGGGAATGGTTTCCATCATCGATTCGCTGTGTACCCGCAACGATGTGATCGTGTACGATTCCGAGTCGCACGCTTGTATTATGGACGGAATTTTCCTTCATAAAGCCAAAGGTGGAAAAAGTTTTGTATTCCCGCACAATGATATGGTACGTGCCGACAAAATGCTTCGTTTTGCAACGAAACAAGCTGAAGAAAATAACGGTGGAATCTTGTTAATCACAGAAGGTGTTTTCGGCATGTCAGGCGATTTGGGAAATATCCCCGGATTGGTAGAATTGAAAAATAAATACAAATTCCGTCTGATGATTGATGATGCACACGGCTTTGGAACCATGGGAACAACCGGTGCAGGAGCAAGTGAGCATTTCGATTTGATGAATGAAGTGGATATCTATTTCGCAACATTTGCTAAATCCATGGCTGGGATTGGTGCTTTCGTAGCGTCTGATAAAGCCATCGTGGATTCGTTGAAATACAATATGCGTTCTCAGATTTTTGCAAAATCACTTCCAATGCCGATGGTTATCGGAGCATTGAAACGCCTGGATATTCTTCAAAATCAGCCCGAAATCAAAGAAAATCTTTGGAAAGTGGCGAAAGCTCTTCAAGACGGTTTGGTAAAAGAAGGTTTCAACATCGGAAACACAGAATCGCCGGTTACGCCTGTTTATTTCAGCGGTTCCGTGCCGGAAGGAACTAACATTGTGATCGACCTACGCGAAAATCACAATATTTTCTGCTCTATCGTGGTTTATCCGGTAGTTCCGAAAGATGTGCTGATGCTTCGTCTTATCCCAACTGCTTCTCACACCATGAAAGAAGTGGAAGAAACCATCGAAGTTTTCAAAAAAATCAAAACAAATCTGGAAGCCGGAAAATATATTTCGGACGAAATGCAATCCAAAGCATTGAGATAAAAATCAAACTTGCCCCCTACCCCCCTAAAGGGGGAATTTAGGTGCATTTCACAAGACGTGTGAAAATAATTATATTTCTAAAGTCATTACTTTAAAAGCAAAAATTTTAATCCACTCTCTTTAAATTCCCCTTTTAGGGGTAGGGGCATATAATATTATGTTACGAATAAAAATCCAATACAAATACGAACTGAAATGTACCGGGTGCGGTCATGTTACATCTGATTTTTGGACGTGGTTTGAGCAAGGACAGCAATGTCCGAAATGCGGAAGCAAGCACTCAGAAGTCTGGTATAATAGAAATTACAACAAGCTGAAACGAATATGGAATACCACGCCGGAAAGCATTTGGAAGTATTTCACATTTTTACCTTTGCTTCGCAAAAGGCACATTATCTCGTTCAATGAAGGTTCTGTGCCGTTGGAAAGATGGGATTTTTTGGAAAATTACGCGAAAGAAAAATACAATTTAGACATAGAAGTGCACGTGTACCGCAACGATTTGAACGGCGGAACCGGTACTTTCAAAGACATTGCAGCATCGCTGGCAGCCAGTCTCTTCAAGGAAATCGGCATCAAGCAATACTGCATCGCATCTACCGGAAATTCGGCTACGGCTTACGCCAAATACCTTTCAAAAGCAGGTGTAAATTGCTCGGTTTTTATGCCGGAAGATGCCATTAAATCATCCGAAGCCACGATCAGTTCGTTCGGACAGCAGGTTTTCCGCGTGATGGGCGACTACGCCAAAGCCAAAGAAATTGCGGCCGGCTACGCCAAAATTCACAACATCCCGATGTCCACTGGAAATATCGACCCCATCCGCATCGAAGCGAAAAAAACAATGGTTTTCGAGTGGTTGCGTCAAATCGGCAAATTGCCTGATGTTTACATCCAGGCCGTGAGCGGCGGCACAGGACCATTGGCAATCGACAAAGGCATTAGAGAACTTAATCCTATTATGCCCGAATTGAAAAACCCAAGAATGGTACTGGTGCAATCCGACGGCTGCGACCCAATGGTGCAGGCGTGGGAAAAAGCCGAAGCAGCAGGTTTCCCGGAAGGTTGGGAGAAAGATTATCCGATTATTCCAAATCCTAAAACCGAAGTTCCAACCTTGGCAACCGGAAATCCGGCAACCTATCCGATTATATCTAAATTGGTGAAAAAAACGAACGGAACTTTCATTCGGATGAAGGAAGAAAAACTGGTTCCCGTTGGGAAATTGATTGCTTACGAGCAGAAAGTTATTCTGGGTCCGGCATCAGCAGTTTGTGTGGCAGGTTTTTTCAATGCATTGGAAAAAGGGCTGATCAAAAACGGAGAAACTGTCATAGTGAATACCGGCGAAGGCGCTACCCGCGCACCGCTGTTTTTGGAGCAGATGATTTACACATCTCGCGAAGTGGAAAACGTAGAGCAGTGCAAACCCCACGAAATAGACAATTACAGAGAGCGATTGTGGGCGGAAGTAGCCCCCTAATTCCCAGCCCTCCTAAATCCCCCGGAGGGGGAATAAATCTGAAATAATCGAATTTTTTTCGATTTTTGTTGAATTGCTTCGTTATTAAATGAATACACAAATTTTAAATAAACGCTCAACAACTCCCCCTTCAGGGGGGTGGGGGGCCGTTTGGATTACAGGCGCTTCGTCGGGCATCGGCGAAGCGTGTTCGTATTTATTCGCGTCGGAAGGTGCGAAGCTGATTTTAACGGCAACTCGTGAAGAACAGTTGAAGAAAGTTCAGCAAAAGTGCATAAATTTAGGTGCGGAATGCGAGATTTTACCTTGTGACCTGTCCCAAATTGACCGCCTGAATGCAATCACCGATAAAGCAGTTTCAATTTTTGGAAAAATTGATGTGGTGTTTCATAATGCAGGTATCAGTCAGCGTTCCAAAACAATAGACACCGATTTTTCGGTGGATAAAAAAATCATGGATGTGAACTTTTTCGCACCGGTGAAAATCACCAAATGTTTGTTGCCGGGAATGATTGAAAACGGCGGAGGAACCATCGCGGTAACGACAAGCATTTCCGGAAAATTCGGTTTCCCGCTTCGTTCTGCCTACGCTTCATCCAAATTTGCTCAATACGGATTTTTTGAAACCGTGCAAGCAGAATATTACGAGCAAAATATCCGTGTAGTAATGGTTTGTCCTGGTCGCGTGAAAACAAATATCTCCTACAACGCCCTCGAAGCCGACGGAACCAGACACGCCCAAATGGACGACGGTCAAGCAGGTGGCATTTCGGCCGAAAAGGCAGCCAGGAAAATTATAAAAGCCATCCGAAAACAGAAACCGGAAGTACTCGTAGGAGGCAAGGAATTGCTGATGGTGTATATCAAACGGTTTTTACCGGGATTA
>CAZIRA010000029.1:0-26193 GCA_964541615.1 uncultured Paludibacter sp.
GGGATAATCTGCATACTGAGGAATTATCTATTTGCAATAAGACAAGAAAAAAAACAATAAATCATTATTAATAAAACAAGTCTAATGCTCTAATATTCCCCCTTTAGAGCATGTCCCGAACTTGTTTCGGGAGGGTTAGGGGGCAGACATTTCTTTAACTCATGAAAAAAATGAATTACCTTTTAATCTTAACATTGCTACTGCTGGCTAACTGCGGCAGTAAAAATGGAACCGGCACTGAGGAACCTAAGCCCAACACGCCTGTTGTTTGGACATTTTCACCTGAAACTCTCGCTGATTTTTCCGCTGACGGCGGATCGCAGATGATCACGATCACCACCAATGCAGAATGGAAAGTTACTTCGGATCAGACCTGGTGCACCACCTCAGCAACTGGCGGATTTCCAACCGGTTCGTTTTTCAATGTAATTGTTGGGAAAAATCCTACCGACAAAGTGAGAACCGCAACACTCACATTCACCGCAAAAGAAACTACCAAGAAAATTTCAGTAAAACAAACTGCCGGAACCGGACAAACCGGTGGTACAGGAGAGCACAGCGGATTTGTTCCTACGGGATATAACCTGGTTTGGTGGGACGAATTCAATGATGCAAAACTTGGTAATGGCAAAAATCCGCTACCGAATGAGTCAATCTGGTGGTATGAAACGGGTGCAAACGGATGGGGAAATAATGAAATTCAAAACTATGTTCCCGGATTTTATGGAACAGATACGAGTGCCGTTATTTCTAACGGAACTTTAAAAATCATTGCAAAAAGAAGAGCTTCCGAAGTTATTTCCATCCGAATGAATTCAAAAGACAGCTGGCTGTACGGTTATTTTGAAGCCCGGCTGAAAGTTCCGGTTGGTAAAGGAACCTGGCCTGCATTCTGGATGATGCCGAAAAACTTCAACAAATGGCCTTTGGATGGCGAAATTGACATTATGGAGCACGTGGGATATGATCAGAATGTGATTCACGCTTCGGTGCATACAGAAGCCTATAACCACAAAATTGGAACGCAGAAAAGTGCACAAAAAACTGTTCCTACTGCATCTACGGAATTTCACGTATATGCTGTGGAATGGACGTCATCCTACATCAAAGGATTTGTGGATGGAGTGGAATATTTCCGTTTCTCTAACGATAATCAAAACAATAAAAACACCTGGCCTTTCACTGCTCCATTTTACCTGAAATTAAACCTGGCATGGGGAGGCGACTGGGGCGGTGCGCAAGGGATAGATCCTGCTGCTCTTCCTGCAACTTATGAGATTGACTACGTGAGAGTTTACCAAAAATAGGGTTTCAATTTTTCAATGCTAAAACAAAAAAAAATATCTATAAAAACACGAAAAAAAACAATTCATTATGAACAAGAAAATTGGAATTTTACTGCTGGCGGCTGTTTTTGTGCTTATCGGCTGTAATCAAAAGAAATCGGGAGAAAACCTGGATTCCTCCATCGAGAAGAAAATTGACAAAATCATGGCGGATATGACGCTCGAAGAAAAAGTTGGTCAGATGGCACAATTTACGCTCGACGTAATCGGCAAAGGACCAAACGTTTTTTCAAGTGACGAACCTTTCCAGATTGATCAGGCTATGCTCGATACCGTTATTGGAAAATACAAAGTTGGATCCATCCTCAATACTGCAAACAACCGTGCCCGCACTCCCGAAGTTTGGGAATACATTGTCCGCACCATTCAGGAAAGAGCTATCAAAGAGACCGGAATTCCGGTTATCTACGGAATTGACTCCAACCACGGAACGACCTATACTGCCGGCGGTACATTTTTTCCACAGGAAATTGGAATGGCCGCAACTTTCAATACTGCATTGACCGAAGAAGGCTCAAGAATTTCGGCTTACGAAACACGTGCCAGCAATATTCCCTGGACATTTAATCCTACTATGGACCTCGGCCGTGATGCCCGTTGGTCACGCCAGTGGGAAAGTTATGGTGAAGATCCTTACCTGAATGCCCGCATGGCCGTTGCATCAGTAAAAGGTTTCCAGGGACCCGACCACAACAACATTGGACGCGATTATATTGCAGCTTGTATCAAGCACTACATGGGATATGGTGTGCCCGTTTCCGGTAAAGATCGTACACCGGCAGTTATTTCTGAAAGCGAACTTCGTGAAAAATTCTTCGAGCCTTTCAGGGCTTCTATTGTTGAAGGAAAAGCACTCTCCCTGATGGTGAACTCGGCTATTATCAACGGCGTTTCTACCCACGCCGACCACCGGTTGATAACAGAATGGGTGAAAAATGAATTGAATTTTGATGGAGTAATCGTATCCGACTGGGCCGACATACCTAACCTTTTCAATCGCGACCACATTGCTGCTGATTACAGAGGCGCTGTAAAAGCAGCTATCAATGCCGGCGTTGATATGGTGATGGAGCCTTACAATGTTGCTTTCTGCCCTACCCTGGTACAACTTGTAAAAGACAAAGAAGTTCCGATGAGCCGTATCGACGATGCCGTAAGACGCGTACTGCGCATGAAATTCAGATTGGGACTTTTCGACCGTCCAAATTGGAGCGTAGCAGATTATCCAAAATTTGCAAGCAAAGAGCATGAAGCGGCCGCTAAAAAAGCTGCTGACGAATCAATTACTTTGCTGAAAAACGTGAATAATACTCTTCCTTTGAAACAAGGTGCACGAATTCTGGTCACAGGACCAAACGCCAATTCAATGCGCACGCTGAACGGTGGTTGGAGTTATTCCTGGCAGGGTGAAAAAACCGAAGAATTTGCTCAGGGATACAACACAATTCTGGAAGCCATGAGGAATAAATTCGGCGAAGGCAATGTAAGATATGCTGCCGGAGTGGAATACAAAATGGATGGACAATATTTTGAAGAACTTCCTCCGCAAATCGGACAGGCAGTAGCAGCTGCATCAGGAGTAGATTACATTGTACTTTGCGTGGGTGAAAATTCCTATTGCGAAACTCCCGGAAATCTCGACGAACTAACACTCTCCGAAAATCAGATTGATCTGGCTAAAGCACTTGTAAAAACAGGCAAACCGGTAATTCTGGTACTCAACGAAGGCCGTCCGAGGCTAATACGTAAAATTGAACCTGAGATGAAAGCAGTCATTCAGTTGTATTTACCCGGAAATTACGGTGCCGATGCACTGGCCGATATCCTTGCAGGCGATGTAAATCCAAGCGGAAAACTGCCTTACACCTATCCAAAATACGAACAGGGACTTCTCACTTACGACCACAAACCAAGTCAGAATATCTCCGGAAAAATGGAAGGCGCTTATGATTACGGTGCTCAGACTTCGGTTCAGTATCCGTTCGGATTTGGATTAAGCTATACTACTTTTGAATACTCAAATCTCTCTGTGGATAAAAAAGAATTTATTTCCGGCGACAGTCTGACGGTAAGCGTAGATGTGAAAAACACCGGAAGCGTGATTGGGAAAGAAGCGGTGATGCTTTTCAGCAGTGATTTGGTGGCAAGTCTCACGCCTGACGTTAGACGTTTGCGCTCTTTTGAAAAAATCGAGTTGAACCCCGGCGAATCTAAAACGGTGAAATTAAGTATTTCTGCCGATGACCTTGCATTTGTGAATGAACTTGGAAAATGGACGCTTGAAGAAGGCGATTTCCGTCTGCAAGTTGGCAATCAGGTAGATGTGGTAAAATGTACCGCTACAAAAGTATGGACTACACCAAATAAATAATCAAATTTATAGAATTAAAAATCAGCAGTTTTGGATGAAACTGCTGATTTTTATTTTTTTGCCGGAATAATGGTTTGGATAGCTTGCGTACCACCAAATTCCAGTATACACATTCGGTAGCTTTTTCATCCGCTCCAAATCAACTCACGATTACTCACCGGCTTTATCAGGATTTACCAGGTCAGGCACAATCGCCTTAACCGTCGATGTTTCACCATTTCCGGCATGTTGGTCATATTTGTCTTTTCGAGTGAGTGCTTCTGCTTTTTTCTGCACTTCCTGATCATAAGATGGTTTGAACCACCGGAGTTATTATTTTCCGTACCTGAATATCCAATCCGAAATCTCTGAATTCATTTTTACGCGGGTAGTATTGCTGATATTATTGAAAGAGTGATCGGCACTTTCTATGGTATAAAGTTTATGAACTACACCTTTATTCTTCAATTCCGCTTCAAAAGCCACAACGGTCTGATAAGCGACCAATTCATCGTTCGTACCGTGAATCATCAGCGTAGGAATATTTTTGATTTGAGTGATCGGACTGATTTTCCTGAAATTTTCAGGCACCGGCTGACCTTCTATGTAATCGGCATCCGCCAATTGCTCCAGTGTAAGTATCAGCATAGGCATAAAAACGGAATAACCTTGAATCATTTTGAGGTATTGCTCGTCATAAAGATTCGTAGGACCGGATATGGAAACAACACCACCAATAGCACCTCGAGAATCACTTGTGTAGCCGTACATCAGCGACATATGACCTCCTGCGCTGTGTCCGCCAATGATAATTTTGCTTTTTCTGGTCTGCCATTTGTCCGAATTATCGATGCAGTATTTCACAACTTTGTCAATATCTTCCATTAATTGTGTGTTGTGTACGCTTGACGAAACATACCGGTAATTCATATTCACACTGGCAATTCCTCTTGCCAGAAGTGTGTCCTGCATACTTGTAAATATCGATTTGTCGCCAGAAATCCATGCTCCGCCGTGAATCAAAATTACAATCGGTGTTTCAGCTGTGCGATTTGCAGGAAGATATACATCCATTTTGTTTCTTGCATCAGTTCCGTACGTTAAATTAATCAATTTATGCGCCTGATCCGCAGGCAACTGATTAATTTCAGTATCTTTTTCGCATCCTGCCATGCTTAAACCGATTATAAACAGGATAAGCAGTTTGGCAATCAGATGATTTTTCATAATCATAATTCCTTAATTTAAATGGTCAATTATTTATCTTCGGCTAAATGTTTTTTCCATTGCCCGGAGCAGGCTTTGAGGTTTCCATTCAGGAGCAATCATCCGTCTGACTGACTGAATAGGGTTTATCGAATCTTGTTTTGTAGAAAGTATAAATGACATTTTGAAATAATCGTTCATTTGCGCAGTTGTTCTTTCATTGGTCAATCCGTAAGGGTATGCAAAATATTCAACCGGTTTTCCGACAATTTCCTCTAATTTCTTTTTGGGTTCAATCACATTTTCCCGCAAAACAGAGTCATTGTCGTACTTTGTGGCACGCGTATGATCCCAGCTGTGGAAACCGATGGTATGACCTTTTGTAGCCAGTTCTGCCAACTGTTCGGTAGTCATATAGTTTTTCTTGTTGTAGGTTATAGTCATAATGAAAAACACACCTTTGAAACCGTATTTCTCCATCACAGGTGCTCCAATAGTGAAATGTTCCACGCGTGAATCATCAAAGGTAATCATCACCGGTTTTTCAGGCAATTCTGCATTGTAAACCAGGTATTCGTAGTATTGATCCGGGCTGATACTGCGATAACCGCTGTCTGCCAGCGCCTTCATATGTGCTTCAAATGTGGCCGGAGTTACGGTGTATTCATCGTTTCGTCCATTTTCTATGCGGTGGTAGCAGATTACCGGAACTTGTTTCTTTGCATATATTTCAGTTGCCGAATTGGCTTTCCTGTCAGCTGAATCAGACACTTCTACCCCATTCTCTACTGCCATTTTGCTACTGTCGCTTTCTGTTTTTTGCGCTGTTTTATTGCAAGAAGTAAAAGATAATATTGAAATAAAAATACCGATAAAAAAGAAAATTCTTTTCATAAAAAGGTTGAAATTGATTAAATTAAGTTGTTTTTAGTATTAATTTTTGTTGAAAATCATGCTTTTAGACTCTGTTCTGAAATCGCTGTATCTGGTCAGGAAATAGATTAAAATCAGTACACATACGCCAATCATAACACCGAAAACCATGAAACTGTTTTCTTTCGTCAGCACAGTTGTCAACGAAAAAAGTCCGGTACCTAACAGAATAAAGACAAAATTCATCATATTCAGATAAGCAATCGTATCGCCGCGCTTTCTGCCCAAATCCGAATACTGCATCATCGCCATGCACGGAACCTGGAATACTCCTGCTATAAATGCAAAAATTGTGACTAAAATGATGAAACCAACAAATGAAAGCGGTAGAACCAGCATTGCTGCAAGTGACAAAATCATACCCAAAAGAGCCGGAATAATCAAGCCTTTTCTCACTTTTTCTCCCGAATAATGTCCTGTCACAGACGTTCCAAGCGCTATTCCAACTGCTGCAAAAGCCATCACCATTCCGGTAGCTGAATTGGAAACGCCGTACACATTTTTGCAATGAATGATTGTATTCATCTGCACCATGTTGGATATCAGCCAAAATCCGGACGAACCCAATACTGCACTATTTACCAATAGGTGCTGCTTGGCAAAAAGGTAATTTTCCTTTACAAATTTGATTGGATTCAGCGTCTCGGAACCGCTGCTCTCAGCCGGAAGTTCGTTGGTTCGAATGGTTTTTGCAGAAAAATATCCCAACAATGCCACTCCCAGAATCACCAAAGAAAACAACCAGATAGAATAATTATCAGAAACCACCGAAGCGGTTAAAGTACCGAGTAAAATTCCCAAAAAAGCCATGGTTTCAAACAGTCCGCTTCCAAACGAAGCTCCTTTTTCACCACCGATATCGCGGATTAAACTATATTTTGAAGGAGAATAGAGACTGCTCTGCGTTCCCATCAGAAGCATTGCTGCAATAGCCAAACCAATCCACTGGAAGTAAAAAGCGATACACGCCACGGCCATAATTGGAATTTCCACAAGCTTCAGGATACGGAAAATCTTCAATTTGGAATAACGAACCGAAAGCCTGCCTCCGATGGGTGAAAAAAGCAGGTATGGAAAAACCAGGCACGATCCAATGATAGAAATCAGCTGAGAATGAGTCATCCACGATGGCAATGCCCAAACTATCGCTACAAAAATGATTGAATTTTTCAGGAAATTATCGTTGAACACTCCAAAAAAATTGCAGATAAACAGGGAAAACCACTTACTCAACTTTTGACGCATACTACTCCGATAGCTAATAATCGTGCAAAATTACTAATTGAATTCACATTGCCGCCTTATCGGTGAAAATTTTAACAAAAAAGAATCTAATTAGAACAAAACACCTGTAAAAAACGTTTTTAACATATTGATAAAAACTTCGGTTAACTATTGTTTTTTTAGTATAGTTTTTGATGTGTTTTCCTGAAAATTGGAAAATTAACACATTAAAGTTAAATATACTTAAATGTTAAATTAACATTTCCATTTAGATTTAACTTTGCAAAAGAATGAGAAGAAGTACTATCTGGATATTGATTGCATTGATGGTCATCACTTTCGGGGCGCTCATAGCTTTGCAAGTGAGATATTTAAGCGGAACCGCGCAAATGGCATCCAGCCAGTTTGACGACGGAGTGAAACGCAGTCTTATTCAAACGGTTACGCTCCTCGAAGAGAACGAAGCGTTAAAATATTTGGCACAAACATTGGAGGAAGAACAGTATGTGCAAAAAAACGACAACACGCTGTATGGAAGTCGTTCCAGACAAGACCTAAGATTGCAAGACACAATCAAAACACACTGGAACAATCCATCCGGCCAATCGCCGAACATCAAACTCTCTACCAGACACGGAAAAGCTACAATTGAGGAAACTTCCAAGTTTTTGAGAGAAAAGTTTGAATTGAATTTTTCAAGGTCAAAAACAATTCTTGACCAGGCGGTTTTCAGGTGGCTTCGTGAAACAGAAAATTCGGAAATCGGTCAGCGGGTAAATTTCAATGAACTTGATGAAATCCTGACAACCTATTTCGAAAGCAACAATATAAATTTACCATTTTACTACTCGGTAGTCGACAGGCAGAATAGAACCATCTATCAATGTAACAAGACCATCAACGTAAAAGGTGAACCAAATTCTGATGTTTACAGCCAGAAAATGTTTCCGAGGGAAGAGTCTTCTCGGGATGCATATTTGCAGGTGGTTTTTCCTACAAAGAGAAATTTTATTTTCGACTCGCTCAACCTGCTTCTTCCGTCTATAGGAGTAGTTTTGTTAACGCTGGCAATCTTCATCATTACCATTGTGGTCATATTTTGGCAGAAACAGTTGAACACGATGAAGAATGATTTTGTTAACAATATGACGCACGAATTCAAAACTCCGATTTCGACCATATCTCTTGCTTCGCAAATGCTTCAGGATCAGAGCGTAGTAATGAATCCGAATATGCTCAAGCATGTGTCGAATGTGATTAAAGACGAAACGAAAAGACTGAGTCTGCAGGTGGAAAAAGTGCTTCAGATGTCGATGTTTGAGAATGAAAAGTCAACGCTCAAGCTATCTGAAATTCACCTGAACAACTTGATTAAAGATATTATTAGCAGTTTCTCGCTGAAAGTTACCAGCAAAGGCGGTGAAATTGTTACAAATCTGAAAGCGACGAAAGACATGGTGCTGATTGATGAAATTCACTTTACAAACGTGATTTTCAACCTGATGGACAACGCTCTGAAATACTGTGATAAAACCCCAATTCTGACGTTGGAAACGTGGAACGAGAAAGACAACATCTGTGTAAGTATTGAAGACAACGGAATTGGGATAAAAAAAGAGCACTTAAAGAAGATTTTTGAAAAATTTTATAGAGTTTCTACCGGAAACTTGCACAACGTAAAAGGTTTTGGACTGGGTCTGGCATATGTCAGAAAGATAGTGAAAGACCACCAGGGAGTCATTAAAGTGGAAAGTGAAGTCGGATTGGGAACTAAATTTACAATTATAATACCAACTATAAAAAATTACTAATTATGAACGACGAAAAAGTAAGAATTTTGCTCTGCGAAGATGATGAAAATCTTGGCATGCTACTGAGAGAGTACCTGCAGACAAAAGGGTACGACTGTGATCTGCAACCTGACGGAGAAGCTGGCTATAAGGCGTTTACACGCAACAAATATGACCTATGTGTATTGGATGTTATGATGCCTAAAAAAGATGGTTTTGCCCTCGCGGCAGACATCAGAGCTATGAATACCGAAGTGCCTATCATATTCCTGACTGCAAAGTCAATGAAAGAAGATATCCTGCAAGGATTCAAACTGGGTGCTGACGATTATTTATCTAAGCCATTCAGCATGGAAGAACTGCTGTACCGCATCGAATCAATCCTGCGTCGTGTACGCGGTAAAAAAACAAAAGATGTGGTGAGTTATCAAATCGGCGGATTTGTGTTTGACGCTCAAAAACAAACACTGGAATTTGACGGAGAAGCTAAAAAACTGACTACAAAAGAATCAGAACTGCTTAACCTGCTGGCTGCTAATGCAAACAACATCCTGGAACGTAACTACGCACTGAAAACTATCTGGGTAGATGACAACTATTTCAATGCCCGAAGCATGGACGTGTACATCACCAAACTGCGTAAACTTCTGAAAGACGATCCAAACGTGGCAATCATCAATATCCATGGAAAAGGATACAAACTGATAATGCCTCAGGTAAAAGAGGATTAATGACGGCTTTTACTTCTTTGCCCAACGGAAAGAATCTTGAAGCCTGATTATATTAGGTTTATTGAAGTATAACTTTTGTTTAAAAAGAAGGCTGGCTCAATTATTTGAAGCCAGCCTTTGTTTATTAACAAATCCCGATATATTCTACTCCGTCACTTCTTTCACAAATACCATCGATTCTTCAAAAGCTTTACTCATCGCCTCTTCCACTACTCCACCTATCTGTGAAGCCATTACGCCTGCATTCATCAGCGAAAGATATGTAATTCCGTCAGATTTTTTATAAACTGAAATCCGGCAGGGCATCAGGTTTGAATAAATCCGCTCATCGTCCCGGTTCAAAATTAAGTGAGAAATATCCGGATTGCAAAGTTCAATGATTTTTACGGCTGGCACTTCATATCCTTTATTTCTCAGCGATTGTTGCAGATCATGCGTAATCTGAACTTTCCAATTCGCTTTTTCTATCTTTTCAATCAATGTACTGATTGTAACATCAAATTCAAATTTACTTTGAAATTCTAAAAACATATCTTTAATCATTTTAATTCCTTTCGTTAAAAATAAATTAGTAATTCGGTAAAAGAAGAAAAAAAAAAAAATCCCCTCGGACGGAGAGGATAATTATCTATTTTATTGCAAGCATAAAATTATCAATTCTATCCTTGAAGGTCTCTTTTGTAATTGCTCCTACTTCAGCTCTCGGATCTCCGGTCATCGGAACGAAAAGCAAGGTAGGAATGCTCTGAATTCCAAATGCAGATGCCAGTTGAGGTTCTTTGTCAACATCCACTTTGTAGATGTAAATCTGACCTTTGTATTCCTTGGCAAGATCATCCAAAATCGGAGCAATTACTTTACAGGGAGGACACCAGGTAGCCCAGAAATCCACGATACAAGGTTTGTCTCCCAGGTATTTCCACTCCGAAGGATTGGCATCGTAATTTACTACCAGTTTTTTGAATTCTGCAGTAGTCAGGTGAATTGGAGCGTCTGCTGCAACTGTCGGAGCAGTGTTGTCGTTTGTATTTACAACTTCACTTACAAGTGCTTCAGCAGAAGTTGCTTCCTGAGTATCCGATTTTTTGGCTCCGTTGCAGGAAATCATTACAACAGAAAGTGCCACTACAGCTAAATAAAGTACCTTTCTCATGATTATTCAGCTTTAGCAGTTTCTTTTTTCAACAGTACGTTTTCGATTGCTTCTTTAAATGCATGTTTCGGCATAGCACCCTGTGCCATCTGCGGAGCTTCACCCATCGGTACAAAAAGCAGTGTAGGAATACTGCGGATGCCAAATAAAGCTGCTAATTCCTGTTCTCTCTCTGTATCAATTTTGTAAATATAAATATCGTCGGCATATTCTGCTGCCAGTTCTTCCAGTACCGGAGCGATCATTTTGCAAGGTCCGCACCAGTCGGCATAAAAGTCGATAATAGCAGGTTTGTCACCCAGATATTTCCATTCTGTAGGATTATTTTCAAAATCCATCACTTTTGTAAGAAATTCTTCTTTAGTCAAATGAATTGTTCCCATTTTCTTTTTTTTGGTTTTATTATTATTTTCTATTTTTGTTTCTGGTTGTACTTTTTTATCTGAAGTGAAAGCATACACTGTCACAAGCGATAGAATTAATACGATGGTAATTGTTAGTTTTTTCATTATCAAAGTGTTATTAATTTGCGTTCTTGAATTCAATTGCAGGGAAACCGATGACAGATGACCGAAGTTTGATGTTGAATGTATGTTGTTTAGTTTTATATTTATAAAATCTTAATCACATCATCTTCTCTGTCTGTGTTCTAAAAGCGAAGCGATCTGCGTTCTATCAGCGAAGCGGTCTATAAATCTGTCTCCTGAGAAATTTCGCCATTGTTTTTTATTTCAAAAAATCCAAGTTCTTCCAGTTTCCGGGCAATTTCTTCGCGCTTCACTTCATCGGTGTGGTTTACCACCACTCTGTTGTTGACAAAATCAACATCAGCTCCGAAAACTCCCTGCAGTCTGCCGAGTTGGCTCATCACGCCACTGTTGCAGATCAGGCAGCCTTCTCCGTTTACATCAAATGTACTATACATTTTTTTTATCTGAATTTAATTTTTCAAAATGAAATTGTGTTTCTTTCTCTTTTTTAATATCGGTGGTGCAATTTCCCGTCGAACAGCCGCATCCGATGTTCATCGCGGCCTGTACAAGGAAGAATACGCCAAGCAGGAGATAAAATCCCTGTCCGTCAAAAACGTATGCTAAACCAAAAATGATGCCCAAAATCAGCCGCAGATAACGCGCAGAATCCCAGGTTGAGAAATATCGTTTAATTCGATTCATCAGAAGTTTCTTTTTTCTTAAACATATCCAGGAGCAGATAACCTATCACAGCACCAAATATTACACTGATATACGGATTGGATGTAAGTGGACAAGAGCCTGTGTTACAGCCGATAAAGTAATAATATGCATATCCGCCGATGGCGCCTGCTGCTAATCCGATTAATCCAAAAAGGTTTTTTTTCAAAAAAGTGGACATAAAATTATAGTGGTTTATTAATTACAATTGCAACTTTGGAGACAATCCAAAATCTGTGTGATTTGTTTGTTTTTTAATGAATAAAAACAATTTTTTCCTTCTTTCCTGCAATTCAGAATGCCTTTGGCACGCATATCAGTCAGGTGATGCGAAAGCAGCGACTGCTCGCAACCGATTCCTTCAACTAACTCTGAAACAGTGAGTTCCTCTTTATTACGAAGGATATCTATCACCTTCAAGCGAGTCTCATTCGAAATAGCTCGCAACATGTAAGCAGCTTCATCCATTTTCATCTTTATATTCTTAAAAATTCCGTTTGCAAAAGTAACGCTTTCGTATGAATACATGTTCATATATGACTGTAATTTTATTATTTTTAACTAAAACCCAATCCTAACCATCTCCATTTCTAAAAAACGAAAAAAAACAGGCAAATTTTAAGAATAAAGTGTATCTTTGTCGTTGCTTTTTAAGTTCTTACGATTTGATTCTTTCAAACTGAGGATGTTGACTAATGTAAAACAGCATAAAATGCCTAACACTATTATTACCAGCAATATAATTACCCGATTGGAGCAAATCATTGAACCCTGGAAAAGTGATGAAATTTTTGTTTTGACCGATACAAATACCCGGGAATTGTGCCTGCCAAAGCTTCATGAATCTGAAAAAATCAGGCACAGCCACAATGTCACCATTCCCGCAGGCGACGACAACAAAGGAGTTGATTCCCTGAAAATAATCTGGCAGTATCTTTCTGAAAATGGCGCCACACGCAAATCACTGTTAATAAATCTGGGAGGAGGCATGGTGACGGACATAGGCGGATTTGCAGCGGCAACATTCAAGCGCGGCGTAGAATACATCAACGTTTCCACTACCTTGCTTGGAGCTGTGGATGCAGCAACCGGTGGAAAAACGGGCATAAACTTCCTGGGATTGAAAAATGAAATCGGCGCATTTGCTCCGGCAAAAAAAGTACTGATTGATATCAACTTTTTCCGCACACTTGACAGCAGAAATATCCGCTCCGGTTTTGCCGAAATGATAAAACACGCTTTGATAAGCACTAAGAAAGATTGGGACGAAATCCTTCAATTTGATTTGGAAACAATTGATTTCGGGAAACTGAAAACTCTTTTAGCAAGAAATATTGAAATCAAAGAAAACATTGTAGAAGCTGACCCAAAAGAACAAGGCATCCGAAAGGCACTGAATCTCGGGCATACGTTTGCACATGCTATGGAAAGCTGGAGTTACACATCAGAAAAACCAGTGTTGCACGGTTATGCAGTTGCCTGGGGACTAGTTTGCGAACTCTACCTTTCATTTATCAAACTTGGATTTCCAAAGAATGAGCTGCTCAAACTGAAATACTTTGTCAGAGAACATTACGGAGCGTACGACTGCGGTTGTAATGATTATGAGGTGCTGCTGGAACTGATGAAACACGACAAGAAAAATGAGAGTAAAGAAATAAACTTTACACTGCTTTCTGATGTTGGCGAAGTAGTAATAAACCAAACTGCCACGAAAGATGAGATAATTGAATGCTTTGATTTCCTGGCAAGTTAACAAATTTTTAGAGAATGAAAACATTAATAATAGGCGCTTCAAAAAATCCGGAACGCTATTCGTACAAAGCAGCTGACAAACTTTTGAAACATGGTCATAAAATTGAATTGCTGGGACTGCGACCGGATGAGATTTTTGGACAAACCATCGACACAGAAAAGAAACAATTTACTGATATTGACACAGTTACTATGTACGTAGGTCCGCAGCGACAAGCAGAATATTTCGATTATATCGTTTCACTAAAACCTCGAAGAGTGATTTTTAATCCCGGAACAGAAAATGAAGATTTTTTCGATATTTTGGAAAAAAACAACATTGAATTTGAAACTGCCTGCACACTGGTGATGCTGGGAACAGGGCAATATTAAAAACTGCCCCCTAACCCCCTAAAGGGGGGATTTTTCGTTGTTTTGTCAGAAAGCTTTATAGCTATAAAGTTTTTGTTATATTTTTTGAGAATAATCTTTTTTGTTGTATAAAATTTGAAAATCGTCCTATAATTCCCCTTTCAGGGGGTTAGGGGGCCAAAGCTTTTATGAAAATAGCATTAATCGGATACGGAAAAATGGGTAAAACCATTGAGCGGATTGCACTTGAACGCGGACATGAAATTGTGTCGGTCATCGATGTGGACAACCGCGAGGAGTTTGAATCGGAATCATTCAAAAGCGCCGATGTGGCCATAGAATTTACAGTACCGGGCGTGGTGATGGAAAATTACGTGAAAGCCTTCGCTGCAGGAGTTCCTGTGGTTTCAGGAACAACCGGCTGGACAGAACACCTTGAAGAAGTAAAAACTGTGGTTCGCAAGAACAATTATACACTGTTTTGGTCCTCAAATTTTAGTCTGGGCGTAAATATTTTCATGGAAGTGAACAAGCACCTTTCCAAAATCATGAATCAATTCCCGGACTACAACGTGGAAATGACCGAAGTGCACCACACACAGAAACTGGACGCTCCATCCGGAACTGCCATCACACTGGCAGAAGGAATTTTGGAAAACCTGGACAGAAAAACAAGCTGGGTTAAAGAAACCGAAAATAATTCTGACGAGCTGGTCATAAAATCCATTCGCGAAGGACAAGTGCCCGGCATCCACACTGTTCGTTACGAAAGTTCGGTGGACAGCATTGAAATCACCCACGACGCCAAAAGCCGTGAAGGCTTTGCGCTGGGGGCAGTGGTTGCCGCGGAGTTTACGGCAGGGAAAAAAGGATTTTTGGGAATGGGAGATTTGTTGCAATTTTAATACGATTGCATATGAAAACATTTGAAGTTGAGTTAACAAAAACCTACAAAGTAATTATCAGTACTGATAATGAAGATAATGAAAGAGCACTATCAGAATTTTTCACCGGAGATATCACCAATTTATCAGCCAAAAGTGATGAAGAGAAGCATAACTTTCAAATAAAAGAAATTGAATGCGTAATGAATGAAGCAAATCAAGTTATTGAATTAGAACAAACGAATGACTAATATAATTATTTCTCACACATATGACTACTCAAACCAAACAACCAACTCCGGCTTCCCGCTTCGACAAGCCTCTCAAGCAGTGGATTAAAGCCATTTCCTGGTGCATACTTTACATTCTCTTTGTAATCTGGCTGGGCAATTTCTGGTGGCTGCTGGTGTTACCGCTGGTATTTGATACATTTATCACCAAATATATTCCATGGACCTGGTGGAAAAACTCCAAAAGCAACACGCTTCGAGCGGTGATGAGCTGGGTGGATGCCATCGTTTTCGCACTGATTGCCGTATATCTGATCAACAATTATTTGTTCCAAAATTATCAGATACCGACTTCTTCGTTGGAAAAAACACTGCTTGTCGGTGATTTTTTGGCTGTGAGCAAAGCAAGCTACGGACCGCGCGTGCCTATGACTCCATTTTCTTTCCCATTGGTACAGAATACATTTCCTATAATCAATAAAAATTCATACCTCGAGAAACCACAGGTGAAATACCGCCGTTTGAAAGGACTTGACAAGATAGAACGAAACGACATTGTAGTGTTTAACTTTCCGGCAGGAGATACCATAGCCTTCAAAGTCCAAAATCCCGATTATTACTCTATCTGCTATCAGGAAGGGCTTTCGTACGTTGTGAATGTATTGAAACAAGAGCCTGCACCGAGCTTGATCTATAAATATGGCAAAGAGATAGTTGCATCCAATTCGGATGTGTACGGCGAAGTAATGTACAGGCCTGTGGATCGCCGTGAAAATTATGTAAAACGGTGTGTAGGTCTGCCCGGCGATACGTTGTCCATTGTGAATAATCAAGTTTTTATCGACAGCAAACCGCAGGAAAAATTCCCGGGCATCCAGTTCAACTATTTTGTGCAGACAGACGGCACACGACTTACTAAGTCGCTTATCGATGAGCTGAATATCAGCAATGAAGACTACGTGGAATTGAGCAATGCCAATTCGTTCGGACTTATTCAAAAATTGGGACTGAATCCAAATTATCCTGTTTATCATTTTCCGTTGACAGAAGAATCATACACAAAACTTCAAAACACACCCGGAGTCACCAAACTTATGATTGAACCGGACTGGCTCTCTTCACAATCCATCGGAGACAATGCCTATCCGCTGGGTGGAGGAAAAGGCTGGACGCGCGACAATTACGGACCAATCTTCATTCCTGAGAAAGGCTCTACGGTTGCTTTGAATGCAGATACATATCCTATCTATGAGCGTTGTATCAGAAATTACGAAGGCAACAAACTTGAAAACCGAAACGGACAGTACTACATCAACGACAAACCTGCCACTTCCTATACATTCCAAATGGACTACTACTGGATGATGGGCGACAACCGCCACAAATCAGCCGACAGCCGTTCATGGGGATTTGTGCCGGAAGACCACATCGTAGGGCGTCCCATGTTTGTATGGCTCTCACTCAACAAAGATAAATCACTCTTTGGCGGAAAAATCAGATTTGACAGATTTTTTAAGAATGCGGAGAGATAAACGAGTTTCGAGTATCGAGTTTCGAGTTTCGAGTTTATCCTGCGCATACCTGCCGCCTGTATCATACTTTATGGCCATGATGCAGGCCGATACGGTTTTGCTGGAAGCACAAGAAAATTATGTAAAACAATCGTACCGAAACCGTTGCAGAATAGCTGCAACCAACGGCATAGAGACCCTGAGCATTCCGGTAGAAAGCCGCAACGGCCAAAAAGCGCCGATACGCGATGTCCGCATTTCTTCACACAGTAATTGGCAGCTGACACACTGGCGCGCCATAACCTCCGCTTACCGCAACAGCCCCTTCTTTGAATATTTCGAAGATGATTTCAGACCATTTTACGAAAAAAGGTGGACTTTTCTTTGGGATTACAACTTAGATTTGTTAACTTTGGTACTGAAATTATTGGATGCCCAGCCCAAGATTCAACTAACGGAAAAGTATGATGCTAATCCATTGGATTCAAATGATTTGAGGGAAATAATTCATCCTAAAAAAGAGCCGGTTTTCATTTCAAAACCTTACTATCAGGTTTTTGAGAACAAACATGGTTTTTTGACGGATCTGAGCATCATCGATTTAATTTTCAACATGGGGAACGAAGCCATTCTCTATCTTCCCCACCCTGGTTTTGAAAAAGACTAAACTGATTGAACTACTTTTTTAAATACTAATTATATTAAATAATTTCCTCCCCGAAAGGGGATAAAGGAGGAGCTTTATGGAAAACATTGATTGGTCAAACATTGGTTTCGGTTATAGACAAACCGACTACAACGTTCGTTGCTCATACAAAAACGGCGAATGGGGCGAAGTACGCAGCACAACAGACGAAACTATCAACCTGCACATGGCAGCCACCTGTCTGCACTACGGACAAGAGGCGTTTGAAGGCTTGAAAGCTTTCAGGGGAAAAGATGGAAAAATCCGGATTTTCCGCCTGGATGAAAATGCCAAACGCATGCAGAAGTCCTGCGAAGGAATCATGATGGCACAACTGCCCGTTGAGAAATTTCAAGAAGCCGTAATCATGGCTGTGAAACTGAACGAACGTTTCATTCCGCCTTATGAAAGCGGTGCTTCGCTATATATCCGCCCGCTGCTGATCGGTACTAGTGCTCAGGTAGGTGTTAGACCGGCTACAGAGTATGAGTTTATTATCTTTGTAACTCCTGTTGGTCCATATTTCAAAGGTGGTTTCCAAACCACTCCATTCGTAATCATGCGTCAGTACGACCGCGCAGCTCCACTCGGAACCGGAACTTACAAAGTTGGCGGAAACTATGCAGCAAGCCTTGTAGCCGGAATGCATGCTCACGAGTTGGGCTATTCAGCTGTTTTCTACCTCGATGCAAAAGAGAAAAAATACATCGATGAATGTGGTGCTGCCAATTTCTTCGCTATCAAAGACAATACATACATCACTCCGGATTCTACCTCTATTCTTCCATCCATTACCAACAAAAGTTTGATGGTTCTGGCAGAAGATCTGGGTCTGAAAGTGGAAAAACGCCACGTGCATGTGGATGAACTCGAAACATTTGAAGAAGCAGGTGCTTGCGGTACAGCAGCGGTTATCAGCCCGATTCAGCGGATCGACGATTTTGACTTGAAAAAATCTTACATATTTTCACCAGACGGGAAACCCGGGAAATGGTGCGAAAGACTGTACAACAAACTACGCGGAATCCAGTACGGTGACGAACCTGATACGCATGGTTGGGTGACGATTGTGGAATAGTAACTATCAGTGGGACAGATATTTATGACTGTCATTTTGGCGACAGCCAACCATGAAAGTTGGAAGTTTTGAAGTCTGAATTATTAAACCGAAGCCTTTTGCGGCGTTTTTTCGGAGTTCAGACTACTACAAATACTATCAAAATACTCTGGCAGCTTCTGAAGGAACTGTCAGTAGTTTTTTTTAAGTACTATGACAAAATAAAAAAGCTAAAAGCCCTATTTATTATAAATTTCAAAATTGATGAAAAAGAATCTCTTAATCCTGTTAGCATCTTTTTTTCTGATTTTCAGCGTAAAAGCCGATGAAGGCATGTGGATGCTTCCATTAGTAGAAAAATTGAACATTCAGAAAATGAAAGGCTTAGGGCTGGAAATGACTGCTGAGCAGATTTACAGCCAGGATCAAACAAGTCTGAAAGATGCCGTGGTAATTTTTGGCGGTGGGTGTACCGGTGTGATGGTTTCATCGTCTGGATTGCTTTTTACAAATCACCACTGTGGTTACAGCGCCATTCAGAAACTGAGCAGTGTCGAACACAATTATTTGAAAAATGGATTCACCGCCAAAACATTGAATGAGGAACTTCCCTGCAACGGATTGTCTGTAACATTTTTGGTAAAAGTGGAAGATGTGACACCCCGTGTGCTCGAACATATAAAGGATTTAACAGGAAATGCACGAGAAAATGCCCTGCAAACCATAGTTGAAGTAATACGCAAAGAAGCCAAAGGCGATACGCACTACACAGCGCAAGTTCGGTCATTTTTCTCCGGAAATGAATACTATCTTTTTGTTTACGAGCGATTTAACGATGTTCGCTTAGCTTACACTCCGCCTTCTTCCATAGGAAAATTTGGCGGTGAAACTGACAACTGGATGTATCCGCGCCATACCGGAGACTTTTCCGTATTCCGCGTATTTGCTGATAAAAACGGCAGGCCGGCCGAATATTCCAAAGACAATGTTCCTTACATTCCGAAACATTTTGCACCCGTTTCCAACCAAGGAATCCAGGAAGGCGATTATGCCATGATTTTGGGAAATCCCGGCACAACCGACCGCTATGCCACTTCGTATGCTATAAAAAACAGGGTAAAAAACGGCAACAGTGCACGAATTGAGATGCGGGGCGTAAAACAAGATGCCTGGAAAAAATTCATGCTCGCTGATGAAGCAATCAATATTGCGTATGCAAATAAATATGTGGGAAGTTCCAACTACTGGAAAAACAGCATTGGGATGAACACAGCTGTGAAAAAACTGGGCGTTATCAAAGACAAAGAACAGGAAGAAGCATCTTTTTTGAAATGGGTAAATGCCGAAAACGAACGCAAAGCCAAATACGGGAACGTACTAAGTGAGCTTAGAAGAGACTACGAATTTATTGATAAAAATCAGCACGCACTGGAATACCTGCGTGAAGCACTTTCGGTAGGTGTGGAACTTCCCCGCATCGCAAACAATATTCGAAACGCGGTTAATAAAAAGTTGTCTGCTGAAACGAACCTGGAAAAAGTCGGTGGATTTTACAAAGATTATTATCCGGAAGTGGACAAATTTGCCTTTACAGCACTTTTGGAGGCTTACAGAAAATCTGTTTCTGCTGATGCCCTACCCGATTTTTACAAAACCATTGATAAAAAATTCAAAGGAAACTACGCGAAATTTACGGATAATCTTTTTAGTAAATCCATTTTCGCTTCAAAAGAAAAATTGGAAAAAGTGTTGAAAAAAGGGAATTTTGATTTTTCGAACGATCCAGCCAATCTTTTCTATAACGATATTCAGAAGAAAATGAGCGAATTGCGTACCGATGAGTACAACAAAGCACTGAGCAATATCGAAGAAAACAAACGCCTATACGAAGCCGGGCTGAAAGAATGGGCTGACGACCGCAAAATTTCCCTCTATCCGGATGCCAATTCTACGATGAGGCTGACCTACGGACAAGTGCTTGGATACCAGCCTGCCGACGGAGCAAAATATGAATATTACACCACAACAAACGGCGTTCTTGAAAAAGAAGATCCAGAAAATCCTGAATTTGTGGTTCCAAATGAATTGAAAGAAGCTATACTGAAAGGTGATTTCGGACGTTATATTGACACGAAAACAGGAAAAATGCACGTGGCATTTATCACCAACAACGATATTACCGGCGGAAATTCAGGCAGCGGAGTGTTCAATGCGAAAGGCGAAGTAATCGGGCTGGCATTCGATGGAAACTGGGAAGCCATGAGCGGCGATATCATTTTCGAACCCAATCTGCAACGGTGCATCAACGTGGATATCCGCTATGTGCTCTTCATCATGGAAAAAATAGGCGGAGCAGACAGATTGATAAAAGAACTGACAATCAAATAAATTAAATATATTTTTTTTGCAGATCTCAACTTTGTAGAAATAACAAAAAGTTTTCTGTAATGGAAAACTTTTTGTTATTTTAGCACTCACATACAACACTGATATTAACCTTTACAGATGAGTGATAATCTGAAACAAAAAACGCTAAACGCTATAAAATGGTCTGTGGTTGATCGGTTTGGGCAACAGGCTGTGCAACTCATTATCAGCATTTTACTGGCAAGATGGCTGGATGTTGATGTGTTTGGATTGATTGCCATGCTGGCTGTATTCAATGCACTTTCTTTTGTTTTGGTGGACAGCGGATTTGGTCAGGCGCTGATCAGAAAAAGAACGAACGATCAGAAGGAATTAAGTACAATTTTCTTTTTCAATCTGTTTATCGGCATTTCGCTGTATCTGATTCTCTTTTTTTCGGCTCCGCTAATTTCAAATTATTACAACACACCTGAACTAACAAAAATTTCCAGGATAGTCTTTTTATCCATTCCGCTTAATGCCCTGTACCTCATTCCTTTTGTAAAACTAAGCATGGTGCTTGACTACAAAAGCATTTCAAAAGTCAATATTCTATCCACAGCCATCAGCGGATCCATCGCTTTGGTACTGGCATTGCTGAATTTTGGAGTATGGACGCTCGTCTGGCAACTTGTCAGCTTTCATTTCTTCCGGTTTTTCTCGCTGTTTATTTTTATACGCTGGAAACCAACAGCTTACTTCTCTTTTGACTACATCAGAGAACATTGGAAATTCAGTGCGAATTTATTAGGAACCTCCTCTTTGAATGCTGTTTTTAACAATATATATAACTTTATTTTTGGAAAAATTTTCAGTTCCACGGTTTTAGGATATTATTATCAGGCAAACAAGCAGGCAGAAACGGTCAATTACTCGCTCGTAACACTGCTCACAACAACTACTTTCAATGTTTTTTCGCAGGTAAACGACGACTTAGACCGATTGAGAAGGATCTTGATATCCTTTATTTCAAAATCAGCATTGATTTCAATTCCAATTTGTTTTTTCCTGATTTTCAGCGCAGAGGATTTAATTGTTGTTTTGATAAAAGAAAAATGGCTTCCCGCGGTTCCCTTTTTCCAATTAATCTGTATAGCCAATATTTTTGCACCGCTCTACACGCTCAACCTTAACGCACTGAATTCTATAGGATTATCAAAGAATACATTTAGAATCGAACTTTTCAAAAAAGGATTGATATTGTTGTCGATAGCACTTTTGATTAATCAAGAAGCTTTGATAATGATTACCGCGTATGCAGTTATCAGCTGGATTAGTTTTCTTATCTCAACCCGCGAAATCAAAAAAGCGCTGAATTACTTTTGGATACATCAACTGAAAGATATTTTGCCGTCAATACTGATCGGCATTGCGATAGGAATTGGATGTTTTGCCATCACCATGCTGGATTTGACGTACCTTTGGTCGTTGATTTTAAAGGGAGTTATCGCTGCTGCAATATATTTAATGATAATTCGATTTTTCTATAAAGAGCTGGTTTTTAATATCTTGCAACGAATCAAATTAGTACTTTCAAAAAAATAAAATGTAAACTAAAAAAAACGATAGAATCAAAAATCCGGCTTGTTTGCCTTCTGATTTTCACTTCTCCCTGCCAGTTCATCATACACCCTGCTCCACTCACCTGCGAGATGAAGCCATCCCTTCTTCCGGATAAATTCTTTCAATTCGGGAGTGATTTCGATCTTCTCTTTCTGACGGTAAGCTTTCAAAATACAAGCGGGCAATTCTTCAAAAGAATAATAAAGATAATAAGGCATTCCGAATTTTTCAAAATCGGGATAGCGTGTCCAGTGCCCGTTCACAACGATTGTTTCGCACAGCAAATACTCCTGCATACTTGCCGAAAAAGCATCGGAAGGCTGTGCGTGGATAAACATATCAGTAGCTTTGCGGATGTGGAGCAATTCTTCATCTATGAGGAAACGATCAAAAATCGTGTACTGGAAATCGAGTTGTTTCAGAAGATTTTCAATTTCTTGAAGATAACTTTCCGTAGCGCCGTAGGTCATCGGCAGGAGTAAATGCAGATTATCGGGCAACTGCTCCCTCACCTGAGCAACAGCATAAATGATCTCGGCATGTCGCTGTGGTTTCAGCCCGTTGTAGCCACATGTGATTAAATACTTTCCTGCCAAACCAATTTTCTCTTTTGCACTATCACGAGTTACATCGCTATTATTCAAAATCACATCAATCATATCCGCCCCAAATCCCAAATCAACAAATTTATTTTCTGCCACATGAAATAACCGCTTGATATCTTCACGAAACTGAATTTTTGGTGCTGATACTCTATCCGACCAATCTAACACCTTCTTTACCATAATTTTGTACAAATACTTGTTCCGATACATATCGCTCCCCCACGGCGAAGAAAGAACAGTCTTCGCGATACGTCTGTACAAAGGCATCAGGAAAAATGATTCGGGTGAAATGAAATGGATATTAATTATATTGTACTTTGAATGGTGAAATTCCTGTGAAAAAGATAAACGCAAATCTAAAAAACGAGAAAAAAAAGGAAGCAAAAAATTGATTTTGTAAATCCAGGCGGGAAAATGTCTGACCGGCTGATACAAGTGATCAAAAACCTGAGCTTCTTTCGGATTGCCTTTCGTGGACTTCGAAATATTGAAAATATCAATTATCAATCCCGGGTTTATTTGTTTCAGATGCGTAGCAAGTCGATTGATATGAATACTATGTACGTCACCAATCAGCAGTATTTTAATTTCGGTTTTCATTAATCAGGCTTAAATATTCACTCCATTCACCGATATCTCTCCAGGATTTTTCGCTGACCGGAAAAACGCCGACTTTACCTCCCCGTTCTTTCACTTTTTCAATCAGGTGGGTGATGTGAAAGAATACATTTTCTGGAATTTCAGCAATAAGATGTGGTTCCAGGAGATACATCCCACTGTTTATTTTAAAATTCAGGTCGGGTTTTTCCACCAGATCCAACAACTCACCTTCTTTACCTGAGTGTATGGTGCCGTAAGGAATATTGTATGATTTCAGTGCAGCCACAAGTGTAATCTCATTGCGGTTCTTGCGGTGATATTCCAGGATTTCAGAATAATCTTGTTCAATCAGAATGTCGCAATTATTCACGAAAAATGTTTCCTTAATCTGATTTTTCAACAGCGAAAGGCTTCCTGCCGTACCCATGGGTTTATCTTCTTTGAAAAAAATCAGCTGGTATGGAAGACTCTGCTCTCTTAGATAATACTCGATAAGCTCAGCTTTATAATTGACTGAAATGTAAAAATTTGTACATCCGTGTTGTGCAAAACGATCGAATATATTTTCAATAATAGTTTTTTCTCCAATCGGAATCAGCGGTTTTGGCAGCACATTGGTCAGCGGTTTCAACCTCGCACCCAATCCACCGGCCATAATCACCACCGGCGAGTTAAATTGAGCTTTAGGCAGTTGCTGCTGTGTCCCAAATAAATCTTCCCAGAAATAGACTTTAACGAGTTGTCTGTTTTCATCCAAAACAGGCATAAATTCAGCACGAATCGAAAGCATTTTATCTTTCACTTCTTCTTTGCTTTCACTTATTCGAGCTAGGATATAATCATTACGCAGAATGGATTTTACATCTGTATTCAGATCAAAATTATTAATAATAGCTCTCTGGATATCGCCGATGCTTAATAGTGCAACAAAAGTATCAGCATCAAAAACCATAAGTAGTTTCCTTCTTACAACATCCATCTGTTTAAGTGCCTCCCCTATGCTTGCTGTCTGTTCAATTCTTAACTCGTCATACATGATTTATATTTTTTTAGCGGGAATTCCTATCACAGTTGATTTTTGATCGGTATCTTTTGTTACTACAGCGCCAGCCCCAACAACCGTCTCTTCTGCAACATCAATTTTGGGTAAAATTGTGGCGTTTGCACCGATGTAAGCCTTGGCACCAATATGCACTCTTCCTAAAACGACAGCATTTGGTGCAATCGTAGCAAAATTATCAACTACTACATCATGCATCAGGTTTGCGAAACTATTAATTTTTACAAAATTACCAACTTTTGAAAATACAGAGATATTTACTCCATCCTGGATTATAGTACCAATTCCTATTTGTGCTGATTTAGATACAATAGCTCTATGGCTGATAAGGGTTGAAAACCGAAAGCCTATTCCACTATAGTAATGAAAAAGTTTTTCTCTTACACCTGGATTGTCGGGGCTAATTATTAGTGGAATATCTTTGTATTTTTGATAAAGAGTGTCGGCCATAGTGTCATCGCCCAGGATAGTGTAACCTAAATAATTGCCTTCCAATTGATTGTCGATGATTCCTACAATTTTTTTTCCAAGATTCTCACATAATTCAATTATCTCGTGAAAACCACCTACTAGTATAACTTCATTTTGATTCATGCAAATTAATCATTTCAAAGTTTTGAAAAAAATGTTGAATAACTTCAACAATATAGTCAATTTCTTCGTACTTTAAGTCTGAAT
The DNA here is from genome assembly GCA_964541615.1 of uncultured Paludibacter sp. GTDB lineage: Bacteria > Bacteroidota > Bacteroidia > Bacteroidales > Paludibacteraceae > UPXZ01. The sequence goes on from CAZIRA010000029.1 coordinate 25,312, forward strand.
ACATTGGTAATGTTACCTCATTATCACAAACATATTCTGTGACAGGTAAATTAGCATTGTGCTTTTTATAGGTTGAAAACTGGTGGATAGGAGGATAATGGTTACTTGTTTGAATACCGTTTTCGTGTAAAAAATCCCGAAATGAATCTCTTTTCTCTTTCGTTGAATTTTTCAAAACAACCGGCATGATGTAATTGGATACAAACTCTGCATTCGTTGCAAAAGGGATAATTATTTCTTCCAATTTCGAAAGTTTTTCGAGATAATATTTTCGAATCTCCAACCGCTTCTCTAAATCATTTTTCAATTTTTTAAGCTGTACAACACCAATAGATGCACGAATATCATCCATCCGGAAATTATATCCCAAATCAACAACGTCATAAGTAGTTGCATGCCCGGAAGCACGTTGGTAGGACATCGTTGTCATTCCGTGAGAGCGCAGTAAGCGGGTTTTTGTTGCGAAATCATCATTATTTGTAACGAGCATTCCACCTTCACCAGTACTAATGTTTTTATTTGAGAAAAAGCTAAAACAACCCACATCGCCGATAGTACCCAGTTTTTTTCCTTTATATTCTGATAAAGGTCCGTGACAAGCATCCTCAATCACTTTCAGATTGTGCTTTTTAGCAATTTGCATGATTTCATTCATATCACAGGGAAATCCTGCCATGTGAACTACAATAATTACTTTAGTTTTAGAAGTTATTTTTCGTTCAATTTCTTTAGGATCAATATTCATATTGTCAAGCCCTTTTATGTCGCAAAAAACGGGTGTTGCTCCTACATAACGTATACAATTTACCGAAGCTACAAAACTTAATGATGGGCAGAGAACCTCATCTCCCTCTTTCAATCCACATAGTAAACATGCTAAAT
>CAZIRA010000030.1:0-17626 GCA_964541615.1 uncultured Paludibacter sp.
CGAAGCCGACTTTTACTTTCAAAAAGAAAGCAAAAATTCATTTTGAGACAGCCTCTTTGTGTTTCTATTCAATCTGCTACTATTCGTTGACGCCAGTCATGCTAACCTGAATTAGATTACCAGCATCTAAAATCTTTTTTGCTAATCGCTGAATTTCCTTTGCGGAAGTTTCTTTCACAATTTTCTCATATTTCGTATGCTTATCTTCATTTTCCCAGTAATAGGAGGTCAGCATATCCATCCAGTACCTGTTTTCAACCAAAAGCTCGTTGTGTCTTTTGAGCATATACTGCCGGACTTTTTCTATCATCTCCGAATCCGGTCCTTTTTTAGCAAAATTAGAATACAAATCCAGGATTAGTTTTGTCAAATGTTCGCGTCGTTCAGGGTTTGTAGTAAATGAAATTTGAATGTGAGCAAGCTGTTTTGGAATGCGGACAACAGCTCCTTTCACAGATACACTATATGTGCCGCCTTCTTTTTCACGGATTTCTTCGGTATATACCATTCGCAGAATCTGTGTCAGCATATCCATTTCGATTTCGCGCTTAATATTTGCTTTTCCAGGCGTGTGGAGAATGGCAACAACAGTCGATTTTGGAGTTTCCATTTTGCGGGTGAAATTATTTTCATAATTCCCTTTCCGCAAATATCTTTTCCTATCCACGAAATTCTCTTTGCTTTTAGACGAAGGCAAAGCTCCGATATATTTCTCAATAAATGGTTTGATGCTGTCAATATTGAAATTACCTACGAGATAAAATGTAAAATCTCCTGCATTTTCAAACCGTTCTTTGTAGATATCAATGCTTCGGTCGTAGTCAATTTCATTCAAATGACTCGGCTTGAAAGATATAGAACGCGGATGATTGCCGTACATTGCCACAAGCAGTGAGTCAGAAAGTGCAGTGGAAGGGTCTTTTTCTTTTCCTTCAAGCTGAATGCGATAGCGATTGATGAATGAATTGTATGCCACTGAATCTTTTCTCGGTGCTGTAAACTGCAGATAAACGAGCTGCATCATTGTCTCAAAATCCTTTGGTGTGGTGTATCCTACAATGCCTTCGCGAAGCGTGGCAACAGTAGAAACAACATTCGTGCTTTTGCCAGAGAGCAGTTTTCTCATTTGAACTCGATTGTGATCACCGTAACCACCTAAAGTAGCTACACTGCTCATTAACTGAAGGTTTACAATTTCATTGTCACCATACAACGAAGTTCCGCCAGGACTTATAACTGTCAATCTTATTTGATTTTCTTTCAAATCAGTCGGCTTCAAAATCAGTCGTGCACCGTTTGAAAGTGTCCAGATGGTAGAACCGAATTTGCCTTTTCGTTCTTTTACAACTTTGCCTTTCAGGCTTAAAGATTTTGAGTCAACTAATTCACCAACCGGAGTCTTGTCATCATAAGGTTCAATCTCAAGTTTTTTGCGATTTTCGAATTGATGACGAACCGATTCTGTGGTTGGGAGATTATCATCTTCAGGACAAAAAACGGCTATTGAAATATTGGTTGAATCTGACAGCCAATCTTCAAAACAGTTATTAATATCTTGCAATTGAATTGAAGGCAAGATTTTTTTAGTAATATCATAATCTTGTTGCCGGCTAAGTATGGGAGAACTGCTCAAAAAATGATTGACATAGTCCTGAACATACGATTTACTTGTCACGTTGTTTCGTTCCAGGTAGAAATTTTCTATTCTGTTCTTGTAATCTGCAAGTTGCCGGTCTAGTTCGCTCTGTGTAGCTCCATGACGATGTGCTCGTTCCAATTCAATCAGCACGGCATCGAAAGCATCGGAAAATCCTTCAGTCGTTGATGCAAAAGTGGTAGTAAACGCGTCTTTTGTGTTTGCCACTAAATATTTGCCGTAAGCTGATTTAGCTGCTAAAAAAGGCGGTTCTTCCTGATACAGCAGTTCGGAAAAGCGGTTGTTTAAGACAGATGCAGCAAAATACTGTACCAAACTCCTTTTATAGTATTCTTCGGTGTTTTTCTGATTTTCAGGCACTATGTTGTGCTTGAATAACACCATCGTTTGAAGTTGTTTTTGTTCCTTGTCTTTTGTGACAGAAATCAATGGTTCTATATTGTCAGGGACTCCATAGGATTCTCTTTTTTCAGGATTGACAGGTGAGGGTGTTGCTCCGAAAAGCTTGATGATTTTTTGTTCAACATCATTTACATCAATATCTCCAACTACAATTATTCCCTGTAAATCCGGACGGTACCATTTTTCGTAATAATCTCTCAAAACGTGATATGGGAAATTATCAATCACACTCATTTTGCCTATCGGCAGGCGATTTGCATACTTGCTGTCTTTCAGTAGAATTGGAAAAGCATCGTCATACATTCTACTCATTGCACTTCGTCTGGAGCGCCACTCTTCGTGGATTACACCTCTTTCTTTGTCTATCTCAGCAGTATCGAGTGTTAGTTCGTTGCTCCAGTCATACAAAATCAGCAAGCAAGAATCCAGTACTCCCGGCACTTTCAACGGCACATTGTCGATGTTGTAAACTGTCTGATCGAAGGATGTGTATGCGTTTAAATTTGTACCAAATTTTACGCCGATAGACTCCAGATACCTGATCAGCTGATTTCCCGGGAAATGAGTTGTACCGTTAAAGCACATATGCTCAAGGAAGTGTGCAAGTCCTCGTTGATTTTCGTCTTCCTGAATAGAACCAACTTTCTGAGCGATATAGAAATTTGCTTGTCCTTGCGGATAGTTATTGTGTCGTACATAATAGGTCAATCCATTCGGTAAGGTTCCGATGCGTACAGCAGTATCTGTAGGAAGAATAGTTGATTGGCTGAAGGTGGACTGAAGTACCCAAAACAACAAAAGAGTAGAGAATATTCTTATTTTTTTAATCATCTTTTTTTTTAAAACTAAGTTATTATTGTTCTTTTCCTGAAATGTAAAACATTCTTGACTGTTTTACGCACTGCATTCCGTAATTATCTGATGCACGGATTTTTAGGGTGTAAGTACCTTTGTCAAGTTCAGGAAGTGTACAGGTCCAGATATGTGGAGAATCACGTTTGCGAAGCGGGATTCTTTTGGAAATAGGTGAAGGGAAATACTTGCGTGAATTCCATTCTATGGTTCGGAGAATAATAGGATCAGCCATGGCTGTATGTGTCATGGGCATCCAGTTTCCGTTATTTATGGAGTATTCGACCAACGTGCTGTCGCTTCCAGCAAAAATATTGGCAACAACGTATCTGTCAGGAAGTTCAGAAAGCGCCGGGATGCTGTCATCCAGAGCGTCTTGTCCTTTTATCCAGATATTCATTTGGTCGTCGGAGTCAATTCCTTTGAATACAAGGTTGTAGTCATTTCCATTTACAAACAATTGAAAATAATTGCGTGGTGAACCACATTGCTGGATTGATGAAGGTATACCGAGCAAATTTTTTTCTCCGACCCACCACGAACCGCATGAAGCTCCCACAACCCATTCCTGGATATTTTTATTCCAAAACTGACGGCCTACAATGTGTGCATGTGCAGAAAGTACCAAACATTTTCGAGAGCCAATGGCTTCAAGCATCTCACTGTGGTTTGATAAAGCTTGTATTGGTATGTGCTGGCTGATGACAGGAAGCACGTCTTTGGGTAAGAGATGCATTAATTGTCTTAAAAAACGCAGCTGTGTTTGAGGAAGATATCCTTTTGAATTGTTTAGTCCGATGAAACAAGTTTTTCCACGGGAAAAAGCAAAAATATCCGAGCCGAATAGTTTATTAAAAAGTGCAGAACTACGGGGTTTTGCTTCTGTCATGTCGTGATTTCCGGCAATACTCCAGCTGTTGGAAGGCAAAGTCCCGATAGCATCCCGGATTTTCAATAAGATCGAATCTTTGTCATTTGACAAATCTCCCATAAAGAGGTTGAAATCTTTTTCTCCGTTTTGGATCAAATCGGTGAAAATTGTTTGTTGTGCGTAGTATAGCTCCTGCATATCGTTAACCTGCACATCTCCAACCACATCTACTCTGAATTTGTCAGGATTATTAACAGGAATCAAAGCAAAATTATGTTTTACGTCATTCTCTTTAGAGTCGAAAGCAATATTCCTGAAAGCTCTGGAGGTAATTCCTTTGGAATTGAATGAATAATTGCCAGGCAAAATAGGGAAAACAGAACTACCGTGGGTGACTGTAATCTGATAATATCCTTTTTTGTCCGTTTTTATGATTGTATCTCCATTGGAAATAAGGATATTTTTTAGCAATTTCTCACCCCGCTGATATACTCCATCCTTGTTTTTGTCAACAAAAACTAACCCTTCTACACTTACTTGTGAAGCAGCGAATAATGAAATGAAAAAAATCGAAATCAGCAATATAAAAAATCGCTTTGACATAGCTTATCTGTTTAAAAATAGAGGGAGATTCAATCTCCCTCCATTTTGTAAAATAAATCAAAAAATTAAAAGTTCAACTTCACAACACTCAATTGGAGAACTCCATTAATTGTTTTAGTGTAAGATGCATACTGAGTGCCTGGTTCAATACTTTTTAGCATAATTCTTTTGGTTCCCAGAGAATAGCTTTCTAAAACAATAGGAGTATTCCATTGACGGGTTTCAGGATTCAACGTTACGATTGTTGGATAGTAATTATTATCATAATCTTTGTAGAATACCATTGGATTTCCTGCAGCATCAAGAGAAAGAGCTTGACGACTTGCTGTCTGCATACTCTGATTATTCGCACCACCGGCTGAAGGAAGGGGGGCGCCCACTTGTGTCCATTTCTGTGTTTCAACTGTATAGCGGAAAACGGTAGGAAAATAAACGCCATTTGTAATTGCATCGCTGGCCATAAGAAGATAAATTTCTTTTCCATCTTTGGAAACTACCCATTCATTTAGTAGAATATTTGGTTGCGAAGCACCTGCAGGTAAAAATTCAGTGATTTTTTCCCATTGGAAGTCTCCGTTATATTTATAAAGTTTATAACTTCCACCGGTACCTTGCTGAATAAAACCACAATAAAGTATTCCATTGGCATTAAACACATTTACCAAATAATTATTTGCGCTTACACCTGCCACATTTTGATCTGCCAACCATTCTACGCCGTCAAAATAAGAAACAGTAAGCGTTCTTCTGGCAGTTGCACCAATCGCCTGTGATGACATAAAACCTACAATTGGTTGATTAGCGTGAACTCCGATACCATCATGCGATCCGGTAACAGTTGCCCCACCTGTAGATGTAAGAGTCCCAAACTCAGCTCCAACAGTAGTCCATGCACCATCTGTAAATTTTTTCACTTCGGATTTTTTATTGGTATTCAGAAAATAAGCGTAAGGAACTCCGTTGGCATCAAACGTTAATGAAAGCATGCTTGTAGAATTTACGCCTGTAATTCCTTTTGGACCTATATTTGTAAAACCGGTAGCTCCCAATTCAAGAACAGAAGCAGGTACACCCGAACTTTGGAGGAAGAATGTAGGAACTTTTGTAACGGGATTGATCTCCATATCGTAGCTGTCTATTGCTAAATTGTCCTCAGCGTAATTGCCAAGTTGTTCACCGTAAAAAGTTGCAAAAGTTACGCTGTCAACATCAGCTACTTTTACGTTAACAGTTGTACCATCTTTTTTTGCCAAAACCATGTATTCAGTTTGTGCGAAAAGATTAAATGTAAAAAAGCTTATTACAGCTAATAAGAATATTTTTTTCATATCTGTTATTTTTTTAATTTGATTTTTTTCGATTAAATAATTTTTTTGATTTTGTTATCTTTTAATAAACTTGAATGATTGTTTATTGGCTGTAACAATGTAGATGCCTCTGGGCAGAGAAGAAATAGAAATCTGAGCCGAATTACCTGAAATTCTGCTCACGGGCGCTGCAAGCATCATCCCGTTGATATTAAAAATCATTGGCATAGCTAAGGCTTCGGTGCTGGTGATAAGGATGTATTCACTCTGCATCAGAAAACTGGTTGATTGTTCGTCTTTTACTTTTTCAACAGAACTTTCCACTGCCGGTTTGAAGTAAAATTTTGCTACATTGCTGCGCGGATAAGTTGCTTGCGCAGTCGTCGATTTGAAAACAACATCATTTCCATTGTTGGTAATTGTAAGCTTTTCTGAAGTAATAAACTGTACTTCTGTGCCGTCTTTTAGTTTGACAACAAGAGCAGTTTTTTCTTCTGCAGCTTTCAAAGATATGGAACCAACTAACAGAATTGCTGCTGCAATCAGTAGGGTAATTTTTCTAACCATAATCTTAAAGTTTTTAATTGGTAAATAAATAAATTTTGAAAATATTTTTTTAAAATGAGTTATACATTCAATTTCAGAGTTGTCATTCTTTCGTAATCACGTATTCACTGCCCAATTTATCTGGTCCGATTCTGCCAACGGTTACTGAAGGATCACTTGCAGAAACCAGGACAATTTTCAGTGTGTTGTTCTTCGAATCATCCAGTTTTCTTGGAAGCCAGCTGATCTGAATTGTTTTTTCATAGACTCCCGGTTCGAAAACAATCGGATTAGCATTGCTCTCAGGCAACGTATAATCCAATCCTTCCTGAATTCCGTCACCAGCCACAAATTTGTAATTCACATCAAGCTTCTCAGTCCTTTGTTTTGAGCTAAGCCTCACGTAGTAGGTAGCCGTGTAACGCGCTTCGCTGTCCATTGATGCAGAAATTCCTCCGAATCTATCCGTAAGATATACGAATGGAGAGTCAAATGGCTCTTTCTCTTCGGCACATGATGCTAATAAAAATAACACTGTCAGAGAAAAAAAGATTATATTGCATTTGTTTATTATCTTCATATCTGTCTTTTGAAAGGTTATAGGTTTATTTAGTATCCTTCGTTTTGTTGAATTTCAGGATTTGCTTCTTTTTCTACCAAAGGAATCGGCAAAGCGAAACGATAGTCAGGATAACTTAATTGACGCACATCGCTGTTCGTCGCTTTTTCTCGAACTACATCTTTTCTTTGACGGGCAATGTCGAAAAACCGATGTCCTTCGAATGTAAATTCTTTGATACGTTCTATTTCAATCAATCTGTCCACATCCTGTTTTGATGTGAAAGGCATTACTACTTCGGATGGATTAATGCCCAACGCACGGGCTTCAATCGTTTTTACATCGGCTACAGCTTTGTCAAGCTGGTTTAACTGCATATACGCTTCAGCTCTAATCAGATACATCTCCGATCCGCGAAGAACGAAATGGTCAACACCTTTTTTAGGATCTGATGTGTCACGCAGGAAGAACTTCATATTTACCTTTCCAGACTTGGTCTCAGGTCTGTAATATAACAGATCTCTACGAATATCTCTATTGTCTGTGTAAAGTGAATAGAGTGTGTCTGCAGGGAATGCTTGCGCTGAGCCATATCTGTAAAATACGTTGGTTTGTTTCCCCACGTCATAGGATGAAAGTCTGAAAATAGCTTCATCTCCTATGTAGTTTTGGGAATACATGCTGATGTATTTGTCGCGAGGAGTAAGTTTCACGGAATTAATAATATCTGAGGCATATTTTTCAGCCTCTGTCCAATTCTCCATGAACAGATATACGCGGGCAAGCAAGGCTTTACAAGACATCGGTGAAGCATATGCAGGACTGGTGCTGTAGCCGGGTTTGAAGGTTTCTAATGACAAATTCAAATCCTCAATAATTCTATCATATGTTTGTTTTACCGTAGATCGGATTACCGGACTGTTTGCCGAAGGATTTTTGGTCATTACCGGAACTCCCCAGTGAGAAGCGTCATTCGTATAACTCCAGGGCTGAGCATAGCACAGCACCAGATTGAAATGCATCAAAGCCCGCAGGAAATAGGCTTGCGCAACTATGTTGTCAATTTCGTTGCCATTGTGCGGATAAGCAGTTTTCAATGCCGGTGCATACTCCAGAATGTTGTTTATGTTGGTTAAGGCAATAAATCCTCTTTTCCACAAATAACCAACTGCAGAAGTTTCCTGAGATGGTTCGGATGTGAAATTATATTGATCAATCATATTGGCTCCTGCTACACTGGACATTCTCACCATATTTCCGGCTACATCTCCGTATTTGATAAATTCATTGTCGTAAAAATTGTAAGTAACGCGGTAAGCACCCGGAAGTGCCGCCCGCAAGCCATCCATTTCAGCAAAAAAAGTACCTGTGTCATTCTTCCCAATGACATCTACTTCCAGGAAGCTGTTGCAGTTTGTGAATCCAAGCAAACTGAACAGGAAAATAAAAATATTAATTAGCTTTTTCATCAGATTCAATATTAAAAGGAAAGGTTTAAACTAAGCGAAAAACTTCTTTCAACAGGATAGGCGTTCATCAGCGTTTTGTAACTGTTTGTATCCTTCTTTTGATCGGGGGTCCAGAGGAAAAGATTATCGCCAATCAGCGAAATTGTGCATGTATTAAATTGCATTTTCCTAAGGAATTGTTTCGGGACAAAGTAGGATAGTACCATGTTGTGTAGCCTTACATTTGTTCTGTCATGCAAGAATCTTGTCGAGGACATTCCGGACCTGCTGGTTACCGTAGAGATTCTCGGATTAATGGCCAATTGGCCAGGTTCAGTCCAGTGAGGAATTGCTTCTATGCCCGAGTTGGAATCGGTTGCACTGTAACCGTCTCTCAACCCTCTGCCTTCGAGAGCGCTCAGTGTATTTCCGCCCAGACTGTAGATAAACATAAAACGGAAAGAAAAATTTTTGTAACCTAAAGTATTTGTCAAACTTCCGGCACCCCATGGTTCCGGGAGTTTATCTTCTAAAATCACTCGGTCGTCAGCGCTGTAATTGAAAGTTAAATTTCCATCCTTGTCATACCACATAGGTGCTCCGGTAGAAGGATCTACGCCTGCCCATCTTACCAGGTAAAATGCACCTCTCGGATAGTTTTCACTCCAGACTGTAGTTCCGTAGCTTGTCATCATGCCGTTGTAGAGTTTCGTGATTTTATTTCTGTTGTGAGAGAAAATTAAATCTGTGTTCCAGCTGAAATCCTTTTTTTTAATGTTTTTAGAATTGAATGTAACTTCTAATCCCTGATTTCGCATTTCACCTACGTTGGCATACAACCTGTCGTCGCTGATTGTACGCGATGTATAAATTTTCGTCAGCAGGTCTTTCGTGTAATTGTTGTAGTATTCCACTTCAATATCAAGGCGATCACCGAAAAGAGTCGTCCTCATTCCTGCATTAAACATGGTAGTTGATTCCCAGCTTAGTCCGGGGTTGGCTATGGAAGCACTAACCGCTCCTAAGTATCCGTTATATGAATAGGTATCGCTGTATGTGTATGTTCCTGAATTTATAGAAGAATCAATTCTTGAATTACCATTGGTTCCCAAAGAAGTTTTGAATTTTAAAAGTTCAATAATATCACTTGTGAAAAAATCTTCATTGTGAATGTTCCAGGAAAGTCCTACAGACCCAAACTTTGCCCAGCGCGAATACTTTCCAAAAGATGAATTACCGTCGGCACGGGCATTGGCTGTAAGATAGTATTTGTTTTTGTAAGAAGCATGTGCTTGCCCAAGATAAGACAGAGACCGTTTTTGATCAAAACTGCTTGATCCGTTGCGGGAACTTGATTCAGAATATCCGATTTCCTGAATATGGTCATTCAGAAAACCTGATCCTGTGGCATACAGTGAAGAGTATTGGTTGTGCTGGAATTCGATTCCTGCTAATGCACCAACATTGAAATCACCAAACTTCATTTGATAATTCAAACGAAGGATGTTGTTCCAGTTTAGATAAGTAGCTGAACCTCTCCGCGAATAACCTTTTGGCTCGTTGTTGATAAGTCCGTCGAGTGTTGTGCGTGCGCTGTACATTTCCTCGTTGGTAGTCATAAGACTTACGCCAAACTGCTCAGTCAGGTCCAGTCCGGGCATGATATTGAATTTGAAAATCGTTGTTGCATCGATCCGTGACGTTCTTTGGATATTTTTATTGTCTTCTCTTTCAGGAATTGAATTGCTGAAGAATTTTTGGTCTTTCCACGAAAGCACCGGATTCCCGTCAGAATCATAGGTTACGCTCTCCACAAGGCGGTTGTAAAGCCGGTTGGTGTATCCATCGGGCATGTAGGGAGTGAATATTGGTAGTACTTCGTAGTATTCATTGCTCACTGCAAAAAGATTATTATGATTGTACGAAGCGGAAAGAATGGTTCCAAAAGTAAGACGGCTTCCGAATTTATAATCTGTGTTGTAACGAGCCGAAAAACGTTGTTGTTTGTTGGACTGAATAGTGCCTTGCTCATTGTAATAGGAAAGCGAAAGCCGGTTCGTGTTTTTTTCGCTGCTACTGCTTAGAGATACGCCTACTTCATAGTTCTGTCCCTGTCCGAAATATAGATTTCCCCAGTCAACATCTGTTCCCGTATAGTTATTCAAGTCATTATTTTGAAAAGGGAATGAGTTGATATCCTGACCGCCGTTCACCCAGGCTTCTTTGGCATAGGATAAATATTGCGAAGCATTCATTACTTTGTAACGTGTACTTTGGTCAATATTTGATATTCCGTAACGAATGTTGGTGTTTACAGTCAAGTTGTTTAGCTTCATGCCTGATTTAGTTTTTACAATGATAACACCGTTTGCTCCATTTGCTCCGTAAATGGAGGTAGACGAAGCATCTTTCAGTACAGTCACAGACTCAATATCGTTTGGATTCAGGTAGGATAATGGGCTGATGGAGTAACTGGCTCCAGGCATCATGTTGGTGCTTGTCCCTTGATAAACAGGAACTCCGTCTATAATCCACAGTGGTTCATTGGAAGCGGCTAACGAAGCTTCGCCACGCACCCGGATATTGTAGCGGGTTCTTGGTGAACCGGGTGAATCAGAATTTGGCTCCACTGTTAATCCTGGTACCAATCCGTCAAGCATTTTGTCGATTCTTGCAGGAGGAAGATGCTGTAGATCTTTTGATTGAACCTGAAAAGCGCTTCCCACCATGTCGGATCGTTTCTGGGCAAGACCGTACCCGGCTTCAATCACAACTTCAGAAAGGAGCGTTGAAGATTGGAGTTTTACGGTGATGTCTTTTGTTTGGGAAGTGACAGTAACACTTTGTTTGTTCATTCCTACGTATGAAAAATGAAGAACCACGGGAGAAGTGTTCAATAAAAGGCTGAACTTACCGTCAATATTTGTCACAGCTCTTTGCGATGTTTCACCAACACTTATGGCTACACCGGGCAGAGTTTCTCCATCTTCTTCACTTACCACAACGCCGCTCACCGTGTATGATGAGCCTGACTGAGCTAAGCTGAATTGATTGATATAGAATAAGATGAACGTAATTAAAATAAGAAAAAGTCTAAATCTATTCATAATTTTACTTTAATGATTCTGCAAAGATAAAAAAAATATATCTGAAAATCAGGAATCTTCATAAAAAACATATAATAGATTGTTAATCAACGGCATGCTGATAAGTATTCAGTAAATATACAATAGCATGTATAAGTAGTTTGAGGCATTTTTAGTTAGTAACTTCTCAAAGTTGTGGAAAAACCAGTATTACAATGCCTTTGTTTCTCCGCTGAAAGGAAAAATGACTTTCGTTTTGGATGATGAACTGTCGAATAAAGGAGCTATTGGATTTAATCATGGAAAGAATCTGAGATCATAACTGAGTGGATATATCCGGTTGGTTTTTGCAAGAACCAACTTCAAAGAAGGTTTTCTCAAAAACTTTACAATTGCCTCTAAACTGGATTTATTTTCAAGTTACCTGAAAAATCCTCAATAAGTTGATGAAAACTCCGTTTTCAGATAACAAACTGTCGGGTTTTCTTACATAAGAGTTTAGAGGTGTTGTAATGCAGTAATATATGAGTAGCTTCAATTAGTTACTCACTTTATTGATTTAACATAAAATTCTTAAACTCTTCAAAATCTTTCCCCATTTCTATGCTCTGTTTAGTGCCTTTCATAAATTCCTGGAGTTTTTCCGGTATTTCTATGGCACCTCCAATGATGTTTTCAACGGTTTCGGCAAATTTTGCAGGATGAGCTGTTTCAAGAAAAACACCTAATTCGTCGCCTTTCAAGCCTTCTTTCAGCGCCAAATAACCGCATGCTCCGTGCGGATCCAGCAGGTAGTTCGTAGATTTCAAACAACTGCGGATACCTTCACCAATTTCTTCGTCGGTGTAGCTTACTCCGCTGATTTCGCTGCTGATGGCTTCATGAGAGTGTCCGTACAAGTCAAGAATCCGGACAAAATTGCTTGGATCGCCTACGTCCATGGCATTTGCAATGGTGGCAACAGATGGTTTTGGAGTGTAAATCCCGGTTTTCAGATATTGCAGAAAAATGTCGTTGCGGTTATTGGCTGCTATGAATCGTTTGACGGGAAGTCCCGTTTTTTTTGCAAAAAGTCCGGCAGTGATATTACCAAAATTCCCGCTTGGCACGCAAATTACTGCTTCAAGTTCTTCGGCAGTAAGCTTTGGTTTCATGGAGCGAAGCTGTGCGAAAGCGTAAAAATAGTAGAATGCCTGCGGTAAAAAACGGGCTACGTTGATAGAATTGGCCGAAGTCAACTGCATTTTTTGGTTAAGTTCTTCGTCAAGAAAAGCCTCTTTCACTAACCGCTGACAATCGTCAAAGGTGCCGTCAATCTCGATTGCTGTAATGTTTTGTCCAAGCGTTGTAAACTGGCTTTCCTGGATTTTGCTTACCAAACCTTTTGGATAAAGCACGTAAACATGAATTCCTTCCACGCCTAAAAAACCGTTTGCTACCGCACTTCCGGTATCTCCCGAAGTAGCAACCAATACATTGATCAGTTCTTTATTTCCCTGTTTTTTGATGAAATACGCCAGGACGCGTGACATAAAACGTCCCCCGACATCTTTGAAAGCCAATGTAGGCCCGTGAAAAAGCTCCAGGCTATAAATGTTTTTCTCAACTTCCACGAGCGGCGTGTCAAAATTGAGCGTTTCTTCTACAATCTGCTTCAGTGATTCGGCATCAATGTCTTCACCGAAAAACGCATCTGCAACAGTATAGGCTATTTCCTGAAAAGAAAGTGTAGAAATTGTTTCAAAAAAACTTTCGGGCAGTTTCACGATTCTGGCAGGCATAAAAAGTCCTTTGTCCTCTGCCAATCCCTTTATCACCGCTTCTTCCAGCGTAACATCAGGAGTGCTTTTATTTGTGCTGTAATATCTCATAATTCTAACAAAATCGTACTATGGCTTTCAATTTGAATGAAAAAAACGACGAAATTCGTAAATAAATAACAAAAAATTGAGTTAATTTTAATTTTTGCAAAATTAACCCAATTTGTCCAATAATCAATTAATTATTTGATTGAATTTGTGAAATAGGAGCGTCTGTGAATTTGTGAAATGGTATAAATCCCCGGGTTACCCGGTATGATTTTTCAAAAGAGAATCACAAAAAGGGTTTAAATTTCATCAATTTCCATCACAACTTCTTCGTCTTCTGCGATGTTATCAACGGTTGGATTCTGTTGTTTGTACTTTTTTTCTTCCTCCGACTTTATCTCGCGGATCACACCCAGAATAATTCCGAAATAGATGCTCGTAATCAATATAGACGTTCCTCCCCGGCTGATAAGCGGAAGCGGCTGCCCGGTTACTAACCCGAAACCTGAGCCTACAAACATGTTTACAGATGCCTGTAAGGTAATTAATAGCCCCAATCCGGTCACAAGCATGGCGGGAAACGTACTTTTGCAAACGGTGGCTATCTGCCCTGTTCGGAAAAGCAGCCAGAGGTAGAGCAGCATGATCAGGATGCCTCCTCCCAATCCGATTTCTTCAATGATTATTGCGAAAATAAAGTCGTCGTAAGCATGCGGCAGGTAATCGCGCTCAATGCTGTTTCCAGGCATCACACCGAAAAATCCTCCACGAGCAACCGCGATTCGTCCGTGTTGAACCTGTAGATTTTCGTCATTGATTACATATTTTTCTTCATCGCTGGCTTTGGCAGTGCGGTCAATGCGGGCAACCCATGTATAAGCACGGTCAAATGCGCTCGGCATTTTTTCTTTTGGAACAGCTTTTACCACTACGTAGCCTATCAGCATCATTCCTACTACGATACCAAGAATTGCAGCCAGTTTTTTCCAGGAAATCCGACCGAAAAACATCATAGCGAAAATAATAAGTCCTAAAATAGCGGCAGTCGAGAAGTTCTCAAGCAGAATCAGTCCAATTATAACGCCCGAAACTACCATTATCCAGGTAAAATATTTGTTTTCGAATGCCGGGTTTGCCCGTACGCGTGAAATCAGATCTGCTACAACAATAATTAATGAAAGTTTTGCAATTTCTGACGGCTGGAACTGGATGCCCATCACCCGAATCCAACGACTGGCGTCATTGGCACTTTGACCTTTTACGAGTACGTAAATCAGCAGTACAAATGATAAAAGCAGTCCGAAATAAGCAAATATCCTGATGTATTTGTATGGAACCAAGTGGACAAAAAACGCGAGAATAGCACCACCCACAAGGAATGTGATATGCTGAAACACAGGCGCCGTGTGGTTGTCCATTTTATAGGCCAACGTACTCGAAGCGCTGTACAGTTCGATGATAGAAAAGACGCAAAGAAAGAAGAATACAGTCCAAACAACCGTATCACCTTTCAAATATTTCGTAAAAATATTACTCATAATAAGTCAATGTGACAATGTGCCAATGTGATAATTTGCCAATGTGATAATTTGCTATTTAATTATTTAACTACTAAACTATTCAGTCGCTTAACCAATCACAATTTCCTCACGTATTCCTTAAACTGTTTTCCTCTGTCTTCGTAATTTTTGAAAAGGTCAAAGCTTGCGCAACTTGGGGATAATAGTACTGTTTCTCCCGGTTCAGCTAGTTTGTATGCTTCTTTCACACACGCTTCCATCGATTGTACATCGATGATTTTCTCTACTTTTCCATCGAAAAATTGATGCAATTTACTATTGTCAGCACCAAGCAGAATCAACGCACTCACTTTTTCCTTCACCATTTCTTCAATTTCAGAATAGTTATTCCCTTTGTCTGTACCGCCTAAAATCAGCACAACAGGCGTTCTCATACTTTGCAGAGCGTACCAGGTCGAATTCACATTGGTGGCTTTGCTGTCGTTTATGTATTTTACGTTACGAACGGTGGCCACGTATTCCAACCGGTGCTCCACGCCGTGAAAATCCTGAAGCGATTGGCGGATGTTTTCTTTCCGAACATCAACGATCGATGCGGCCAAACCTGCTGCCATGGAGTTGTACGTGTTATGAATTCCCTGAAGTGATAATTCTGTTTGAGGCATGGTGAAAATATTATTTAGAGTACTTATAATCAGTTGATTGTTTTCAATAAATGCTTTTGACTTTTCCTTCCTTTCCAATGAAAACGGATAAAGCGTTGATTGAATATTTCGTTTTTTTAGTTCGTTCTGAATAACAGGATCATCGTTCCAAAAGATAAAAGCATCTTTTTCTGTCTGATTCTGAATAATCCGGAATTTTGAATCGATGTAATTTTGAAATTCATAGTTATACCTGTCCAGATGATCAGGCGTAATGTTCAGCAGGACAGCAATATCAGCCTTAAATTCCTTCATTCCGTCAAGTTGGAAACTGCTCAATTCCACCACGAAGTAATCAAAATCTTTCTCCGCCACTTGCAGAGCCAGGCTGTCGCCTACATTTCCCGCCAATCCTACATTTAGACCTGCGCTTTGTAAAATATGATAGGTGAGCATCGTCGTTGTCGTTTTGCCATTGCTGCCGGTGATGCAAATCATTTTTGCATGGGTGTATCTTCCGGCAAATTCAATTTCAGAGATAACGGGAGTGCCTTTTTCCAGCAAAGCCTTTACAATCGAAGCCTTTTCAGGAATCCCGGGACTTTTTACCACTTCGTCCGCATTCAAAATCAACTTTTCGGTGTGCTGTTTTTCTTCCCAGGGAATCTCATAGTTGTCAAGCAATTGCTTGTACTGATTTTTTATTTCTCCAAAATCCGAAACAAACACATCAAGGCCTTGTTTTTTCGCCAAAACCGCAGCTCCTGCTCCGCTTTCTCCTGCTCCAAGTACTACAAGTCTTTTCATATCTCTGTTTCTATCGTACTTTTAGAGTTATTATGGTCAATGCAGCCAAAATTATCCCGATCAGCCAAAATCTCACTACCAATTTTGATTCGTGTACCGGATTCATCGGCTTATTGAGGATGGCTTTGATGCCTGATTTTCCACCAACTTGAAAATGATGGTGAATTGGCGTCATAAGGAAAATACGTCTTCCTTCTCCGTATTTTTTCTTGGTGAATTTGAAATATCCGCGCTGCATGATTACTGATAGGCTTTCCACGAAAAAGAGACCGCAAAGAACAGGAATAAGCAATTCTTTATGAATGGCAATAGCAAAAACGGCGATAATCCCACCCAGCGTCAAACTTCCTGTATCGCCCATGAATACCTGTGCCGGGAATGAATTGTACCACATAAATCCGACGGTGGCACCTATCAGCGCTCCTGCGTAAACCACCATTTCTCCCGTACCGGGAATGTACATAATGTTGAGGTATCCGGCGTAGTTGACGTTACCTGAAAGGTAGGCCAGCACGCCGAGTGTGACCCCGATTATCGCCGTGGAGCCCGAAGCCAGCCCGTCCATTCCGTCGGTGAGGTTAGCACTGTTGGAAACTGCCGTAACCACAATGATTGCCATGATTACGAATAAAATCCATCCGAATTTTTGTGCTTTTTCGCCGGCCCATTTGAAGGCATTGGCATAATCCAGGTTATTGTTTTTGAAAAAAGGAATAGTTGTTTTGGTCGATTTTACGTCCTCTTTTTTGAAGCTCACGTCTTCCACGCGCTGTGAAGCTCCGATGTATTCTACGTTTTCACGGATGACAGCACTCGGACTCAGATACAGCGTAAGTCCCACAATCAGACCCAATCCCACTTGTCCGAAAATCTTAAACTGCCCTTTTAATCCCTCTTTGTTGCGGTATTTAATTTTCAAATAATCATCAGCAAAGCCAATTATACCCATCCATACGGTGGTAATCAGCATAAGAATGGTGTAAATATTGGTCAGGTCAGCAAACAAAAGTGTTGGTACCAAAATGGCCAGAATGATGATAATCCCACCCATGGTCGGTGTACCTTTTTTCTTCAACTGGTCTTCCATTCCCAGATCGCGAATGGTTTCGCCAATCTGCATTTTTTGTAGTCGGTTAATGATTTTCCGGCCAAAAATCATGGCCACAATCAACGCCAGAATCAACGCCGAGCCTGTCCGGAACGAGATAGAAAGAAACATCTGCTGTCCGGGAATATCGTAAAAACGATCTAAATAGTGGATTAAATGATATAGCATTGTATAAAGCCCCCCAACCTTTTAAAAAGGGAGTTAAATTGAAATTATCAATAATATTATGTATTATGAAAGTTGTTTTTTGTTTTTAGAAAAGTTGACTGCCTAACTAACTATTACTCCTTTCAGGGTGTTAGGGGACAACTATGTTTCTTATTTCTTCTTTATCATCAAAATGATATTTTACTCCTTTTATAATCTGATAATTCTCGTGTCCTTTGCCGGCTACAAGAACCACGTCAC
>CAZIRA010000030.1:17726-24361 GCA_964541615.1 uncultured Paludibacter sp.
TTTATGGCTTCTCGACGGTCAATGATGGTTAGGCTTTTTGCCTTCTGCTCGGCATCCAACCCGGCAAGCATATCGTTCAGAATGTCCATCGGCTCTTCGTCTCGAGGATTGTCGGAAGTGAGAATGGCTTTCCAACTTCCATCCACAGCTTCTTTCGCCATCATCGGGCGTTTGCCTTTGTCGCGGTTTCCACCACAGCCCACCACGGTAATCAATCTGCCTCTTTTTTGCAGAATTTCATTTATCGTAGAGATGACATTTTCCAACGCATCAGGCGTGTGCGCATAATCCACAATTACTGTAAAACCTGCGGGTGTCTGAATCGTTTCAAATCTTCCCGAAACCGATTTCAACATGCTGATAATCCGAAGCACTTCCAGTTTATCCTGTCCGAGCAATACCGCTGTGCCGAAAACGGCTGTCAGATTGTAAGCATTAAAATTTCCGATAAAAGGTACGTGAACCTCCATACCGTTCATGTCCAGAAGCATTCCGTCAAAGCTGTCTTCCAGTATCCGGGTTTTGAAATCGGCCATACCACGAGTTGAGTAGGTGTATTTCGATGCTTTTGTGTTTTGGAGCATGACCAGGCCATTTTTATCGTCGGAATTTGTTAGTGCAAATGCATTGCTGTCCAACTCGTCGAAAAACCGTTTTTTTGCTTTCAGATAATTATCAAAAGTAACGTGATAGTCGATATGATCACGAGTGAGGTTGGTGAATACAGCTCCGTCAAACTCCAAACCGGCGATGCGACGTTGTTCTACAGCATGCGAACTTACTTCCATAAAGGCATATTTGCACCCGGCATCAACCATTTTTACCAATAATTCATTCAGTGCCAACGCATCGGGCGTGGTGTGCGTAGCCTCGATTGCCTCATCGTTTACATAATTTCTTACAGTAGAAAGCAGTCCTGTTTTATGTCCCAATTTCCTGAAAAGTTCATAAAGCAATGTAGCGGTCGTAGTTTTGCCGTTTGTGCCAGTCACTCCCACTAAAGTCAATTTTTCCGATGGGAAATTATACCAGGCTGAAGCAATAAGCCCAAGTGCATCTGAACTGTCTTTGACTTTTATGTAAGCAATATTTTCAGCTGTTTCTGTTGGAATTTCCTCGCAAAGTATTGCAACGGCTTCTTTTTTAATCGCCATAGGGATAAATGTGTGCCCGTCGGAAGCTGTTCCACGAGTAGCTACGAACAGGTTGCCGCTTTCCACTTTCCTTGAATCGAATTGAATGCCTGAAATTTCAACCGACAAATCGCCGATTGACTTTTCAATTTTTATATTTTGTAAAATATCTGTTAATATCATTGTTCTATGGTGCCAGCACCAGTTCTATTGTTTGACCTTTGTTTATTTTTGTCCCTGCGGGAATGCTTTGTGATATCACTTTGCCCACACCCGAAAAATTGACTTTTAGTCCCACCTCTTCGCACAGGAAAACGGCGTCTTTTGCGCCCATGTTGTTAAGATTTGGCGTAACTCTTTCTTGTACAGGAAGTGAGTCAAATTGTATTTTATTTTCATCAATTTTAGCGATTAACCACTCGTCATTTGATGTCGAAACAGGCTGATTCAGCTTTTTCATTACTGTTTTAATAGCCGTAGATCTGCCTGATTTAACGGAAGGTCTCTTGTTTTTTGCTATCAGCGTACTGTCACTTTTTATATCGATAATCGATGTAGTCGTGTCAATGGCAATGATCCGTTCGGCAATGTTTTTTACGACCACTCCTGACATCAAACCTCCGGATGGCAATCCTATTCTCGGTTCCCGTATCACCACGATACAGGTGTATCTTGGGTTCTCGTAAGGGAAAAATCCACAGAAGGAAACCTGGTGTGATTTTCCTCCGGCCTTATAACCTGCTGATCCTTTCGAGATTTGTGCAGTTCCTGTTTTTCCGGCTATTCGTACGTGTGGTGAATGTACTGCCTTTGCTGTTCCGTATCTTGGATGTTCTACTACGCCTAAAAGTGCCTGACGAACATCTTTCAATGTGCTTGGTTTGCAGATTTGTTCGTTGATTACACGTGCTGAAAATTGTTTGATTACCTGTCCGTTTTGATTAATTGATTTCACAAACAGTGGTTCCACGAATTTTCCATTGTTAGCAATGGCATTGTAAAACGCTAACGTGTAAATAGGTGCCTGCTGAACTTCGTATCCAATTGACATCCAGGGAAGTGAGCTCCCTGACCAGTAGCTTGCTTTATCATTGGGGTGTTTAATAGCCGGTTTTGCCGTACCGGGAATGTGGAGGTTAAACGGCTCGTTCAGTCCCATTTTATACAATTTATCGATAAATTTTCCGGGATTATTGCCGTATGCATTCACGATAGTTCTGGAAATTCCGATGTTCGAAGAAGCATTAAGCGATTGTTCCAGCGTGATGTCTTTATAACCGCCTCTGTGATAGTTGTGGTCACGCATTACAGATTTTCCATAGTTGAAAATACCATTACCCGTAGCAATTACATCAGTCAGTTTTGCTTTTCCATCGTCCAGTACAGCCATCAAGGACGCAGTTTTGAAGGTTGAGCCGGGTTCAACTTTGTCGGCAACTGATCCGTTTCGGTTTTCGGAATACGTACCGTCATTGTTACGGTCCATATTGACAATGGCTTTGATTTCTCCGGTTTTGGTTTCCATCAGAATGGCATAGCCGGTTTGAGCTTCTATTTCCCTCAACTTTTCGAGCAATGCTTTTTCGGCAATATCCTGCATATCCACATCGATGGTGGAGATGATGTCCATGCCGTCAGTCGGTTCGATCTGAACCACCACCTGCCACTTATTGGCCACTTTCTGACGTGAGGATAAGCCGGGTGTTCCTTTCAGATATTCGTCAAATCCGAGTTCCAATCCGTTTTTTCCGCCTTTCGATTCATCGGCATAGATATCTCCGATCGTTCGGGAAGCCAGCGTTGTATAGGGCTTTACCCGACGAAACATCTCTTTGGTAATCAGACCGCTTTTATTCCGTCCAAGTTTGAAAAGTGGAAATTTTCGCAAATCTTTCAGTTGCGAATAAGATATGCGCCCTTTATAAAACTGATATTCTGCTTTTTTCTGATTGTAGGCGTTTGTGATGTCCCGTTTGTATGCAGACTTAGACTTATCTTTGAAGTAATTCGCCAGACTTTCTGCCAGAGAATCGATGTTTTCGTAGAAAAGTGCTCCCTCTTTTTCGTGCAGTGCAGGTACGCGGGTATCCATGTAGACGTAGTAGGTGGGAATGGAGCTGGCCATAAGTTGTCCGTCTGCGGAGTAGATATTTCCGCGGTTTGGGCGTACCTTAATGTCTTTTTTATCGTTCTTCTTGCCAAGTTCAAGCCAATTTTCACGCTCTACGGTTTGGATTTTCAGAATATTGTATACAATAGCTCCCATCATGATTACTATCAGGATGTAAACTGATGCAAATCTGCCAATTATCTTTTTGCCGGGTTCTGTCATCTCCCAATTGACTCCTCGTTTTGAGTTGTGTCTTGTTTAATTTTTTCTGTGGCTTTTTGGTGCTCTTCTTTCGCTTTTTTTATCTCTTCCTCTTTCTTCAAATCGGGTTCTTCAATGATTACCGGAGCAATAGAGCTCTCTTTCAGTTCCAACCCTTTTTCATTGATGTAATTCAAAACATAGGTTCTTCTTCCGAGTGTAGTGAGTTGCGCTGAAATGGTGAGAGACTCAAATTTAATGTCTTGCAATTCCTGTTTCAGATTGACCTCTTCTGAGATTTGTTTTTCACAATAGTATCGGTTGTCAATGTAGAAAAATGCCAAAACTGCGATCAGAATCATCAGTACAAACTGTCTGCGAACAAAGTTTTTGTTGAGAATATTTCCATTCAGAAAATCGCGGAAAGAACTTGATTTCAGTTCTGAGAAATCTTCATTTCCTTTGATTGTTTCTAATATTTTATTAAAAAAAGACATAAATGTAAGCCCCTCAATCCCCTAAAGGGGAAGTAAATGAACAATGATTAAAGGTTTAATTTGTTTAAATATTACCAGCAATTGCCCCCTTTAGAGGGTTAGAGGGCTGGCTTTTCCGCAATTCTTAGTTTTGCACTTCTCGACCTTGGGTTTCGTGCCACTTCTTCATCGGATGCTACGATGACTTTGTTGTTGACGGCTTTCAAAGGTGAGAGTACGTTTCCAAAAAAGTCTTTCTCTAATTTTCCTTCAAAGTTTCCACTCCGGATAAAGTTTTTTACCAATCTATCTTCCAATGAATGGTAAGTCAAAACCACCAGTCTGCCATTTTCGTTCAGGGCTTCTACGCTTTGCGAAAGCAATTCCTGCAGCACTTTCATTTCCTTATTCACCTCTATTCGAAGTGCCTGAAAAACTTTTGCCATCTCTTTTTTTTCTCTTTCTCGAGGAAAAAACGGTTTCAATACTTCCAGAAATTGCTCGATACTATCAATTCTTTCCGTGCTTCTCGCTTTTGCAATGGCAGATGCAATTCTGCGCGAATTGTGCATTTCACCGTAAAGATAAAATACGTCTGCCAGCTGTTCTTCGCTGTACTCGTTGATCACTTTTTCAGCTGTAAGAGGCGAGCGGGTGTTCATCCGCATATCCAGCTTTCCTTCAAACCGGAATGAAAAACCGCGCTCGGCTTCATCAAAATGGTGGAACGAAACGCCTAAATCAGCCAAAATTCCGTCCACTTTTTCCACGCCGTGGTATTTCAAAAAATTACTCAAATACCTGAAATTGCTTCTCACGAAGGTAAATCGATCATTATCAATTACATTTTGTAATGCGTCCTCATCCTGATCAAATCCGAATAATCGCCCTTTTGCTCCCAGATGCATCAAAATCTCACGGGAATGTCCACCGCCTCCGAATGTAACATCCACATAAATTCCATCCGGTTTTATGTTTAGTCCTTCAATGGTTTCGGTAAGAAGAGCAGGGATGTGGTACGCCCCGTTATCTTTGCCCCCTAATCCCCTAAAGGGGGAATTTTGTAGCGGAGAATCAAATTCTATATTTTTTTTTTGGCTTTTCACTTTATCCCTCTCATACTATTCCCCTTTAGGGGTTAGGGGTGTTTTCATTTTCTCTTTTAATCTCTTTGCGAAATCACCTGCCGAAAGTTTCATGTTTTCGTATCGTTTTCTGCCCCAAACGGCAAACCGGTCCATCATTCCTACGAATAAAACCTCATTGTTCTCAATTCCAATCATTTCCAGGTATCTTTTTGAAATCAAAACCCGTCCCTGACTGTCAATATCGAGCCACTCGGCATCCGACACAAATTGCATCAGCAAAAGCTGGTCGTCTGCCTCCCATTCGTCCAGATTTGCCTTCAATTCTTCTGTTTTTTTGTTCCAAACGCTCTCCGGATAGAGAACCAGGCAATCATTATCGGCATCTTTTCGCATCACAAGGCGATCTCTTTCTCCGTCGGGAAGGATTTTTCTGTAAGAGGACGGAATGAATACACGTCCCTTTACATCGGCCTTTGCGTCATATTTTCCAATAAATGTTGACATTTGTTTAAATAATATTATTTTCCAACGGTAAAAATAAATATAATTATTGAAATTCCCCACTTTTCCCCACAAATATTTATCAACAAAGTTATCAACAGTTTATAAAGCTATCTATCAACAATGTTATTAACAGTCTTTATTTTTCAAAAATGAATTAGACTGGGATAAAGTACAGTTGTTTAGTTAATTAAATCGAGAATATAAAAAAGTGGGGTGAAAATTACGAATGGTGGGGAATGAATTCAGAGAAGATTGTTGATTTCTGCTGACAAATATTGTATTTTTGCAAATATTAAAAAAACGGAATAATGGAAGATAAAGTGATGCGTTTAGATGTAGATGAAATCTTGAGAGTTAAGGCACCGGATAAGAAATTTCCCAGGGTAATCGTGAAATATTTAAAGAAAATTCTGTATCAAAATGATTTGAATGCTTTTTTTGTGCGTGCGCATGGAAAGAAAAATGTCGATTTTATTGAATATGCTCTAGGCGAGGGACTACTTTCGGTAACTGCTGATTATGAGGGGATTGAGAATTTGCCGAATGATGATAAACGATATATTTTTGTGAGTAATCATCCTCTGGGTGGACTTGATAGCGTAGTATTGGGGTTATTGCTGGGAAAAAAATACGCTGGAAAAGTGAAATATTTTGCAAATGATGTGCTTATGTTTTTGGAACCGATGAAAGAAATGTTTCTTCCTGTCAATAAGGTGGGGGCGGCATCGGAAGTTCGCGAAAATGCAATTGCTGTGGATGAGTTTTTTCGCTCCGAAAACCATTTGATTACATTTCCGGCAGGCACCTGCTCCCGTAAAATCAACGGGGTAATTCAGGATAAACCCTGGAAAAAATCATTTGTCACAAAAGCAGTTCAATATCAGCGTGATATAGTGCCAATTTTCTTTGATGCACGAAATTCCAATTTTTTCTATAATCTTTCAAATATACGAACCAAATTGGGTTTGCCTAATGTTGAGATGCTTTATTTAGTTAATGAAATGTTCAAGCAAAAGGGCAATCATTTCAAAGTGAAAATAGGCAAGCCAATACCATTTTCGACCTTTGATAAAAACAAAACGCCCAATCAATGGGCGCAATGGGTGAGAGGGAAAGTGTATGA
>CAZIRA010000031.1:0-17374 GCA_964541615.1 uncultured Paludibacter sp.
ATTATGAACATTAAACCGTTAGCAGACCGTGTGCTTGTGAAACCTGCACCGGCAGAAGAAAAAACAGTGAGTGGAATCATTATTCCGGATTCAGCCAAAGAAAAACCATTGAAAGGCGAAGTTCTTGCCGTAGGAAATGGCACCAAAGACGAAGAAATGGTAGTGAAAACAGGCGATACAGTTCTTTATGGAAAATACGCCGGAACAGAATTGGAATGGGAAGGTGAAAAATACCTGATCATGCGTCAAAGTGATATTTTGGCAGTACTCTAAAGTTAGATATTAGAAGTTAGAAATTTGCGTTACAGAACGGTTTCCCGTTCAAAAAACATGAAACAAAAGTCTTGAAAGACGAAGCTCGAAGAAAGTACAAATTCAAAATGTCTATACTCTTTAAGCGAAGCGGTCTCTTAGTCTTGTTTCTTGAGAGAATTTAAAAAATAAAAGTTTAATTAATTAAAAAAAGCCGAAACTGAAATTATTTTGACCCGAATAGATAGTCTCTTATCTTTCATCGAAGTGGTCTATGTTCTTTCAGCGAAGCGGTCTGAAAAATTATGTCAAAAGAAATTTTATTCAATATTGATGCTCGCGACCAGTTGAAAAAAGGTGTTGACGAGCTTGCAAATGCAGTAAAAGTGACACTCGGCCCAAAAGGTCGCAACGTGATCCTTGAAAAGAAATTTGGTGCGCCACAAATCACAAAAGACGGCGTGACAGTTGCCAAAGAAATTGAACTTGATGATGCCTACCAAAACATGGGTGCACAATTAGTGAAGGAAGTTGCTTCAAAAACCGGTGATGATGCTGGTGATGGAACAACAACTGCTACCGTTTTGGCACAATCCATCGTAAATGTTGGTTTGAAAAACGTAACAGCCGGAGCCAATCCTATGGATCTTAAACGCGGAATCGACAAAGCAGTTGCTTCTGTAGTAGAAAATATTGCTCTTCAGGCAAGAACAGTTGGTGATAACTACGACAAAATCGAGCAAGTTGCTACCGTTTCTGCAAATAACGACACACGCATCGGAAAGCTGATTGCTGATGCCATGCGCAAAGTTTCCAAAGACGGTGTTATCACCATCGAAGAGGCCAAAGGAACAGAAACCACCATCGATGTAGTGGAAGGAATGCAGTTTGACCGCGGATATATTTCTCCATATTTTGTGACCAACACAGAGCAGATGGAAGTGGAATTTGAAAAACCACAAATTCTGATTTATGATAAAAAAATCTCGAACTTGAAAGAACTTCTTCCGATTCTTGAGCCAGCTGTTCAGACCGGACGTCCGATTTTGATCGTTGCGGAAGATGTTGACAGTGAAGCTCTGACTACACTGGTTGTAAACCGTCTTCGAGGTTCGTTGAAAATTTGTGCTGTAAAAGCTCCTGGTTTTGGTGATCGCAGAAAAGAAATGCTGGAAGATATCGCAATCCTGACCGGTGGAGTTGTTATTTCAGAAGAAAAAGGCATCAAACTGGAACAAGCTACACTTGAAATGCTTGGAACAGCAGAAAAAGTAACTGTTGACAAAGACAACACAATCATTGTGAACGGTGGTGGTGAAAAAGAAAATATCCAAAAACGCATCGGCCAAATCAAATCTCAGATTGCTACCACAACTTCTGATTACGACAAAGAAAAACTTCAGGAACGTTTGGCGAAATTGTCGGGCGGTGTTGCCGTACTTTACGTAGGTGCTGCATCCGAAGTGGAAATGAAAGAGATGAAAGACCGCGTGGACGATGCACTTCATGCCACCCGCGCAGCCATTGAAGAAGGAATAGTTCCCGGTGGCGGTGTAGCTTACATCCGCTCAATTGATGAGCTTGACAACGTAACTGCTGAAAATGATGACGAGCGTACAGGTATTGAAATCGTGAAACGTGCTATCGAAGAACCGCTTCGTCAGATTGTAGCCAATGCAGGTAAAGAAGGTGCTGTGGTTGTTCAGAAAGTGCGTGAAGGTAAAGCAGATTATGGTTACAACGCTCGTTCAGACAAATACGAGAACTTCTTTGAAGCCGGTGTGGTTGACCCAGCAAAAGTTACCCGTGTAGCTTTGGAAAATGCAGCTTCAATCGCAGGTATGTTCTTAACTACTGAATGTGTAATCGTTGAGAAAAAAGAAGACAATCCTGCACCGCAAATGCCTATGGGCGGAGGAATGGGCGGGATGATGTAAGGTTATCCTTCGACTTTCAGACAACTGAATTTATACTAAAACTCCCCAAACCGATGAAGGTTTGGGGAGTTTTTTTTGTGGCAGCATAAAACTAGAGTTTTATTTTAGCAACAGCTTTCCTGATTTTTCCTTCACCAATTAATGGTGCGTGAGCATCTTCTGGATATACAATTAAAAATTCTCCGGGATGAATAGTCACGAAATTTTCAGGCTTATCGTCATATAATTCATAGTCGTTAGTTTCATCATATCCCGATTTAATCTTAGAGCATTTCTCAGTAGAAATTATTCCGATAATTTCATTCCTGTCAAGCGGAATATGTATATCCAAATATGCTTTGTGAGCCTCAAGAACCTGCTCATCGGCCGTCACTAAGGATGGATTTACATTGTTTATAAAAAGATTATCTCCGTCAAGTTCAATTCGTCCAAGCTCCAAATGCAACAGGTCGTTCGACTTTATATAATCAAAAACTTGTTTGAATTTGGGATGAAGAGATTCAATTCGTTCGCTCTGTGATAATGAAGAGTAAATCATATTTTTTCTAATTAATTAAAGATATATTTGAAAGGAATAATTTGTCGGTGTAAATATAAAAATATTATTCCATATTCTGCACTTTGGGCTTAAGGAATAAAAGCTGCATTGCTAAAGCAAATAATACCACAATTGCTAACAGAGCAAAACCAAAACCGAGATTCCCGTCATCGGTCACTTTGCCAAGAATCTGAGTTACGCCTGCTCCCGCAAATACACCCACCATATTCATAAATCCATATGCCGTTCCCCGTAATCGTGACGGTACAAACTGGCAGAGAATAGGCATATTATTAGTGTCAAACATGCCGTAACCGATACCAAACAGCAATGCTGAAGAGATTACCGGAATCATCGATGAAGCCGTACCCATCAGAATCAGCGACGGAACCATCAAACTTAATCCGATTGCACCGGTATAAATCCTTCCGCGAAGGTTTTTCTGAACCCAGCGGTCGGAGAGCGGCCCTCCGATCATAACTCCTATAAATGACGATATAGAAATAGTAATGGTGGCAATTGGCCCGGCCTGTGCCATCGGCAGATTAAGGCTTTCAGAAAACAGTGTAGGCAGCCAGTTTTTCGTAGCCCATCCCGGAAGGCTCGGCGCTGCGAAATAGAACAAGATGACCCAGAAGGCGATATTGCCGAACAGCATTCCCATCCCTTTCAGAATCGGGATATTGTCTTTTATTTTTACAGAAACCTGAGCAGCCGGAGATATG
Source organism: uncultured Paludibacter sp. (assembly GCA_964541615.1). GTDB lineage: Bacteria > Bacteroidota > Bacteroidia > Bacteroidales > Paludibacteraceae > UPXZ01. The sequence continues at coordinate 3,453 of CAZIRA010000031.1, forward strand.
GGATCTCTTTTTTTGTCAAAAAGTAAAACAATGAGTACCACGGCGTAAATCATGCCGATAATCCCGAACCAATGGAAAGTAGCGTGCCAGCCGAAACTGTCCGCTACAGTAGCACCGAAACCACCCAGCGCCTGGCCCATGTAAAGCCCTGTCATATGGATCCCTACTGCCAGGGAGCGGGTTTTGTCCGTGTGGTAGTCGGCAATCATTGACAAGGCTGCGGGAATGTAAAGTGCTTCGCTCACGCCCATCAGCGAGCGCAGGACCAGTAATTGATTGTAAGTGTTAGCCATACCCATACCGTAGGTTACGGCCGACCATACAAACAAGCTACCCACAATCAGCCATTTCCGGTTGATACGGTCTGCAATGCTTCCAGCCACCGGACTCATAAAGGCATAAATGTAGAGAAAAACAGACATAAGAATTCCAAAATTTTCTGCCATCTTCAGTTCTGCAATGTCCACCATCATGGCATCCTTCATGGTAGACAGCATCTGCCTGTCCATGTAATTGAGAAGTGCCACCACCCACAGAAGCCCTACGACGAGCCACGGGTAAAATTTTTTATCTTTCATGTGATATTGAAGTTATTGTTAGTTAATTGGAATTGAGTATGTTATTTTGAAAGGATCTCTTTGCAGAGCCTGTTTGAGACAATCATCATACGCGGAATGTGGAAAGGGCCTTTAAACAGGTTCCCTTTTGCCGGTTGAGCCACAGTGCCGTTGCGGTGCAGGTAACCGTACCATTCCCCGAATTCTTTATCCGGAAAATGTTTATACGTCCAATCGCTGATCTGGCGGTGCCAATTCAGGTATTTCTCGTCATTAGTAGCATGATAGGCATAAAGCGTAGCAATAATGGTTTCGCACTGGGGCCACCAAAATTTCATGTCTTGCGCGTAATCCTGGCTTGGAAGCCCTTTGCAGTCGCGGAAATTGATGATGCCTCCGAATTCCTTGTCCCAGCCCCATTCCCACGACCAGTCGAGGATCGTGACAGCCAGTTTTACCAGATGCGGATCCCAGTTGCGGTTTTTTGCTTCTTCCAGAATAAACCAGGCTGTTTCAATGCAGTGTCCCGGATTTATCGTCCGTCCTGCATTGGTGTCAATCAATCCGCCGTTCATGTCTACCATTTCAAGCAGTGCCTTGAATTCCGGTTTCATCAGGTAGTTTTCAATTTCAAAAATGCTCTCGTTGATCTGGTTTGTCAGAGCCTCATCCTGAATCGCCCTGCATATGCAGGATGCCGTGTTGATCAAAATCATTGTTAGTGAGTGACCGCGGGTTTGGAAAGTTTCCAGGTATTTTGGCTCGAGAAGTCCCGGCGTATTTTTGTATTTGAGTATCAATTTAAATAAATCCAGCGCTTTCCGGGCATATGATTCATCGCCCGAAGCAATGGAATATTCAGCCATTGCTATAGCGGCGAAGCTTTCGGAAAAGAGATACCTCCTTTTACGGAGTGGCATTCCGTCGGCTTTCACCTCAAAAAACATACGCCCGTCGGTATCAAAACAGTACTTTTCAATAAAATCAACTGCCGATTTCGATGCGGCAAGCCAATCGGGATTTTTTTCAATCTGATTGTAGGCATGGGCAAAAGTAAAACCGGCACGTCCCTGAAACCAGACCGATTTCGTGGTGTCCATCAGCGTTCCATCTCTGTCGACGCATGTGTAAAATCCGCCGTTAACAGTGTCAAGCCCGTTTTTAAGCCAGAATGGCAGGATGTTGTTTACGAGGTCGTCGCGGTACAATTTCGCCCAGTTCTCAATGTATTCTTTATTTTCAGTTGAAAGTTTCATAATTTTCTATATTAAGTGATTCAAATCCTCATTGAGTGAGAATTCATATATTCGACCCTGCAAAGTCTCCCCTTTGGGGGAGATTTAGAGAGGGTTTTATAGTTTATTGCAGCGCTCAAAGAAATTGATTGCCTCAAGTTCTTTCTTCATGTTTTTTTCTTCTTCGTCGGTCATGTTGCGAAACGGTGTGCGGTTCTTGCCCAAATCCAATCCAATCAGCTTCATGATGCGTTTCCCGCCCACGATATTTCCCCGGTAGTTCACAATCACATTTATCACATCCTGAGAAAAATTTTGTTTTTCGCGTGCCGTTTCTAAATCACCCTTGTCCCAGGCTTCAATAATACCGACAAGCTCGCGACCGTTGTAGTTGGTAGTTCCGCCGATGCCTCCGCGGGCACCGCCCATGGCCAAAGCAGGAAGAATGGTTTCGTCCTGTCCGTGCAGCATGTCGAACCTACCGTTTTTGTAAAGCATACACTGGTTGTATTCGTAAATGCTTTCAAAGGTGTATTTGATGCCGGCAAGATTTGGGATGCGTCCGTCAGCTGCTTCGAGGAATGGAAGCATGGGTAGAAAAACACCGCTCAAGGCCGGGATATGATAAAAGTAGAAAGGAAGATCAGGTGCCCCTGAAGCAATTTCTTCGCAGTATTTTACGAGTTCCTCTACTCTGCCCACTTTGGGGAAAGGAGATGCCATGGCGCCCGTACCGAATGCGCCAATTTCCTGCGCGTGCTGTGCCAGTTTGTAGCTGTCGCGCACTACGGTGCTGCCAACGTGTACGATTACTTTGAAATCTTTCGGTGCTGCCGACATCCATTTTTCAGCCAGTTTCATCCGTTCTTCCACGGTAAGCATATAGCCTTCGCCGGATGAACCATTAATGAACACGCCTTTCAGGCCGTTTTTTGCCAGCATATCAGCATACGCTTCAATGGGTTCGTAGTTTACTTCGCCGTTTTCGAAAAACGGAGTAAAAGGAGCGTTGATTAGTCCCTGAATTTTCTCGAATTTCATATTTTTAATGTTTTTATTGGGAGTGAATTAATGATTAATATTTTATTGTTGTTTTTCAATTATACCTTTTATCGTAATTGCCGAACGAACACCGGGTTTCAACTCACCCTGTACTGCATAAAAATCTTTTCCATTGTAAACGAGCGTTGCACCTGCTCGGGCTACATCTTGCGTAGTGTTGATAGTTGTCCAGACATTAGTCTCTGTATCCAAAACCCGGCATTCCGGATTGAATTTATAATACTCAATCGGCTGTGTCATGTAGTTTTTGGAAAAATCGAGATTCTTCTGTTTTTTTTCTTCGACAGAAGTAGCATTGTCGTTTCCAATGTTGTATAGTGTGGTGATGGCATCAAGAAAAACAGCGTGGTTGACACCACCCAGGCAGAGGATGTAGCGGTCGTCGAAAGCCATTGCCGTTGCACCACCGAGTGAAAAAGGTTTTTGCGTTTCAGGGTCAATTTGTTCGCTCACTTTTTTCCATTTTTGAGACAAAACATCATAGCGAAGCACATCGGTTGCCATTGCCGGTTTTTCAGTCGCATTTCCACCAAAAAATCCGCCTAATAAGTAAACGAATGTTTTACCTTCTTTTTCGATGGCAGCCATAACCGGTTGTACACGAGGATTTCCCGGAAAATTGGGGAGCTTAGTCCACGCGGTATCGGTTTTTGCGTTGATGCAGTAAAGCGAGTTCGAAGGATTCCCGTTTTCAACGCCGCCACCTACAAAGATCACGTCGTTAATCGAACATCCGTAGAGGTTGTCCATTGTTGCGGGCAGTGATACGAAAGGTACCAGTTTTAAAGAATCATTTTTTGCGAGAGTAACTTTATAGCAATTTGGCAGTGATTCGTTTGCGGTGTTTCCACCAATCCAAAGTGTACCATCCGAAACAGGTACAGAAACTCCGTAAGCCGATTTCTGGGGCAGTTTCCCGATTTGTCTCCACACGTTTTGAGCCTCGTCAAACAGCATAATTTCATCGTAAAAAACTTTTGAACCACCTTCAAAACCCAACTTATCCGGAAAATTGGCACCTCCGGCAACGATAAGTTTTCCATCGATAAGTGCCGCATAGGATGCCGAAACGCCTTTGGCAAGATCACCGGATAATCCGTCAGCCGTCAGTTGGGTTAGATTGAGATTCGTTTGTTGGGTGTTGTTTTTTCTGCATGAAGTTATTGTTCCGATAAAAAATAACGAAATAATAAATATAACTACAATATGATTTTTTTTGATAAACATACTTTGTTTTGAGTTTTGAAATAAGTTTGAGACTGATCCTCACACACCAATCGTCACCCATGAGGAGGAAGTCCTGCAGGGGAAGGGGCAAATCTCTTATTTCTTTTTATCCGGACTATAAATTAATCCTTCAACTGCATTTTTTCCATCAGAAGTTACAAAAACAAAGGTAAACATCCATTTTTGTAAACGAACTTCGGGTGTGTTGAATTTCCCAACAGGAAGTTTTAACAAAACTTTGTTCCAGCCTTTGTTTAATTCCACAGAAATGGGTGGACGGGCTGAGAAATTTTCGTTTTTCAGCGTAATTTCGTTCGTTTTTTCTGAGTGGGTGTTTTCCCAGACAGGCGGTGCTAATTCACTGTCATTTATAAAAATACGGCTTTCCCGATAATCCCATTTCCCTTGCGGTGGTGCCAAATCCATTTCTGAACGGCTGTAATCCTGCGTGCCTGCCCATAAACCTACGGTCTGTTTCCTGGGTGAAAAAACGTATGTGTAGGCATATGCAGTGTGATTTTCTTTTGGCTCGGCGTAAAACGAGGGTACCGTTTTTCCCCATACATGACGCAGGTAAATTCCGGCTCCAACAGCTTCGTGTGAAGTGTAAGTGTTGTTGTTGTAACTGTAAATTTCTGCAATTTCGGTTTCAGGCGGAAATGATTTCAGCAAATCGCCATCGTTAGGAAATGCGTCTGTTATTTGCCATTTTATATTGGTTTGCTGTACATATGAAAATGGTTCACCCGAAAATGTGTGATTTTTGTGCCAAAGCATCCGGTTTTCAAAATCAACAAAATTTTGCATAGTTGCATCGTTTTCATCTGTAGGCAGGTTAGTTCCGTTTTTATCAAAATATTCGCTTCCGCCGCCAAGCCAAGCACGTTCAGCAAAGGCAAGCATTGTTGGGTAGAAGTTATTTTGCAGTACAATCTGTTCGTCGTTGGGCAGTATTCTGTCCGTCCAAATGGCGATAATTCCTCCGGCAATATCATCGCTTCCCTGGTCAACATCGGCAATACGGCTGTTGTAAAGTGCAACAATATCAGCAAAAACGTCAAAATGATTGATGTAATGCAAACGCGAATCAATGGCTGGGATTCCTGGTTGCGGTTTGCCCCGATAACTCCAAAGATGCGTCATGTCAATTTCACCGGTTTTGTAATTCCAGCCGGGATTCCACGAAATTACTTTTTTATCCATCGCACGGATGTGTGCCACCATTTCAGGAACGAAAGCAGGATTAGTAAATTCCACTTCATCAGTTCCGATATGGATGTATTCCACATCCGGAAAAACTTCAGTACAGATTTCCGTCATCAGTTTTTTAAGGATTTCCATCCCTTTTGCTGACTGCATATCCACGCCCATGGCACGTACAAACGCTTCGCTGTGTCCCGGCATATCGATTTCGGGAATGAGCTGCATGTTGAATTGGCGGCAGTATTCAGCAATTTCGTGTGCTTCGGCAATGGTGTAAAACTGTCCATGTTGGCGTTCGAAAGAGGAACTATCGTTGAGCTGTGGGAAAATTTTACTTTCCAGTCGCCAGCCCTGATTTTCGGTGAGGTGCCAGTGGAAAGTGTTGATTTTGTATTTCGATAACAGACGAATGTGTTTTTTGATTTCTTCTACAGCCATGTAGCTTCGTCCTATATCGTGCATAAACCCGCGGATGCGGAATGCCGGGTAATCGGTGATTTCGAGAGTTGAAACAGATTTTCCGTCGGAAGATTCTACGATTTGAGCCAGCGTTTGTTGTGCCCAATAAATACCTTTTTCAGTTGTAGCTTCTATGATTACGCTGTCAGAAGTGATTTTTAGCCGATAGGCTTCATCGGAATTGACTTTTGCTTCCGAGATTTCAGAAACTATTTTTTTGCTGACAAGCGATGGATTTATTTGACCATTTTCAAACTGATGTTTCTTGTTGCCCATTTCCAGTTGCTGAGGTTTGGGCAACAGTTGCTGAGTTGCAACACTCTTATTGGTTTTGCAAGAGACCAATACAGTGGAAAATAAAAGAAACAGGATGTAAAGTCGTTTTTTCACAAGAATAAAATCTATTTATTGTTCAAAAAATTCCGATGTAAATGTGGATGCCGGCAAACCCGATGCGTTTATCAGATTGGCGCGCGTGTAAGGCTGCCATCCGTATCGGACGAATTTCGGATTCTTGACTTCCGGAGCCGTCAGCTGTATTTGATTACCGGTAATTTTTGCCTTTGCCGGGAAAAAAAATCCGGGAAATTCGGCAATTTCGAATGTCTGAGGTGATTTTCCGTCGGATGTTTGGAGCCCTTCGGCATAATCGAAGGTGACAATCGCTTCTTTTCTTTTGAAATTCACTTCCCTGAAAAACGGCCCAGATGGTACAACCGCTGTTTTACCGTATGTGTTATACAATGCTATTAGGGCCAGTCGTTCGCCGATTTCTTTCTTATGTATCGGATGCACGTCCAGTGAATCACCCAAATCGCTTGACACAGCCATGCCCGTGAATGGAATTTCAGCCTGCAGCCGCCGCTGACTGTCGCGGAACCAGGTCCACGATGGACGGTTGATGCTCGATAGCTGCACAAAGTAGAACGGCAATGAATCATTTTCCCAGTTTTCCCGCCAGCTCTCTATCAGTAATTTGAAGAGTTTTGCGTGGGCATCTTTGTTGTGTGCGTTGGATTCGCCCTGATACCAGATGGCGCCGGCAATGGGATATTGTGCCAGCTGACGGATTCCGGCATCGAAGAGGTAGCCGGGTTCGTACGGATGGCGCTGAAGTTTCGGAGCGTCTTTGCCCATGTTACTTTTGGCACGAGTGCGTACCCAATCCTGGATAAAGTCGTTTTCGGTCCAGTTGCGGAAAATAGCCGGGAAATGGTTTTCCAGCTCGCGACGGTCCACCCACGATTCGGCGGGCGATCCGCCCACAGCATTGCAAATCAACCCAACGGGAACCCGCAGGCTGTCCTGCAGCATTTTTCCGAAATAATAAGCCACCGCCGAAAATGCAGCAGCATTCTCCGGTGTGCATTCTTCCCACCGTGGCTGAGTGAAATATTGAAGGCGGTTCACAGAATCAAGCGCCGCAGGACTCCACGTATAGTCGTTGGTAAGCCAGCGAGCCTTCATGTCGAACAGCCTGATTTCGGGATTGCCGGCTGACTGGATGTCTTTTTTGCTTTCAAAACTCCGGGAAAGCCGAAACTCCATGTTGGACTGACCGGAACAAAGCCACACTTCGCCTGCCAGAACGTTTTGATAGGATAATTTTTTGGTTGGAGAAGAAATAGTAAGCGTATAAGGTTTTCCAACACTTAATGGATTGATAGTAATCGACCATTTGCCATTATCAGCAGTAGTTGTTTTGTGTTTTTGCCTGCCGATTGATAGTGTGATTTTTTCGCCGGCATTGGCTGTCCCGGCAATTTTCAGCGGGCGGTTGCGTTGCAGCACCATGTTGTCGGTATAAATCACTGGCATTTGCAACCCTCCGAAATCACCTGTGATGGATGCATAAACGGTTTGAGCCAGTATTTTTGCACCGTCTTTATCAGGATGAACAGCATCGTGAAGCAGTTGATGGTAAGGATACATTGGATCAAAAAAGTCAATTAACTGAACCTGGCTAATGGTTGCTACTGTTTCAATGGCTTGCTGAATTTCACGGTGCCAGTCGCGGGTGCCCGATTCAAAGCGGGAATGACGGTCGGAGATGGGAGTCATCCGGGCAATGAGGATTCGTGCTTTGGGGTTGGCTGTTCTGAACGACTCGATGAGATGCAGGTAATCCTTTACAAAAAAGTCGCGGTAATTCGGCCAGTTTCTCGGGTCTGTATCGTTGATTCCGAGATGAATAACCACAATATCTGCAGCAAAAGCGATGGCTTGTTTGAATTCATCCTGCTGCATGTAGGGTCGGTGGCCTTTGTTAAGTAGCGTGGCGCCCGATTTTCCGAAGTTGCCGACCGTGTACTTTTCGCCGAGCAGCAGTTGCAACTGAGCCGGGTAGGATTCGGTTTCCCTATTTTGGAGCGTATAACCATAAGTAATGCTATTGCCTGCACAAGCCACTTTGATGGGCTGCGCCTGAAGCATCGTGGAAAAAACCAGCGCCAAGAGCAATATCAGTTTACTTTTCATTTTTTAGCTTTTAAATAGGGCTTCACTATTTCAACCCATTTAATATAACCTTCGCCTGTTAAATGCAGTCCATCGTTGGTGTAAGCAGGATTCATGAGCTCCGTATCCGGAATGACAAAATGAGAATAGAGATCAATGAAAGTGATTTTTTCGGCATTTGCCATTTGCCGGAGTTTTTCGTTGAGCGGTTTTATATCCGCTTTGCGCTTCGTGTGCCCCTGAAACATGCCGAAACTGTCGTTAACAGGGAGAACACTTTGAAGATATATGTGGGTTCGTGGAGATTCTGATTGAATTTTCCGGATGATTTTAAGCGTTGCAGCGGCTATGGAGTCGGTTGAAGTGCCTCTTGCCATGTCGTTGATGCCAATCATCAGAAATATTTTGGCCGGTTTGCCGGCAGTAATGGGTGTGAGGCGGTCGAAAACTCCCTCACAGATATCGCCGCTGATGCCGCGGTTTTTTACTTTTTTATTTTGAAACAGTTCAGCCCATTCGCCTCCGTTGGTAATGCTGTTTCCCAGAAAAATAATATCTTTTGAATGAACGGATAGTTTTTCGAAAAGACTTGCCCGTTGATAATAGAATGTGGAATATTTATTTTGTGCAGTAATGTTGAATGATAATCCAACTATGATAAATAACAACAATGATTTTTTCATTTTGGTTCAATTCTGATGGTCAAAATCAGTAAATAAGGTGTACTATTACATTTTCAGTGGTTTGTTTATTGCTTTTAACAGATAATGCTTGAAAACTAATGCCCCGGGATTTGTGAAAAATCCCGGGTGCAATAGTTAAGGATTATATGATGACTAAAAATGTCGATATTTTAATCCAAATTATTTTAATAACCTGTTGTCTGTGTCAATTCAGGATCGTTAGCAATCATTGTTGATGAAATGGAGTAGTAGATCTTATATGCTTCTGATGCTGATAACTTCGTTACTTCGTTAAAGACAAAATTATCACCGGCTCTGACTAAATCCCACCATCTTTTACCTTCGCCTATGAATTCTTTATATCTTTCATCAAGAATCGCTTTGGCATTCGCCGTTTTTGATGAGTTTGTATAGGTGTAAGCTGGGGAATAATTAGCGCCATAAGCACGTTTCCTTACTAAGTTTATTTCATTTGAAGGATCTTCGCCAAGTTGGTTTTTTGCTTCTGCAAGCATAAGGAGGACATCTGCATAGCGATATAACGGAATGTTGTTAAAATCTTTTCTGATGCCATCAGCAGCTACATCACCCAGGAATTTTACCAGGATTGAGCTTAAGTAAGTCTTGTCATTAGGCGTGTATACCGGATGTGCAACACCATCGTTGTAGATTCTGATAAAAGTACCATATCTGGCATCTTTCGGGTCGTCCAATAACGTTAATGTTTTGTCGGATGGACCATATCTGTTTGCACCGTTTACTACAAATTTATCCATTTTTTCGCCTTTTTCATTCCAGTATTGACGGATATCCACTGCTCTGCCGGTAGTGTTGGCTCCGTAAAAGTTACTTGCTTGGTCTAATTGATAGTCAAAAGCAAAAATAAATTCGTTGTTATTTTCATTTGCTTGCCCCCATAGCTTGTCATAAGAGACTAATTCGAATCCTGTTATACTGTTGAGGGCGTTTTTTGCTTCAGTAAAGTCCGCATTCCCACCACCTAATACTTTACCAGACCACAGATATACGTCGCCTTTCAACGCTAATGTTGCAGCTTTTGACCAATAAATCTTCTTGTTTACCCAAAGAGTATTATTCGTACCGAAATACTCTAATGACTTAGCAATATCACTTTTAATTAGAGCCATTACTTCTGCTTTTGGTGAACGTTTCTTTTTCAATTTTAACAAATCAACTTCGAGCAAAGGGTCGGTATTGATAGGTACATCGCCATAGGCCTTTACTAATGTGTAATAAATTTGAGCCCTGATTCCGTATACCTGACCTAACATATGATTTTTTTCGGTTTCACTTTTAAAGGTTACATTGGGTGCATTTTTAAGAAAATCATTCACATAATGAAGTAAACCATAAAAATTAGCCCAATTGCTGAAATGAACCACAGTAGAACTAATATTATTCTTGATAAGATCTTCACTACTGGGTGTTTCTATTGTAATTCCCCCCCAAATGTCAGATCGAACTTCTCCCATTTGCCACAAAGTGGAATTGTAATCGCGGTATTTGGAGTAAATTCCTATTTGAGCTGCTTTGGCAGCTTCTTCTGTATCCCAAAAACCATTGTAAGTCAATTCACTTTCAGGTTTTAGGTCTAAATTGCACGAACTAAAAAATAACGTGGTGCAAAATAAAATTAAAATATATTTTTTCATTTTAGTAAGTTTTTTTAGAATGTTAGATTAATACCCAATGTATAAGTACGTGGTAGAGGGAATCTACCTCTGTCAAGTCCTCTTTCCCAGTTGTTGGTTTCGTCGGGAACAGCTTCTTCGGGCGAACTTCCTGAAAATCCATTGATATAAGCTAAATTTGATCCTGTAAGGTAAATTCTTGCATCCTTGAAGATGTTTTTAACGAACTTTTTGTCGATTGTGTAGCTTAATGTAAGTTCACGGATAGCAAAATAGTCACCTTTTTCCCAATATCTGCTGCTTACATTTGTATTATCACCATTGTCAAAACCGGCTGCACGATGGTTCCTTTGCGGGTCTGTCAAGTCAAATCTTGGTATGTCTGAAGTAGCATTTTCGGCAGTCCAGGTATCTCTGATTTCAAGGGGACCATTCTGATTACCCTGAGTTTGCGCAATACCTTTAAGGCGACGTCCATTCAAAATGATATGGCCTACAGCAAAGTCAGTTTTAACAAAAAGCCCGAAATTTTTATAGGTAAGGTTTGATGTTAATCCTCCAATGAAGTCAGGAGTAGAACGGCCTAAAACAACCCGATCTAAATAGTTGATAATATTGTCACCGTTCATATCTTTCCAGCGTGAGTCTCCTAAGAACCTTTTGTTTTTTGCATATGCAAACTCAACAATACGGTCTTTATCAGCCTCAATTTCATCTTGAGTATTGTAAACACCATCAAATACATAACCGGTGATAAGGTCGTAACCTAAGCGTTCTCCTTCTTGCAGTCCACCCACATATTTAGATTTGCCGGTTGCTGCATCAAATATTTCAACACCTCCCTGACGATTTTTATCAACACCATTTTTGGGCAGTTTCTTTGCGTAGCTTTTTATTTGAGTAAATGTGGCACCAAGTGTCCATTTAAAATCTTTAGTTTTTAATACATCTGCTGTAATTTGAAGTTCCAATCCTTTGTTTTGAAGCGTTCCGTTGTTAGTCAGGATACTTCCAAACCCAGTCCACAGCGGGAGAGTTAAACTAGCTAATTTGTCCTGTACATCGCGTATAAAGTAATCGCCTATAAGATTTACTCTGTCATTGAATAATCCAAGGTCTATACCAAAGTTCAGAGTTGTTGAGCGTTCCCACATCAAATCAAGTGTAGGCAAGCCATTGTTTACATATCCGGTCAATCCATCATAAACTGAAGTTGTTCCATATCTACCAAATACCCCAAAATTAGATAATACTTCGATATTCCCGTTTACTCCATAACTGATACGTGGTTTCAACTTGCTGATATAGTTCTTAACAGATGATTCTTTGAAAAAATCTTCGTTATGAGCATTCCAGCCAAGAGAAATACCGGGAAAGAATCCCCATTTTTGATTTGCCAGACGCGACGTTCCATCGTTACGAAAAGTAAGACCCACTAAGTATTTATAATCATAATCATAATTTACCTGTCCGAGTAAGGAAGCAATAGCGTATTGAGTTCTTGATGAAGTCGGCACACCCTGTGCCTGAGAGCCTACATTCATTGTGTAAATCAAGTCCGTAGGCGAGTAACGTGTGGCAGCTGAAAAAGAAAATCTTTGTTCCAGGAAATACTCCGTTCCTATCAGAGCTGCAACATTGTGTTTCCCTGCGAATTTGTTCCGATAATTCAATAAGGCAGTAGCCTGATTACGAAGTGTTCTGTCTAATGAGGCGCTGGATTGTCTTTCTTTGTTAAGACTTCCTGAACTTAGATAGGCTTTGTTAAATGATTCATTCGTGTTATTTACAGAGAAGTGGCTTCCTCTCAAAGTGAATGTGAAGTTGTTTAAAAAACTATAATCAAATTGCACAGATGCATTCAGGCGCTGTTCCAGGTTATAGTTAATAAATTTATCCCTATAGTAGAGTGGATTACCAAATCCAAGGTAAGTTCCCGGCTGATAATTTTCTGATAAACTTCCGTCTGCATTGTTATTGTATATGCGTGATGTAGGTGCTAACCCTGCCGTACGTTGAAATAAGTTATAAGGTGTGTCGTATGGAAGATTTCTGTTTGAATGGGCATAAATAAGATTAGATGATACTTTGAAATCATCTGTAATCTTATAAGAAGCATTCATGGTTCCCGAAAAACGTTTGAAGCCCGATTCGTAAACCAAACCCTTATCATCCATAAATCCCAGTCCCAGGTAATAGGTGCCTTTATCATTTCCACCGTCAAAAGCAAGAGTGTTATCAAACGAATAACTGTCCTGATAGAACAATTCATTCATTTTATTCCCCTGGAAAATCAGTTTTTGTCCTGCTTTCACGGGATCGTCTATAGTTTGCCATCCCGGGAAATTTAGCAGATACTTGTTGGCATCAGAGTAAATCATTGTGGTATAGATGGAGTTCAAGGCGTTATTACCGGTTGCAGCTGCATTAGCACCCGATAAGAAAGCACTGAATGCATTTGGGTTGTTTTGTACCATCTGAGTATTCACTACACCCATACGGTTAAACTTAACATAATCAGCTGCACCAAGATATTCCATTGGGTCGGACCGACGGTCATTCATTGTAAATTTACTTCTTAGTGTAATGTTCGACCTGCCTACTTTCCCTTTTTTTGTGGTAACGAGAATAACACCGTTAGCAGCTCTTGCTCCATAAATTGCATTGGAAGCAGCATCTTTTAGTACTTCCATGGATTCAATGTCATCAGCATTTAATGCATATAAGGATCCTGGTACACCATCGATCAAAATAAGCGGACTACCGGTTCCATCAAAACTTGTTCCGCCACGCAGCACCATAGTCGGTGATGAGCCCGGCTGACCCGTGTTTTGAGTGACATTAAGACCGGCAATAGTTCCTTGTAAAGCCGTTCCAACATTAGAACGGGGGGCACTCTCTAATACTTTTGTGTCAAGTTTTGAAACAGAAGTAGTCATTTGTGAACGTGATTGTGTTGAATAACCAGTTACAACTACTTCATCAAGCACGCTTGTGTTTTCTTCAAGAGTTATAATAAATGTAGTTTTACCGCTCGTAGATACTGTAGTTGTTTTCATACCTACATAAGTTACTTCTAATGTAGCACCTGTAGCTACACTCAATGTAAATTGTCCGTCGTAATTTGTAATTGTTCCGTTGGTCAGATTACCAACTTCTCTTACGGTTGCTCCGATGAGTGGTTCGTTGGTAACATCTACTACAGTTCCGGTAACTGTTACATTCTGAGCAAACACGTTTCCTGAAAAGAGGCAAAGCAATGCGAGGCTTAAAACTCCTTTCCATAATAACGAAAGTTTCTTTTTTTTCATACTTTCTCTCAGTTAAAGATTAATTAAAAATTTGCGTTTTTTACTGCTATAGTGTTTCTATATCATTCTTTTTTTT
>CAZIRA010000031.1:17474-24215 GCA_964541615.1 uncultured Paludibacter sp.
CGGTTTTTGTCACTTCCTTCTGATTGGAGCGTGTAGCGGATTAAGTCGCCGTTGCAGGCCGGTTCTATCAGGTCTTCCCATTTTTGGGCTTCGCCCCAAGTTTCGCCGTTGTCATTGGAAATGGTGTAAATTCGGGCGCCTTTATGCTTGTTGCGGATGCTCATCAAAATGGAGCCATCGGCCAGTTCCACTACTTTTGCTTCATCGCCGCCATCGAATGCTTTGTCTGAAACATGCCATGTTGTCCCTTCGTCATCGGAGTATAAGAGGTAATTGTTGAGTGAGTATTCGGCGCCTTCACGCACAGCAGCCACCACCATGGCTCTTCCGCTTTTGGTTTGAATAGCCTGACCGGATGCACAGAAAGATGCGCGCCAGTTTTTACGGATCGGGTCTGAATTTTCCGGGCCATAAATTTGTGGAGTGATGTCACGGGCAGCAGTCCAGGTTTTGCCATTATCTATACTTTCGCTTACATAGGTACGGATGAGCGTGTCAGGATTTGAACGCCACAAGCCGTGACCGCCTACATATACTACGAGCAGTTTTCCGGATTGTAACTTTATCAAAGCTGGATCACCAAAGCCTTTAGCGAACCCTTGACCTTCGGCAATGGTGATAGGCTCATTCCAGGTTTTTGCATTGTCAGTGCTTGTGCGGACAAATAAATCAATGTCTGACGGTAAATCCCATGGATTGGTTTTACGCTTATCGGTGGCAGTTACAATGGTTCCGTCAGCAGCTGTGATAATAGCCGGAATGCGGTAATGTTTTGAATTAAAGTCGCCGGGACCAAATAAAATTTGCCGGTTCAACAAAATTTCCCTACCGTTGGAAGTTGGATTTTTGGCCAATGAGAATAATTCTTTTCCTGAATAGCGCAATTCCGAAGGTGTGAATCCCGCAAATCCTCCTTCTGTTGCTTTTGAAGATATGTCAGCAGTTATCCAAAGGTAATTGATGCCAGGGTTGAGACTGCCTTGCAGTTTTATTGAAAATTTATTCTTAATGCAGGAAGATTTACCCAACAGAGTGGCTTGCTGGGGCTGTTTAGTAGTAAATGTATCAATTGTAGCGGTAGCATACACTTTTACAGATTTGATGTTTTTGCGGAGCGTGTTAGAATTTCTTAAAACTGTAATACTGTTAAGAGGAATAGCTTTTGAACCTTCTACGTGAACAATCAATTTTGTCATGATTTCATCCTGATTGCCTCTGCCCGTAAACTCGGTATTCCCGGATGTGGTTATGTTTGAAATTTGAGCAGAAACTGCAGATATCATTACAAACATAAAGATTGAAAGGTAATTGAGTCTTTTTTTCATGGTTATAGATATTTGTTTTTTTTTCAAAATCCTTGTGGGGAGATTAAAGGTATCTCTTAAATTTAAGACGCTGCAAATATACGAAATATATTTAATAATAACCAAATTGTAAATAAAATATTTTAATAAATATGTTGTAAAACATAATTATTATTTATATTGATGTGAAAAATACAATCCAAAGTTAAAAATAAATGATATGTATTGGATTAAATGTACTTTTATTTTATATTTGTAGAATTATATATTCAATAATAAAATAATATATCTATGAAATTTCTTCAGGATGTCACCTCTGACAATAAAAATGTATCTTTGAAAAAAGATATTATCAACTATTATGTTATTAATGGAGAGAATACGCTGGCTGATTTAGGCAGAGAAATGAATTTGAGCGTTCCTACAGTTACCAAGCTGGTTGAGGAGTTGATTGAAGATGGATATGTGATGGATTTTGGCAAGCAGGAGACAGCCGGCGGAAGAAGACCAAGTATTTATGGATTAAATGATAGTTCAGGGTATTTTGTTGGGGTCGATATGCGTAGATTTTACGTTAATCTGGGTATAATTAATTTCAAGGGAGAAATGGTGGATTCGCAATTGAAAGTGCCTTTTCAAATGGATCATACCCATGAAAGTTTTGACAGACTATGTGAGATTATTGAAGGTTTTTTAAATAAGACAGTAATATCACGCGACAAAATATTAAGCATTGGAATCAATATTTCAGGCCGTGTGAACACCATGTCCGGCCACAGTTTCAGTTTCTTTTATTTCGATGAAAGACCGATAACCGAAATTTTTGAAGAAAGATTCGGTATTAATGTCACCGTTGACAACGACTCGCGCGCCATGGCATATGGTGAATTTATGAAAGGTTGCGTGAACGGAGAAAAAAACGTATTATTTATTAATATTGGCTGGGGACTGGGATTAGGCATAATCATCAATGGACGATTATATTATGGAAAATCAGGTTTTTCCGGTGAATTTGGACATATGACGACATTTGATAACGAAGTCATTTGTCATTGCGGCAAAAAGGGATGCCTTGAAACTGAAGCTTCCGGTAGGTATATTCTCAAAAAATTCCTGGAGAAAATTGCCGAAGGATATTCATCATCCTTAACAAAGAAACTCGAAAAAAATAAATCGATTAATCATGAGGACATTATTCATGCGGCGTTAAATGGGGATATCCTGGCTATAGAATTAATAGAAGATGTGGGAAATACGCTTGGAAAATATATTGCCGGGCTTATAAATCTGCTAAATCCGGAGCTGGTTATCGTCGGGGGATCCGTGTCAAATGCAGGAGATTATTTGTTTTTGCCGTTGCGAAGCGCTGTAAAAAAATACTCCCTGAATCTTGTAAGCAAAGATACATCGCTTAAACTTTCGAAATTAGGAGATAAAGCTGGAATGATAGGGGCAAGTTTGCTCACAAGAAGTAAGATTATGGGATTGATCTCTTAAATTTCGAAAATAAATTACCATTCATCATGTCGAAGCGAATTTTCATAACCGGCGGAGCCAAAGGAATAGGTAAAGCCATTGTGCAGGCTTTTTCAAAGGAAAATAATCAAGTTGCTTTTTGTGATATTGATGTAGATGCCGGAAAAATTTTGTCAGAATCAACCCATTCAAGTTTCTTTAAAGCAGATGCCGGAAATAAAGAGGAGTTGGAATCGGCACTACAAAAGTTATTTGCTGATTGGGGTGATATAGATATACTTATTAATAATGTCGGAGTTGGACATTTCAAGCCGATCACTGAACTTTCGGTAGAAGAATTTGAAAAAGTGCTTGACATTAATCTCAGATCGGTTTTTATTACTTCCAGATTATTGGCGATTCACCGTGATAAACAGGTTGAGAAAAATCCTTACGGACGGATTCTCAATCTTTGCTCTACACGTTATCTGATGAGCGAATCGGGTACAGAAGCCTATTCTGCCTCCAAAGGTGGAGTTTTTTCTCTCACCCACTCGTTGTCTATATCGCTGAGTCCTTATAATATTACAGTAAATTCCATTTCGCCCGGTTGGATTGAAAACTATAATTACGAATCACTGACAAAAGAAGATCATCTGCAACATCCCTCCAAAAGGGTAGGTGAGCCGGATGACATTGCTCGGATGATACTGTTTATTTGTGACGAAAAAAACGATTTTATCAACGGTGAGAATATAGTTATTGACGGAGGAATGACGAGGAAGATGATTTATCACCCCTAACCCCTGAAGGGGAATATCCTCAATCAAAAGACTCACTTTGCAATTTCTAAAGTTCCCCTTTAGGGGATAGGGGTTCATTTAGAACCTTTTCTTTACCAGCACATTCAGCCCGTCGCGGATCATTCTGATGTGAATTTTTTCTCCTTCTTCATATGCATCTCCATCCAGGTGAAACGGACCTTTTGAATCTCTGAAAAGGGTAATTTCGTCTGCTTGCATGGAGTTGAAAAGGAAATCTTTCTGAATATTTTTCGTGAAAAGCTCGAAAGCAAGCGAAGGAATAGCTGTAATAGGCACGTTGGTGATGATAGAAATATCAATCAGGCCGTCCTGTACACTTGCATTAGGAGCAATATAAGCATTGTTTCCCCATTGCGAAGCGTTGGCAAAGGTAATCACAAACGCTTTCCCCTCAAAATCAATATCTTTTCTTACCAGCCGGTAATGTTGTGGTTCGTAGTTGAGATAGCCTGTCACCATCTGCTCCAGATACCCGATCACACCCCGTTTTTTGCTCCCGGCAAATTTCTGACTCACATACGCATCAAATCCTGTCCCAGCCGTGCAGAAAAAAGGTTTTCCATTCACCAGCCCATAGTCAATCTTTACAGATTCAGAAAAATTAAGCTGCTCAATGGCTTTTTTGAAATTCATAGGAATATGAAGATGCCTCGCCAGTCCATTTCCCGAACCGGTAGAAATCACACCCAGTGCCACATCGGTGTGAATCAGTGCTTTGCCCACTTCATTTACGGTTCCGTCGCCACCCACAGCCACAATCCGCTCAAATCCATCGCGAAGAAATTGACTCGCCAACTCAGTTCCATGTCCACGATATTCTGTGTATGCAATCTGGATTTCTCCGTAAATGGACCTATCCAAAAGCGTCCCGATCGGTTCTGTGATTTTTGACTTGTCAGTCCTCGAACCAGAGATGGGATTTACGACAAAAGCAATTTTTTTTCTCATTTTAAAATAATGACGACTCGATTTGGTTACTTGGAACGGAAATTGTTCAAATGTTAAAACATTGCGGCGTCGCAAATTGTTGTATTAAGCAAAGATAATAAAAAAATAATTATGGCAAAATCTAGAAAGCGTAACGAAAGTACCCGCCTGCGAAAATCAGATCTACTTCAACAAATCTCCAACATTTTTATCGAAAATCCGGAAAAAACATTCAATTACAAGCAAATATCCAACATGCTGGAAATCCGAAACGAATCTCAGCGTGGTTTTGTCAATGATTTGCTGTATGAGTTGGGCTTAGATGGATTCCTGAATGAAATCTCCCGGGGGAAATTCAAACTCAGCTCGCGTGGCGGATATGTGACCGGAAAATTCATCCGTGAAGGTGTAAAATCATTTGTAGCACCTGATGACGGCGGAGAGCCGATCTTTATTCCCGATAAAAAAACAGGAACAGCCATGCTGAATGACCTGGTGAAGGTCTTTCTGTATGCTCAGCGCAAGGGCAGAGGCCCCGAGGGTGAAGTGGTAGAAGTGCTGAAAAGAGCGCAGGATAAGTTTGTCGGAATCCTGGAAGTGTCTGAGAATTTTGCATTTCTCAATGTGCAGAGCAAAGTGCTTCTGAGTGACATACTCATCCCAAAAGGAAAATTGAAAGGTGGAAAATCCGGGCAGAAAGCATTGGTGAAAATCACCGAATGGAAACATACGATGAAAAGTCCTGTGGGCGAGGTGATTGATGTTTTTGGCGACAAAGGTGACAACAATGCCGAAATGCATGCTATTTTGGCCGAATACGGATTACCTTACAAATACCCGGAAAATGTCGAAGCCGAGGCTTCAAAAATAGATGCCGGAATTACACCGGATGAAATCGCAAAACGACTTGACATGCGAGATGTGGTAACACTGACCATTGACCCGCGTGATGCGAAGGACTTTGACGACGCCCTCTCGATCCGTAAAATGGACAATGGAATGTGGGAAGTGGGAGTTCACATTGCAGACGTGACGCACTATGTCCGCCCCGGTTCCATCATTGATAAAGAAGGTGAATCACGTGCTACTTCGGTCTATTTGGTGGATCGCACCGTTCCTATGTTGCCTGAACATTTATCCAACGGTATCTGTTCGCTTCGGCCTGATGAGGATAAATTGACCTATTCAGTCGTTTTTCAGATGAATGAAAATTCGGATGTAAAACACTATGAAATTGTAAAAACGGTAACACGGAGCAACAGAAGATTTACCTACGAAGAAGCTCAGGAGATTATAGAAACGGGTGAAGGCGACTACAAAGAAGAAATATTGGCACTTGATAAATTAGCAAAAAATTTGCGTCAAAAAAGATTTGACAAAGGTGCAATTGCGTTTGACAGGGAAGAGGTTCGGTTTGAAATTGATGAAAATGGAAAACCACTCAGCGTATTTTTCAAAGTGCAGAAAGATTCCAATAAGTTGATTGAGGAATTTATGCTTTTGGCTAATCAGACTGTTGCTGCTCACATTGGAAAACCGGGAAGAGGGCAGCGAGCTAAAACTTTCGTTTACAGAATCCATGATACGCCCGATCCGGATAAATTGGAGAATTTCTCGCAGTTTATCAGTAAATTCGGTTATAAACTTAGAACAACAGGCAAACAACTGCAGATTTCATCATCTATTAATGCACTTTTGGATGAAGTAGAAGGAAAGAAAGAACAGAATCTGATAGAAACCCTCGCCGTTCGTTCCATGGCAAAAGCCATCTATTCTACCGAGAATATAGGGCACTATGGGCTGGCATTTGATTATTACACCCATTTCACTTCGCCCATCCGCCGCTATCCTGATATGATGGTACACCGTCTTTTGGAGAAATATTCCGAAGGTGGAAAATCAGTTGATAAAAATGAATACGAACAAAAATGCGAGCATAGTTCCAATATGGAGCAGGTGGCATCCAACGCTGAGCGTGCATCCATCAAATACAAGCAGGTGGAATTTATGGCTGATAAAGTAGGACAGGTATTTGATGGAGTAATATCCGGAATCACTGAGTGGGGTGTATATGTCGAGTTAGTTGAAAATAAGTGCGAAGGGATGATTCCAATCCGCGACCTGGACGACGATTACTATGTGATGGATGAGAAAAACTACTGCCTGGTTGGAAGACGCTACAATAAAAAATATCAGCTTGGTGACGAACTGACAGTTAAAGTGGCCAAAGC
>CAZIRA010000032.1:0-24069 GCA_964541615.1 uncultured Paludibacter sp.
AGGTGCGCATAAACAGTTTCAAGTCCGTTGTCGTGTCTTACCACTACATATTTTCCGTAACCACCTGGTTCGTAGTCAATAATTCTAACTTTTCCTGAAAAACTGGAAACCACTTTATTTCCCGAGGGGAGTGCTATATCAATTCCGTAGTGGTAACGATAACGACGGGGACCAAATCTTGAAGAAACTCTTCCCACATCAACCGGCATCACAAAATCAGAGCAGTCGATAGAAATTGAATCCGGAAGGCTGCTGATAGGCATTTTGTACGGATTGATTCTGTCAGAGTTCCACACGTCACCATAGATGTCACCGGCAGGGTGGTTTTCCATCAAGTCGTCCGTTTCATCATTCAACATTTCGTTGTAAATGTTGGTAGAATCGGCTATGGGAACGTTGTTGGTTTTTGGGAAAGCATTAGCAGCCATTTTCATGTTTCCTGGGGCCGCCATTACTTTAATTTGTGCGTTAATGTTTTGGTTTATAGCAAATAGGCTTACTATTGTTGTAAGAATTAAGTGTCTAAACTGCATTACATTTTAAATTTCGTCATTTGAATAAAAAAACGGTGTCAGTACTCTCGAATAATCAAAAATCTCTCCCTCCTCAAAAAATCTTGCCAGCTCTTCTTTCGCATTCTCTGCTGAATCAGAAGTATGGACAATATTTTCCTGCAAACTCATACTGAAATCACCTCTAATAGTTCCGGGTACTGCATCCCGACTGTTTGTAGATCCAGTCATGGCGCGTACAACACGTACAGCGTCTTTTCCTTTCCAGCATGTAACTATCACCGGCGTAATCATCATCGAATCTTTAATGCGTTTGAAAAAAGGACGGTCAACCAAATGAGCGTAGTGCTCATCCAAAATTTTATCACTCAACTGTATCATCTTAATACCGGTCAAAATCAAGCCTTTCTGCTCGAAACGCTTAATAACTTCACCTACCAACGCCCGCTGAATTGCGGAAGGTTTAAGAATTACCAGTGTTTGTTCCACGGATTAGAAAAAAAAATAATTTCCGTCAAAATTAACAAAAACCAATTTACTGACAAAGAGTTAGGCCTAAAAATTAAGGAAAAAAATCTTTTTTAACTAATTGCGCCCCAATTTAAGGTGTTTTTTTTCATTTTTTTCAATTGAAAACGCAAAACCTGATTCTCTTTTTCGTTCAATTCCGGATCTTTTTCCAAAATATCCATTGCGGTATTTCGGGCAAATTCAAGCATTTGTCCATCTTTTGCCAGATCGGCTATTTTCAGTTCAAATGGAATGCCGCTTTGCTGCGTTCCTTCCAAATCACCAGGACCTCTGAGTTGCAAGTCAGCTTCAGATATTTCAAAACCATCGTTGGTACGGGTCATTATCTCCATCCTTTTGCGGGAATCTGCCGAAAGTTTTACTCCCGTCAGCAGGATGCAGTAAGATTGCCTGGCACCGCGTCCCACGCGTCCGCGCAGCTGGTGGAGCTGTGAGAGGCCGAACCGCTCTGCACTTTCTATTACCATGACCGATGCATTGGGCACATTCACGCCAACTTCAATAACGGTAGTAGCTACCATTAATTGTGTTTTGCCGGAAATAAATTGCTGCATCTGCTCGTCTTTTTCGGAAGGCTTCATTTTGCCGTGTACCATGCTGATTTTATAGTTCGGAAAAACCTCTTTCATAAATTCGTATCCTTCCTCCAAATGGCGGAAATCCAGTTTTTCAGATTCCTGAATCAATGGATACACCACGTAAACCTGCCTCCCTTCATCGATTTGCTTCGCAATAAATCCGAGCAGTGCATTTCTTTTTGTATCGTAATAATGGTAAGTTTGTATAGGTTTACGTCCGGGTGGCAATTCGTCAATTGTCGAAACACTCAAATCGCCGTAAAGCGTCATAGCCAGCGTTCGTGGGATGGGTGTGGCAGTCATTACCAATACATGCGGTGGTTGTGTGTTCTTTCCCCAAAGTTTGGATCTTTGCGCCACTCCGAAGCGGTGCTGCTCGTCGATAATGACCAGTCCCAGATTCTTAAACTGCACCGTATCTTCTATTAATGCGTGTGTACCGATGATTATCTGTCCTTCACCATTCAGTAGCTGTTCGTGGATGATGTCGCGGTCTTTCTTTTTTGTGGAACCGGTAAGGAGCGAGATAGTTACATTCATTCCTCCAAGAAATTCGGTAAGCGTTATGAAGTGCTGGTTTGCGAGAATTTCGGTCGGTGCCATGAGGCAGGCTTGAAAGTCATTATCAAGTGCTATCAGCATCACCATCAAGGCAACCAGTGTTTTTCCACTGCCTACATCTCCTTGCAGCAGACGATTCATCTGCCTTCCGGAAACCATATCTGCACGGATTTCCTTGATCACTTTCTTCTGTGCACCGGTAAGTTCAAACGGAAGATAATTGCTGAAAAATGTGTTGAAATATTCTCCAACTTTTGAGAACAGATAGCCTTTGAAATGCTTGTCACGCCAATTTGTCTGAAAAAGAATATTGAGCTGGATGTAGAACAGTTCTTCAAATTTCAATCGCTGGCGGGCACGGCTGAGTGATTCATTGCTTTTTGGAAAATGAATACTGATCAATGATTCGGTCAGGCTCATCAGTCCGAATCGTTTGAGAACGTACGCAGGGAGCGTTTCGGGAACACCGGCTTCTAATTTTTTTACGATCGGAAAAATTATTTTCTGAATTGCTTTTGAATTCAAAAAACTACTTTTCATTTTTTCCGATGTATTGTAAACCGGTTGAAGTCCCATTTGTTCGGGTGGAGGCAGTTGGTCGGGAGTCTCAATTTCCGGGTGAAGGATATTGAATCTTCCGTTGAAAAGCGATGGTTTGCCAAAAATTACATATTCTACACCGGTCTTATACTTATCCTCAATAAACCGGATTCCCTGAAACCAAACCAACTCAATTACATTTTCGCCATCGCTGAAAATAGCTGAAAGACGTTGTTTTTTCTGTCCGCCGATTTTTTCAAATTGCATGATCCGCCCTTTCACCTGAATGAACGGCATGTCTTCTGAAATTTCGCTCAACTTGTAAAATCGACTTCTATCCACGTACCTGAACGGATAGTGGCGGAGCAGGTCATCAACCGAAAAGATAGAAAGCTCTTTATTGAATAGAGCCGCTTTTCTTGGACCTACGCCGGGAAGAAATTTTATGTCCTGAGTCGAAAAATCCATTTATAAATAAAAAGATGGTTTGATTTTTTATCCTGAAATATATTTCCCGTAAGGGATTTTTCGTAGAATAAATATTATCACAAAAGAAGCACCTAAGGTCAGAATGAGCAGAGCCGGAAGCGAAATTAGCGGATGTGCCATGGTCCAGAAAATGCCGTTGTTGAAAAATACGCCGATTACTAAAATGTGGACTAAATAGATTCCATAACTGTAATCACTGATGGTAAATGTAAGTTTTTTTAGCCAGTTTTGATTGATAGAAGTATTTTTCAACGCAATGAAAACAGCTGCGGATTGAATTATCGTGTTCAAATTCAGGTAGCTGTAAAGTGAAAGATCAAGCTTTGACTTAACGTGGCTGGTGTAGAAAACTACCAAAACAGTTACTGCAACAGTGATAACATAAACGATAACTGCCGTGAGTCTGACATTGCGTGAAACGTAAAAAATATTATAAAGATAATATCCGAGCAACATGTAACCCAGATACAGAACGTAAATATAGAGTTTTTGAAGAATGTTTCCTCCTGACCAAAGGTAAATATTGACTGAAAAATTGTGACTGATCAGGCAAAGCAACACCCAGGCGGCTAAAAGGAAAATAATCATCTCTGATTTAAGCTTGCGGACAAATTCGCCAACGAATGGAATGATGAGATAGAGGAAAACCAGCATATAAACAAACCAGAAATGCTTTGAAATGCCTTCTTCTAGAAATAGCCGGATTCCCCAGTCGATGATACTGTTAAAATCATGAGGTTGCTGGTTAGCAGGCAGATTTATCCACCTGAAAACCCAGTAAACAAGCATGAAAAAAAGAAACGGAAGTACTACTCGCATGAATCGCCTTTTGTAGTATTCTTTCAGGTTGTATTTCCGTGTAAGGAGTGTGGCGCCGCTGATCATCAAAAAAAGCGGCACCGCAAATCTCACAGCGCTGTCAACGATGTGTCCGATCCACCAAAAATTCATACTTTCACCAAACGTGACATTCACGATGGGCGAGGAAATATGGATGATGATAACGGCAATGATGGCCAATGCACGCAGGCTGTCAAGCCATTCTATCCGATTGTTTGTTTCAGTCATTGTTGTTTCAATAAAATTTCTGCTAATTGCAGGTCCAGCACATTTGTAATCTTGATGTTCTCCCGATTTCCTTCCACTAATCGTACGGTGAAACCAGCCGATTCCACCACCGATGCATCGTCGGTAAACTGCTCGTTGTAAGGTTGGTCGTAGCTTTTCAGAATAATTTCTGATTGAAAAACCTGTGGAGTTTGCACCAGTTTGAAAGCATTGCGGTCAACTGCTACACTTCCATTTTCAGTCACTTTTCTCAGGCTCTCAATCATATCCACCACGGGAATGGAAGCACCCATTTGCTCGGCAGATTCAAAGCTTCGCTTGATAGTTTCCATATCTACGAACGGACGCACGCCGTCATGGATAGCAATAAGTCCGTCAGAGTTTTCGGCTTGCTGAAGTCCGTTTTTTACCGAAAAAAAGCGGGCAGATCCTCCTTCCACAATTTTATGAGGCAGAAAAAAGTGATGTTTTTCACAAAGTTCTTTCCAAAAATCAATCTGCAGTGCCGGAAGAACCAGGATCAATTCCATTTCATCCGAAAAAAAATGAAACTTTTCGAGCGTATGCATGAGTATCGGTTTACCCGCCAATTCGAGGAACTGTTTTGGAATTTCGGAATTCATCCGCTCACCTTTTCCACCTGCAACGATGATTGCTGTTTTTTTTCGGCTCATATTTTGTAGTAAATCAATCAAACGATTACAAAGATACTTTTTTCGCATCAAAAGTCAATGTTTTGATTTTGAAAATCATTCGAAATTAGTCGTTTTTGTGTTTAGAAACTGTTTTAAGATTTATGAATTAATCTGTTTTTTAATTGATTTATATGCAGTTTGTCGGGACTCTGGAAATTACATTCATCCGAATAGACCGCTGTTTGTGGTGAAATGAAAGCACGAATTCATATATAAAAATCAATAATTACTGCATGAAAAATTCATAACAGTTTTTAAATTTTGCTTGAAAACCATTTCAAATTAATACCTTTGTGAAAATATTTTACTCCTGAGCAATGAAAAATTCTTTGTTAATTATAACGGTTGTTATGTTCGGTGCTTTGAATGTAATCGGGCAGAATGCCAGTGATTCAAAGCGTCCGGCAGTGATTGAGTCCATTGAAAGTTCGTCAAAAGTAGTGGTAAAACAAGATCCAAAACTTGACAAGCTGATTGATGATTATCTGAACAAAAAAGATGCTCCTTCGGGACCGTATGTAGGTGCTGGATACCGTGTGCAAGTGTTTTCCAGCAATGCACAGCGTACCGCAAAGGACGAATCGCTCAACATTGAGCGCCGTCTCCGCAGTGCATTTCCGGGTTATGGAGTTTATAGAATTTATGCATCGCCATTCTGGAAAGTAAGAATCGGTGATTTCAGAACTCATGAAGACGCTCAGGCATTTCGTGCCGAGTTGGTAAATGCATTTCCAGAACTCAGAAAAGAGACTTATACAGTACGCGAAAGCAAGGTTTCAATCAGATAAACGTTGATAAAATGGATTTATACGAAAACAATCTCATCCGGTTCAATAAGGAAAAAACGACTAAACTTGCCGAAAAATACAGGGTAATACTTGAAGATTTGGGCGAGGATCCGAATCGCGAAGGACTTCTGAAAACGCCCGAACGTGTTGCAAAAGCGATGCAGTTTTTCATGCAGGGCTATGAACAGGATCCGGAAAAAATCATTAGTTCAGCTATGTTTACCGAGGATTACCGTCAGATGGTGATTGTGAAAGACATTGATTTTTACTCCATGTGTGAACACCACATGCTGCCGTTTTTCGGGAAAGCACACGTAGCGTACATTCCTGATAAAAAAATCACAGGATTGAGTAAAATCGCCCGGGTTGTGGAAGTTTTTGCACGCAGACTTCAGGTGCAGGAGCGTCTTACGACTCAGATAAAAGAGTGTATTCAAGAAACGCTGAACCCGATGGGTGTTATCGTTGTGATAGAGGCTCAGCACCTCTGTATGCAGATGCGCGGTGTTCAGAAGCAGCATTCCATCACCACTACCTCCGACTTTACCGGCGTTTTCCAGCAAGCGAAAACAAGAGAAGAATTTTTGAATCTGATTAAGGGGTAGGAGTAGAAGGTTTGGTTTTGCTTTTTTAGCATTTCAGTCGACCAATTTATTGCCAAAAATTGAATATATCTGAGAAATACCCGTCCTTAAAAAAGAGTCTGAAACAAGAAAAGATATATTGTTTTGTTCTCAGTGCGGTTATTTTTATTATCTACTTTTTCTTTCCCAATAATAATTTTTCGCTTGATTCTTTAGGTTACGGCTCTGAAGTAAAGCATGGCGGTAATTTGTTTGCTGCTCACCATCTGCTGTATAATTTTTTCAATTGGATTGTCTATAAGACGATTTCCTTTGTTATACCAACTATTGATGCTTTACGGCTGATGCAGTTTGTAAATGCAGTCTTTGCAATAGGGAGTCTGCTTTTGTTAAGGAAAATAATTATTAAACAAGTCAATGATGTAGTTAAATCAAATATTCTGACTCTTTTTGTTGCATCTTGCTTTGGAATAATGCGGTTTGCTGTAGAAGCCGAAGCATATATTATTCCCATTTTTCTTTCTTTATCAGCATCTTTTTTCTTTTATCAATTTCTAATTAACAAGAAGATTGCAAATGTTTTTTTGAGTGGTATTTTCATATCAGCTGCATGTCTTTTTCATCAGATTCATTTGTTTTGGGGAATTGCATTGTTTGCGGGATTTTTGAGGATAAGAAATCTCAAATCGATCATTGCTTTCTGTCTGACGGTTCTTCTTGTCCCGATTGTATACTCGCTCGTATTGGTGTTTTATTTGAAAATCAATTTTACTCTCGATAATCTTTTACGATTCGCAGCTGAATATTTTTTTTCAGATAAAGCAAACTTTGATTTTGGATGGCAGAATTTTTTCATCACACCCATAACATTTTTCCGGACTTTTTTCCAGGTTCATGGCATTGTTGCAGATATTCTCAGATTAATACCGGTTTTGTATTTGATAATTCCGGTTGTTATTATCCTTGTTTTTTTATTTTTCCGAAATCTATTCAAAACGCTCAAAATTCGCAAATTTTCGAATAAACTACAACCGTTTGAATTTACCCATTTGCTAGCTTTTGTACTGCAGTTTGGTTTTGCTTTTTATTCGCATGGAAATTCGGAATTTATGGTGATGCTTCCTTTTTTGTTGGTGCTATTTCTGCCTTCCTTGATTGATTTTGATATGTTAGCGATTAAATATCTAACAGTTGCCATGCTGGTCTGGAACTTTTTCTTTGCTGTTTTTCCTAACAATATTTTCAATTATCAAAATAATCAGGCATTGGTAAAAATCATAGATGAGAATCCTGATAAGACATTTGTGCTTAAGGAAAGCGGATTTGTTTCAAATCTGTATTATTACGAAACAGGAAAAATGGATTTTGAGCGGTTTATTGATGCGAGTGATGAAAAAGCTTTGTCAAGATTGCAAGAAAACCAGCTTGTTTTTTCTGATGTGTTTTCAAAAAAAGTGCCATTCAATAGAGGACATTTAGTTAGTCCTATCGATATTGAAAACTTCGTATTTGTTAATCATGTAAAATGGATTCCATCAGATTTGAGAGGATATTACGTAGATGTAGTAATGTATAAACGTTAGACTGCCCATTTTTCTTCTCTGGATAATCTTGTTTGAATCAAATCTCAGTTTCTGAATTTATTTATTCAGCAATCCTTTTACTTTTTCGGAAATTGCACGTCCATCAGCTTTGCCAGCCAGTTTTTTGGTCGCTGCACCCATCACTTTTCCCATATCTTGTGGACCGGAAGCACCAATCTCTGAAATCAAAGCAATCAGAGCTTGTTCCAGTTCCGTTTCATTCATTTGCATGGGCAGGTATTTTTCAATGACCTCAGCTTCGGCCAGTTCTTTCTCAGCCAATTCCGGACGGTTTTGTTCGGTATAGATCTGTGCCGTTTCTTTGCGCTGTTTCACCATTTTCTGCATGATTTTCACAGCCTGTTCGTCGTGGAGAATTCCATCACTTCCTTTGGCAGTTTTAGCTTCCAAAAACTCTTTTTTTACTCCACGTAATGCTTCCAACGCCACTTTTTCTCGTGCGAGCATAGCGGTTTTTATATCATTGCTTATTTGTTCGAATATTTTTTCCATTTTCAAATTATCTTAAAATGTCAAATTAAATAGATGTCTTTTTAGGCATGAGCCAACAGCCATATTCAATTATAAAATCAATAAGCCGGCTTCTGCTGATTATCAAAAAACTTATTTTTTCAGGAATCTACGTTTCCAGGAAGGGATTTCCTCCACTTTTTGGAGGTTCCCTTCATCGTCTAAGTCTGAAATATCTACCAGCTTAATATCTTCAACTTCTTCAAAATTATCAAATTCAATAGCACCTTGCAAAGCCTCCTCTTCTTTTTTCTCAGGCACAATCGGCTGTTTGATGGAAGAACCATAAAGCTCGCCCATAGCTTTGTTTATCTCGGCTTCGGCAGATTTTTTCTGTTCTTCAAGCTCCTCGTTAAAAGGGAGATTTTCCTGTGCCAGCTCATCATTTTCACGTTTTTCCTCATCGCGAAGGTGTTTAATCATGTTTGCTGGCATTCCGGGTATGTCTTTTACATCAAATCCAGTTGCAATCAGTGTAATTTTTACTTCATCACCCAGTTTTTCATCAAAACTTGCTCCCCAGATAACGGTAACATCTTCACCCACTTTGGCCATAAAGTCGTGTATCTGAGTAATTTCTTCCATTTTGATCTCATTCTCATGCGAGCAATAGAGGCTCAAGAGCACTTTTTTGGCACCGTTTACGTCGGTAGTATTCAAAAGAGGAGAATTAAGTGCATCCTCTATGGCTTTGGTGATACGGTTTTCGCCAGAAGCAAAACCGGTATTCATAATGGCCACTTTTCCATCGCGCATGATGGTGCTTACATCGGCAAAGTCGGTATTGATATAACCCGGAACTGTGATGATTTCTGCAATGGCTTTTGCAGCATTTGTAAGAATGTCATCCGCCTTGGCAAAAGCATTTGAGAGGTTCAAATCCGGATAAATCAGTTTCAGCTTCTCGTTGTTGATTACCAAAATTGCGTCCACATATTCACTTAACGCTACCACGCCTTCCAGTGCCTGACGGATTTTTTGTTTTCCTTCAAAAGCAAACGGTATGGTCACAATTCCAACGGTAAGGATTCCCATTTCGTGGGCTACTTTTGCAATGACAGGAGATGCACCCGTTCCTGTACCTCCACCCATTCCTGCAGTGATAAACACCATTTTGGTGTTGTCAGCCAGCATATTCTGAATGTCTTCTACGGATTCCTCCGCCGCTTTTCGGGCAATTTCAGGTTTTCCGCCAGCGCCAAGTCCGAGTGTGCTGGATTTACCCAGCTGTACTTTGATTGGTACGGGAGAGCGGTCAAGGTCTTGGTTGTCGGTATTGCAGACTACAAACGAAACGTCTGTAATTCCTTGGTTATACATGTGATTTACGGCATTGCTGCCTCCACCACCTACACCTATAACTTTGATGATGGATAGATTTGACATGGGCAAATCCAATGGAAGTGTTTCATCTAATAAATTCATATATATATGTTTGATTTAGTAAAATTGTTCTGATTTATTCAAATTGTTGCTTTTCTTGTTCTTGTTCTTTGACTTCCTGCTCTTCCTCCATTTGGTTTTCGTACTGTTTTCGTTCCATTTCATCGTATTTGAAGAGTGATTCCATGCCGGTGCTGAATCCTTTTGTAAGAGCAGATAATAATTTTTTGCCGGGAATTTTTATTCCGATGGCAGCTTTGTTGGTTTCGGTTTGGTTCAGTTCGTACAGGTCGTTTGACATTAAAATTGAGCCAACGGCTTGTGAATATCCGGGATCGTAAAATTTAGGATCGGTATCTTCAGAAAGCCAGTCGGCATGATTTCCCATTCTGACCTGGAAACCTGTTTTTTCCTCAATAAATTCACACAGATTCTTCAATTTTGAAGCACCGCCAGTTATCACAATACCAGAATGAAGCGGATAGGGGATGGTATCAATCTGCTTGAAAAGTGGTGCCAGCATCTCTTCCAATCTCGACTCAATAATGACTGCCAGAAAAGTAGTCGAAACGCGAACTTTTGGTTCATTCGGATTGGCGTGAGGAATTTGTATGTTTAGTGGTTCAGTTACCATGCTTTCAAGTGCAGATCCGGTCTTGCATTTCAATGTTTCAGCGTTGTTAAAGCTG
This sequence comes from uncultured Paludibacter sp., assembly GCA_964541615.1. GTDB lineage: Bacteria > Bacteroidota > Bacteroidia > Bacteroidales > Paludibacteraceae > UPXZ01. The sequence continues at coordinate 10,533 of CAZIRA010000032.1, forward strand.
ATTCCGAGCTCTTGAATGTCTTTCGTTATGTTCAATCCGCCCAGCGGAACTACAAATAATTCCTGTAATTTTCCACCGCAATAAACTCCCAGAGTGGTGGTAGTAGCACCAAAATTTATCACTGCACAACCATCTTCTTTGTCCCTGTCATCAAGAATGGCCGTTGCAATTGCATCCATTCCCAGGTGAATGTAGTCCACGCCGATTCCGGTCCGTTCAATAGTCCGTTCGAGCGTTTCTTTTACCAGGTAATGCCCGATTATCAAGTTGTAATCTATGCGCAGGTTCTGTCCCCGAAGTCCAATCGGATTTTCTACTAATTGTCCATCAATATAATATGAGAGTGGTATGCTTTTGAATACCACTATGTTATCTGTTTTTATCTCTACCCGGCTTTCGGCCTCCATATCTTTCAGGAGTTTTTCAGTGACAATATTGTGAATCCGTTTTTCGAGAGAAACAGTATGGTGCTTCATGGATTTAGCATTGATGCTGATGCTCACCAGCGAAATCTGGTCTTTCCATTTCAGAGAATTTTTAAGCAATTTGATTGTTTCATTCACCTTAAAAGCAGCTCCGGTAATTTTTTCTACCACACCGCTTTTTACATCATCGCCCATACGTGACTGCTCACCAAGAATCTTCAAAGCATGGTCGTTCTGCACAAATCCGGCAATTGCCGAAACATGCGACCCGCCGAAATCTACATATACAATTGCTTTGTTACTCATTTTTTTGAAGAGAGGGTTATTTATTGGTAAAATAGCATTATAGTTAACAGGCTTTTTGATCAAACTTTTTTAGCAAAAATTTAGTTGCTTTTCCTTGTGCAAACCACTTGGTCGCGGTATTGTAAATCAATTTTTGAATACGCATTCCAGCCTATTTCATTCAAACCATACAGATAAAATTTCCTTAGTTTTTCTAATTTTTGTTCAAATCGGTCGAAACTGCCCAGCATAATGATGTGGTTGCCTACGCGTGGCACAAGTTCCACTTTCATGTCCTGGTTGATATTTATCTGATCAATCTGATTGCCCCAAAATTCGTCTTTATTCAAATATTGAGCAAAATCATAAATCGAACCTGTTGCCATTTTTTTTGTCACTCTGCCAGTGAAAACAGGGACATATGCAGCGTGATTTGGAGAAACCGGCATGGTTTTTCTCAAATCATCGACGTAATAATCGTCTTCGCCGACTACACGAAGCACAGGAGTACGTTGTACGATTGAGATATAGACCGTTCCGTCAGGTGTTTTGTAGCACTCTGCACGGCGAACCATCGGATGTTTTTCCACTTCATCTTCTATTGATTTTGTACGGATCCGTGAAAGTGTTTTTCCAATGGGGTTCAGGTCTTTTTCTTTGAGCAAAACGGCAACTTCCTCCTTGTTTAACAACATTCTTTTGTCGTAATCAGTGATGGAAATCTGAATGTTGGAGCATACTTTTCGCTGAGCGGCGCTGGTGCTTTTGCCGCTCGCAAAAACAGCATACGCCAGGCATACCACTATTACGCCAATAATTAACCCGTATTTAAGTAGTCGGTTCATTCTTTTCAGTCAGCTCTTTGTGCTTGTTTTTCAAGAATTTCTTTATCTCCGGAACCATTTTATCAATGTCTCCTGCACCAAAAGTAACCAGTACGTCAATCTCTTTTTTATCTAACAAAGTTAATAAATTTTCTTTATTTGTCAGAGTTTTATGTTGAATAGTCACATCTTTTAAAATAATTTCCGAGGTAACTCCCTCAATCGGCAATTCTCGTGCAGGATAAATATTGAGTAGAATTAATTCATCCAGATTGGAGAGCGCTTCTGCAAATTCCGGTGCAAAATCCCGCGTCCGTGTGTAAAGGTGCGGCTGGAAAATTCCGGTGATTTTTCTGCCTGCATATAGCTGGCGGATTGACGAAATACTTGCTTTCAATTCGTTGGGATGATGAGCATAGTCATCCATGAAAACCACATTTTCATCCTGATAAACCAAACTGAATCGCCTGTAAATTCCCTGGAAAGTTGACATTGCAGTGCGGAGCTCTTCGTTGGTAACTCCGTTGAGCCACGAAAGTGCCATCGCAGCAACGCCGTTTTCCACATTTATCATTACCGGAACTCCCAAACTGATGTCGTGGATAGTTTCGGTCGGCGCTACAAAATCGAATAAGATCTTTCCATTCTCTGTACGGATGTTTTTGGCATGAAAATTCGCATTTTCGTCCAATCCATAGGTATAATGTTTCACTCCTTTTTGGAGTTTTGGATTCAACTTGATTTTGCTATTGACAATCAGCGAACCGCCCAGTGTAATCAACGAAGTGAAATGCTCGAAACTTTCCACAAAAGCTTCCTCCGATCCGTAAATATCCAGATGGTCGGGATCCATGGAGGTAATTACAGCCATAAAAGGTGTAAGACGGTGAAACGAACGGTCGTATTCGTCAGCTTCAACCACCACATAGTTGCTTTGGTTAGAAATAATCAGGTTGGTTTTGTAATTATTTGAAATACCTCCGAGAAATGCGCTGCACTCCACGTGCGATTGATGCATAAGATGCGCAGTCATGGTAGATGTGGTCGTTTTGCCATGCGTACCTGCAATGCAGATAGCTTTACTCTGACGGGTGATTTCTCCAAGAATTTCTGACCGCTTCATGATGCGGAAATTGTTTTTCCGGAAATAAGCCAGTTGTTCATGTTCGTCTGGAACTGCGGGCGTGATTATGACCAACGTTTTGTTTGGTTCCAGAAATTCGGCAGGAATTTGTTCGACCGATTCATCGTAAACCACTTTTATCCCTTCCGTTACAAGGTCGTCGGTTAGTTTGGTCTGAGCGCGGTCGTAACCTGCCACTCCAAAGCCTTTTGCGCTGAAATAACGTGCAATGGCACTCATTCCAATACCACCGATTCCGAGAAAATAATATTGAGCGTACGTATTTGTCATTTCAATTTTATAATGTTAAAAACCTCATCCACAATCCTGTTGGCTGAATCTTTTTGCGCCAGCAAAACAATATTTTTGGATAAATCAGTCATCTGTTTGTCGTTTAAAATCAAATCCAATGCAGCAGGCACCAATTTTTCAATTGCCTCACTATCACGAACCATAACAGCAGCGTTTTTGTTGACCAGAGCCAGTGCATTTTTTGTCTGATGATCTTCTGCTACGTTGGGTGAAGGAACGAGAACGACTGGTTTTGCAAGCAGGCACAATTCGGAAATGGAACTTGCGCCGGCTCTCGAAACTACCAAATCAGCAATGGAGTAGGCGTAATCCATTCGTGAAACAAAATCGGTCACAATAAATGACCTGCTTATGTGTTTTTCTGCCTCTTTTCTGACTTTTTCGATGTAGAATTTTCCTGTCTGCCAAATGACCTGTATTCCGCTCTTTGCAATTGTATCCATTTTAGCAGTAATGCTTTGATTGATGGTTCCTGCACCCAAGCTTCCTCCAACTATTAAAAGTGTTTTTTTGTCCGGGTCAAGTCCGAAAAATTCGTAAGCTTCTTTGGCTTTCGGTAGCACGTTAAATAAATCCTGACGTACCGGATTTCCGGTCATGATGATTTTTTCTGCCGGGAAAAATTTTTGCATGCCCTCATATGCCACGCAGATTTTCGATGCTTTTGCTGCCAGCATTTTGTTGGTCACTCCTGCGTATGAATTCTGCTCTTGAAGCAGTGTTGGTACGCCGAATTCAGAAGCTGCTTTCAGCGTAGGTGCACTTGCATAGCCACCTACTCCGATAGCGATATCCGGTTTGAAATCACGAATTATTTTCTTTGCTTTCTTGATGCTTTTTTGTAAATCAAAAAGAACGCTTATGTTTTTGAGCAGATTTTTTCTGTCAAAACCCCTCACAGGAAGTCCTTCTATAGGGTAACCTGCCTGAGGTACACGCTCCATTTCCATCCGTCCGATTGCACCGACAAAAAGAATGTCAGCTTTTTTGTCTCGAGCTTTGATTGCGTTTGCTATGCTGATAGCCGGAAAAATATGTCCGCCGGTTCCACCGCCGCTGATGATGTATCTGCCCCCAACCCCTGAAGGGGAGTTTAAAATTGTTTTATCGCTGTCTTTATTCATAATTTCGAATTGACTTTTTGATTATTGTGAACGATTCTCATTTATGTAATAAATTTCTCCCCGATAGTATGTTGGGGAATTGTGTTCTTCTCCACCAAAAATAAATACTCTTTGTGTTTCCTGTCACTATTCACCCACTCGTTTGTCCACCTCATTTGAGCCATAACATGATGGTTGTAGTCTATTTCTACGGCTTTTAATAGCTTTCCACTTGATTTAAGAATTTCGTACAATTCCTCTTTGGTTGCTCTGCCTCCCGAACTGTAAGATAGCAATATATATCGGGAATTTGTCATTTTGATTAGCCGTTCGAGTGCTTTCATCGCAAGGAATTGCTCGTTTTCATCTTTTCTGAATTCCTCAAAGACAGACGCAGTAACCGCATCTCTCGTGTCCACGCGCCGATTGGCAACGCCAAATAAATCAGGTTTATCATTGAGAATCACCGTTTTCCAAATGTGATAATAAGCAGCGTAACGGACGCGGCTTGGCGGCATTTTCTCGTTATTTGAACCGTACGGCGGATCAAAATAGGTAAAATCAAACTCTCTATTCTCTACTGTTTTGAAAATATCGCCTCGAATCACTTCATTTTCACTCATGATCGGAAATCGCTTTGGGAGTTTGAGAGTCAAATCATTAAAAGAGCGCGGCGACCATTTAGATAAATATGCTGAATAATGCCCCAACGTGCTGTCCACTTTATCCAAAGCAAGAATCAAGCTTGTCAAAAGTACACATTTATCCTCCCATTCGAGATTTAATTTGTCAATTTCGGAGCGAATTGCATCTAATTTCTGTGTGTTTTTTCGTTGAAACGGTCTTTTCGATTCTGCTTCATCAGCGCCGTAATGCTCTGTAAACCATCCGTCAAATCCTTTCAATCCGTTCAAATGGTTAATGATTCCCTTGTAAAAATCATCTGGTTTTGTAGATTTCAGATAGCAGGTCCCAAAAACTTCCGACCAAACTGAAATATCGTTTGCAGTGGTGTTATAACCCATTTTTGCAAATGTCTGCGACACTCTTGTCGTTCCACTGAATCCATCTAATACATTTTTTACTTCCAGCGAAGAAATAATTTCTAAAATATACGGTAGAATTTTTAATTTTGAACCGGCATATTTGATCCCTTCGGTAATCATAAGTGAATGTGTAGAGTGTTATTTAGATTTTGTAAAAGCATAAAAAACACTTTATTTTTTTAAAACTTCGTCAATAAATTCTTTTCCTTTCAACAATCCGTAACTCCCTTCTTTGCAAGAGAATTCATCGTATTTTTCCACCTTGTCGGGGTTATTTCCTGTCCTGAAAATCACAAAGGGAACCGGTTCTGAAGTGTGCGTGCGGATTGCGCAGGGTGTCGGGTGGTCTGGTAGAAGTGCGATTGTGACGGGTCCATCCCGGGTTAGCAATTCTTCCAAAACAGGCTTTACCACGCGACTGTCCAGGTATTCAATGGTTTTTATTTTCAAATCCACATCGCCTTCATGGCCGGCTTCATCGCTTGCTTCGATGTGAAGATAGACAAAATCGTCCTTTCGCAATGCGTTAATCGCTGCTTGTGCCTTTCCTTCATAATTGGTGTCATAAAGTCCGGTAGCTCCTTCTACGTCAATGTTTTTCAAGCCGGCATACACACCGATTCCTTTAATCAAATCGACCGCTGAAATGACTGAACCGTTTTTCAAACCATATTGAGGCAGTAAGTGCTCCATCGACGGTTTGTAGCCCGGTGACCAGGGCCAAATGCTGTTTGCCTTATCTTTTCCGGCTGCGGCTCGTTTCAGATTAACAGGGTGATTTTCGAGTAATTTCATCGATTTCAGAATCAAATCATTGAGAAAATCGGCTGTTTCTTTAGCCTCATCAGTTTTTGGTTTTATCATTAATGGCCTAAAATCTTGCCCGGGAACATCGTGTGGAGGCGTGCATTCAAGCTGCTTTACACCGTTTTTTATTTTTAGTAAATGGCGGTAAGAAACGCCCGGGTGAAAACTTACGATCTCATTTCCCAATTCTTTTTGGAGAAATAAGATTAATTCCCCGGCTTCTTCGTTGCTGATATGACCGGCTGAATGGTTTTTAATTTTTCCGTCTTTCACGCAGATCAGGTTACAGCGCATTGCCATCTCATCTTCTCCTATTTCCACTCCCATGCTGGCTGCTTCGAGTGTGCCGCGCCCTTCGAATACACGGGAGACATCGTATCCAAGCACCGAAAGATTGGCTATTTCGCTTCCGGGATGAAAGCCTTCCGGAATCGTATCGAGCATACCGCACCGTCCCATAGCAGTTAATCTGTCGATATTGGGTGTATTGGCTACCTGTAATGGAGTCTTGTTTCCCAGTGATGCTATGGGCTCATCCGCCATGCCGTCGCCGAGGATGATTAGGAATTTACCTCTACTTACCTTGTCGCCTAACTCCTGCCCCTCAATCCCCTGAAGGGGAAGTGCCAAGGGGAAATTAAGAGCAAAATCGTCAATATTATCTGAATGTTGAAAATTATTATTGTTTGTTGTCATTTTAAAATCTCTTCTTAAAAATTGTGCAAACGTCCTAAATCAAATGAGTAAATCAGAATCTTTTCAAACGTTGCAGTCTTTAAAATCCCCTTCAGGGGGTTATGGGGCTTGCTCCAAAAACTCTTTAAACCTGGGCAATCCTGCTTCAAATATCTTCACCGCTTCTTCCATTGAGGTGTAACTTTCTCCGCCAGAGGCATTTAAATGTCCGCCACCGTTGAAAAATTCTTCTGCAAATTTATTGGCAGGAAAAGAACCCTGGGAGCGAAAGGAAATTTTTATTTTATCCGGATCTTCACGCATGAAAACCGAGAAAGTTACTTCACGTATTGACAGCGGAATATTCACAAAACCTTCTGCATCGCCGTTTATGTACTGGAACTCTTCCATTTCATCTCTCGTAAGCGTTATGAGCGCAGCCTGATATTCGGGATAAACTTTCATTTTTTTGTAAATGCAATATCCCTGTAAGCGCATCCGGTGCTCCGAAAAAGTATCGTAGACACGCCTGTAAATGATGTCCTTGTCAACGCCGAGCTTGATTAATTCGTAAATTATCGAGTAAATTTCTTCGTGATTTGAATTGTAGGTGAAACCTCCCGTATCAGTCATCATTCCGGTGTAAATGCATTCGGCACAACCGAGATTTATATCCGAAAAATGCCCCATCCGGCATATCAGCCTGAAAATCAGTTCGCTGGTAGATGAAATTTGTGGGTAAGAAATGATTATGTCGGCAAATTCTTTGTTGGGATTGAGGTGGTGGTCAATCATCACTTTGCGGGCTTTTGACTCTACCACAGAATCGGCAAGCATGGCAAGTCGGCTCGGTGTGTTGAAATCAACTGCAAAGATCAAATCTGCCTCTTTAATGATTTTATCAGCTTCTTCTTTTTGAAAAACGTAAATCAGCGATTGTTCAGCGCCTGGCATCCACATCAGAAAATCGGGCGGAGGAGTAGGTAGGATAACTTTCGGCTCTTTTTCCAAAGCCATTAAAAAATGCCACATACCCAGCGATGCACCCATTGCATCGCCATCCGGACCGAAGTGGGTCACCATGACGATTTTCTTGGCATCCTCAATTTCACGCTTTACTTTGTGAATCAGCTCTTCTGCAATAATTTTTGAAATCATCTTGTCTTAATTACAAATACAATCTGCAAAAATAACAAAAAAGAGCGATATTTTCAGTGATTTTTTATTGAGATAAATATTTAACGAATTGACAAGCTAAATAGATTGTTATTCAGGCAGTTCCATTACGAAATTATCCGCTTCGCCGATTTGCTTAAGCTCCGGCATAGAACTTCCGGCAATTCCCTGAATGGATCCGATAAAATGATTGGTGTTCAGGAGTACTTTTTCAAGCTGTTTTTCACGCTGCTTCCAGATTCGCTCCATCATGTTTTTTTCTTTCACGTAGCTGTTTTGAAGCTCGCTGAAACCTTCGATGATAGCACCAAGTTGAAGGCGGAATTCGTTGCCCATGAGGTAGTCGTAGAGCATCTGCATTTTTTCGCCTTTGTTTGTTTGAGAGCTGTATGCTTCGCTGATTTTGAGAATACTGTCTCGCAAAACAATCACTAAGCCTTTCAAATCAGCGTACGTGCAAATCCAGACGCCGTCAATCTGTCCAATGCGTTCAATTCCATCAGGCATAGCTTCCGTCACAATCACGCAGACATTGGCTTTGACGAGCACAGCATCCGATTTCAGTTTGCTCACCCAATCCATACTGAATGCCTTGGTCCGCTTGCTTTCATAAAGAATAATGCCAGCTTCAGTGCCAATCCGATTTTTTACGGTTTGGATAACGTCAGCACCTTTTACACCTTTAGCAACTTCCGAAATATCATCAATTGGAAACATCATCCGTAGCAATTCTTCAAGCGCAAGTTCCTGCACTTCGCCCTGAAGCTGCATGGATCCCTGCTCAGCTTTGCGCTGCATTTCTTCGACGAGTTTTTTCTGGTCTTCCAGCTTTTTCTCAAACTCCTTGATTTGAAGGGCGTGTTTTTCATCCCTCAATTGTGCTTTTTCAAGTTCCTCTTTTTGGAGTTGTTCCTTCAATAACTCTCGCTCTTGCATCAACTTCCGTTCAATCCGGATTTCCATTTCCTCCTCTTTCGCTTTGAGTTCTTTCTCTTTTCGTAAAAATTCCAACTCCTTTTCACGAGCAATTTTCAGCTTCTGATCTTTTTCTTTGTCAGCATCTTCGAGTATTTTTATTTTATTTTCAAAATCTTGCGAAACCGTTTTTCTCATCTCTTCACGTTGTGCTTCTTGCTCTTTCTTGAATTTTGCGTTTAGCTCCGCTTCCAATGCGATTTTCTGCTTCTCCATTTCCAACGAAAGATCTTTTTCTTTCTGCTGGAATGCTAACTCCTTCTGATGTAACGCCTTTTCATTCTGACGCAGTTTTTCATCCTGCTGTTCCTTGAATTTCAGCATTTCCTGTCGCATCGATTGTTTTTCTCTTTCGATGACGTTTTTCACTTCGTCTTTCAGCGCATCTTCCAGCGGAAATTCAAAATTACAATTCGGACATTTAATTTTGGTAGAATTCATTTTATCAGAATAATGTTAAAGGTTGAAAAAGTGTATAGTAAATGTATGCTATTTTGCTGATAACGATGTGTACATTGCTTTTCGCCGGGCATCAATAATCATCGCTGCGGTGATGTCAATTCCAAAGAGTGAACTCTCGATTGACAGGTCGTAATCTTTCAGATTTGCCCATTTTCTTCCCGTATAATGCTCGTTGTAATTTGCCCGTTCTTTATCTTTTTTATCCATTTCTTTTTCGGCATCTTCGGGATCGGCACCATATTCTGTAATCACACGGCTCATTCTGAAAGCATCATTAGCATGCACAAAAACATTAAAAATATTGGGATGTCCTTTCAGAATAAAATCAGCGCAACGCCCTACTATCACACACGATTCGCGAGTCGCAATGTCGCGGATAACCCGTGTCTGCACCATGAAAAGCATGTCTTGGGGTGGAATTGCCTCATTGACGTAAGCGTAATTCTGCTTGTAAAGCTTGTAAAGCAACGAGTTAGTCAGTTTTTGCTCGTGCTCTTTCACATATTCTTTGGTAAATCCGCTGGCCTCCGCGGTTAGATCTATCAAACTACTGTCGTAAAATGCTACGCCTAATTTTTTTGCAACCTGCTCACCCACAGCATGTCCACCGCTTCCGTACTGGCGCGAGATGGTTATCACGAAATTTTCCGTGTTCATGTACGGCTCTTCCATAAATTGCTCGACGGGCTTATTGGAATACACAATTTGGTCGATAATGGTGAGGTGTTTATTGTAAAATTGCAGAATAAATCCTACCAAAAATGCCGATGCAATGGTTCCTTCACGCACACCTTCCAATTTATCCAGAAAAATAAAAATACTAATCAGCGACACAAGCACAAGTGCACTGTCAAAAAGAATTTTAGTAAAACCAAAGTCTTTTTTTAAAGTCCTGGAAATGGCCATTATCAACCCCTCGCCCGGCAGCAAACTCACATCGGCTTTGACCTGCAAGAATATCCCAAAAGCAATAATCACACAGCTCAACAGCGTGTAAATCCATTGCCAAACATAATTAGCAGGCACAAAAACACCTTCGTTCCACGCCAAATGGACATCAATAAACCATCCAAAAACAAGCACTACGGGGATTTGAAGCAGTTGGTAAGCCTTGAAGTCTTTTTTCAAAATCATCATCTGAAAAAGAACGAAAAGTAAATTGAGCAAAATTGAATACGTTCCGACCGAAATTTTCTCGAAAATAATATTGTAAACGTACGGAACCGACGAAATAGGCGTGGTTCCTAAGCCTGAACGAATGGAAATAGACACTCCAAACGCCATTATAAAAACGCCTGCAATCAAAATAAGCGTACGAACTACAAGATTTTCTCTATTCATTTTTTGAAATAAAAGCTGTTAAATAGATGGAATGTTAACCTGTTTTTAGCGACAAAAATGGTGACACAAAATTACAAATTATTTGGAATAAAAGCCATTTATTGAATGTTAATGCTTGCCTGATTGAATTTGGATTTCAGCAATTTTCTTCTCCGTTTCCTCCCAAAGCCATTTTCTTAATGGATGTTGGGCGTATTTTTCGCGTATATATTTGTGTCGGTTTCCCGAAAATAATTTGCCGGTATCTTTGGAAAGTTGAGCGTTGACAAGCGGAATTGCACCTTTTCGTGGCGTCTTGATTAGCGGACGAAACAATGAGTCTGTCAAAAAATCAAACCTGCGGCTTAAACGCAGAATTTCTGTATCCACAATGCCCGGATCACCGGCATTGACGTGAAATTTTCCACGATACCTCTCTGCCAATGATGCCGTGAAAAGCATCAGAGCCGTTTTGGATTGACTGTAACTTCGTAATTGCCTAAATTTTTCGGGCGTGAAATCAAAAATCTGCTTGTCAATTCGTTTTGGGTTGGTAGTCATCGAAACCACATTGGTAATTCCGGAACCGTCTTCCAGCATCGGAATTAGCAGTTTTGTGAGTAAAAAAACGCCAACATAATTTACTCCGATAGTGTTCTCAAAACCTTCGGGTGTGAGCGTAAAAGTCCGGTTAAGCGTTCCGGCATTGTTCATCAAGCCCGTGAGTCGAATATGTCTTCGGGAAATATTTTCCACAAATTTATAGATTGATGTAAACGATGCCAGGTCCAATTCTTCCAGCAATACGGAGTTTTCTTTTCCGCTAAATTCTTTCAAAATTTTAGCACGTACAGATACGCCTTTATGCAAATTTCGGCACGCCATAATCACTGAAAAATCTTCCCTTAAAAGGCTTTTCACGGTTTCAGCGCCGATGCTTCCGCTTGCACCGGTAACGATGATAGTAGCCCCACCAACATCAACCCCTCCAACCTCCCCGAAGGAGAGGCTTTTAGTTGGGTTTTTAATTTGATTTTTTTCAGAATGTTGCACTTTATATTTCCATTATTTTGTCACAGTTCTTATGTTCTACTCGGTGTTCCCTTTCCCTTGTGGGGAATGGGACTGGGATTGGGGCTGTCTAATATACATACGGAATTATCCGCTTTACCTTTCTGCCTTTCATCTCCCCCGGAAAATCGCGTTTGTAACGTTCATGAATCTTAGCGGCTCGCGGAGCCAGATTAGCGAATGTCCACACCACGAAAACTACTCCTGCCCACGACCAGGTGAGAATGGCAAACCCAATCCACTCGATTAATTCTCCGAAATAATTGGCGGAAGTTACGTGACGAAACATACCTTCTTTCGGCAGGTGGTATTCATTATTTCCATTATTTCGTAATTTTCGGATAATATTATCAGATTTGTGATTCATGTGCATTCCGACAAAAAACAGTATGGTGCCTACGATAAATTGAGGCGACCAGAACCACGAAACAGTGTAATAATCTGGTGGCGAAACGTGAAAAATCCAACCGCCCTGCATAGTCGCGTTGAGCAAATTGAAAAGCACACCCATAGCCACCACCAAAATAGCCATAGAACTTTTTCCACGCAATCGAAATGGAAAAATAAACGAACGCTGAAAATAATGGATTTGGAAAAACAGCAGAAAAATCATGCGAACCACGTCCGTAAGTCGGTCAGAAATAAGCCAAAGCACCAGCATCATTATAAAAACGGGTGCCTCCATCATTGTCCAGCCCAATTTGTTGTTGATTGACAAGCCCCATTTCCGATTGTAAAACCGCCCGTAGCCCACATCCACAAAATACAAGGCAATAAAAACTATGACCGCAAGAACGGTCATAGTGAGGAGAAGTATATTGAAAGAGTGTTGCATCTTACAGATTTTCAGACTTCACCCGCATCACGCTCAGTGCCTTCAAAATAAATTTCGGCAGTGCTTTTTCGGGATTGCGGTTTTTCAGGTTGATAGCCAGACCGAATTTTTTCATAATCGGAACTTTGTGCGTTTCCACAAATTCAATCAATGTGCCGTCCGGGTCTTCGATGTAGGCAAATTGTCCCGCTGCATCGCCCATATCAAACGAACCGCCTTCTTTGAAACTTTGCGTAGTGTCCACAGTAAACGAATGCCCTTTTTCGGCACAGAATTTCCCCAATTCCTCCATTCCGCGAATATCGAAACAAACCTGAATAAATCCCGGATCGCCCCAAAAACGACCTTCGTACAATTTGCGTGGCGTGCGTTCTAGAGCCTGCACCAACTCGATATACGACGGTCCGAAAAGTTCGCTGAAAGCACCTTTGCGTGGTTTGGAATGCGTGAGTAACCGACGGCGGAATTTCTGATTTCCGGAAGGAAGTCCTTCAAAATCTGCAAAAGTGCCTGTTTCGTCAGCAATAATGGTGTCATAGCCCAAAATATCTTGGTAAACGGTCATCGCTTTTTCGATATCTGTTACGCCAATGGTTACACCGGCAACGCCACCCGTGAGTCGGCCTTCGTTTTTGAATATATAGTCGTCGTGCACAATCTGAAACAAATTTCCGTACGGATCTTTCACGTAGAAAGTCTGCTTTCCATCCAGATTTTGGCTTAATTGGGTAACAATATTCACGTTCGGATTTCGGGAAAACCCGTCGAAAGTTTTAGCTACATCTTTGCTTTTTATTTTACAAACCAGCACACCTAAATCGCCCAAATTCAGTTCAAAATCGATTTTTTTGGGTTTTCTTTCAGCGTACTGCCACACTTCAAAACCGCCACCGCCCTGCATATTCACGGCAATGCATGCATGTCGCCGTTGTGGAACGCCGCCCGTGTAAGGCAACATCAATTCCGCCACTTTGTTGTCCTCCAAAATGCGGATGTCCATATTAAACACTTCGATGTAAAACTTCCAGGCTTCGTAAAGATTTTCTACACCGATGCCGACTTGCTGAATACCGCTTATAATATACATAGTTTTGAGTT